>QHNT01000019.1 GCA_003218515.1 Verrucomicrobiota bacterium | reverse complement strand
TTGGACTGCCGATTGGCTCGGGAATGATCGAGTCTGGACATCGGCATGTGTTGCAAGCCCGGCTCAAGAAAGCGGGAGCAGCTTGGTTGATTGAAAATGCCGACCACATCGCAAACCTCCGCGTTCTGCGGGCCAACGGCCAGTGGCTCAGCCTGTGGAATTAACCTCACCCACTTTTAATCACACCCTTTCCGGCGTGCGATGAGAATCGAGGCTTGGCACTGTTTTTGGATTTTTCTAATCTGAACGGGTGATTGGGTTTTTGCGATTCGTAGGCGTGGCCAACGCCGCCATCTGGTTCGGGGCGTCGATCTTTTTCACGTTCAGCGTCGGGCCGGCTTTTTTCTCAGAAAAGATGATCCATTTGCTGACGAAGCCTTACGCCGGCGCGGCGGTGCAGCTCCTGCTCGAGCGTTATTTCATTTTGCACCTGATTTGCGGAATACTGGCCATGTTCCATCTGGTGGCGGAATGGCTTTACATGGGCAAGCCGTTGCAGCGTTTGACGCTTTGGCTGCTGCTCGGAATTTTCTGGTTCGGGTTGGTTGGAGGCTTCATTATTCAACCGAAATTACAGGGACTGCATCGCGTGATGTACGGTCCCGGAGTGGCCCAGCAACAACGCCAGGAGGCGCAGCATTCGTTCGCGCTCTGGCATGGCGCGTCGCAAATGTTGAACCTGATGGTCCTCACCGGCATCACGGTTTATCTCTGGCGCGTGACCACGCCGGGCAGCGGCTATCGCCATCGGGCCTGAGCCAAACCGTGGATTGGAGCCGGCCGGTCTTCAAAATCGAGGGTTGACAAACCGTGTGACGTGCAAAAAAAAGGTGCGATAGTTGTTGGTGGCGGAGTCAGTGCCTGGGTCGAAAGAGCTGTATGATCTCAAACGAGCGTCCATCGCCTTACGGCCAGCGGTCTTATTCGGGGGCGCCCAAGCCGAGCGCGCCGGAAGAGACGTTGAAGGCGGACAAGATTCAAATTGAGCGAAAAACATTCGTGTTCACTCTCAAGGAGAATACCCGCGGCCGTTTTTTGCGAATTACCGAGGACGTGAACGGGCGGCGCGACACGATCATCGTTCCCGCGCCGGGGTTGGAAGAATTCAAGAAACTACTGGACGAAATGGTGAAGGCTTCGACGGAAATGCCCGCCAAAAGCCAGTAGCTCGCCCTACCCTTCCTTCACTCCCTGGAACCGAAACCATTTCTGGTTGCGGGACCGGGAAGTTCAATCTTCTCCCGGCCTCGGTCGCGGCGTTTTGCGCAGCCGCAACCTGGGCGCGTCGCCCCAAAGGCCTTCCAAATCGTAATGCTCGCGCACGTCGCCCCGCATCACGTGGACAATGACGTCGAAAAAATCGAGCACGATCCACGCGGTTTGCAGCGTGCCGTCCATGGCGCGCGGACGAACGGCGTGCTCTTCGCGCAACTGGTCGGTGATTTCATCCACGATGGCGCGCAGGTGCGGCTCGCTGTTGCCGGTGCAGATGACAAAATAGTCCGTAACCGACGACAATTCGCGCAGGTCGAGAATGACGATGTTCTCCGCCTTCCTGTTGTCGGCCAGTTCCCGACAGAGCAACGCCAATTTCTTCGAATCCATTGCCGGTGATGAGGGTGGGGAAGGCCCGCTCAAAGATAAAGACGATTGTTGCGAATTGCCTCGGCGACGGCGGATCCGACCAGCAGTTCGATCGGCAAACCGGCCCTGACCCGTTCGCGAATTTGGGATGACGAAACGCCCAGAGGAAAGCCGTTCAACGTTTCGCCGCGAAACGGCGCCGGCAGGGGCGCGGCGACCTGGCCGGGCCGCGCGATGACGACGAACTCGACCAGCTCGGCCAGTCCGTCCGCCTCGCGCCATTTGGGCAATTGCGGGATGTGGTCGGTGCCGATGAGATAAAACAACTGCGCGGCCGGAAAGCGTCGAACGTACTCGCGGACGGTGTCAACCGTGTAGGAGACGCCGCCGCGCCTGAGTTCCTGGTCGTCGATCTCGCAATCGGTTTGGCCGGCCAACGCCAGACGCAGCATTTGCAACCGTGCTTCCGCCGGCGCCAGCGCCAGGCCCGGTTTGAACGGGGATTGCGCGGCGGGAATAAAAAACAAGCGAGAGAGCCAGAGTTCCTCCCGCGCCGCCTGCGCCACGAGCAAATGGCCGAGGTGAACCGGATTGAACGACCCGCCGAATAGACCGATGCGTTGCACGTGGAAATTTTAGATTTGCGATTCCCGATTTGCGATTGGAAATTGTGAAGAGTCCCTCAACAACACCGATTGATGCCGTTGAACCGCTGTTCAACCGTTTGAAGGTAGAGCTGTTCCCTGGTTGGCGGGTTCGAGGACCGCTGTTCACCCGGCAAATTGATCTTTTGATGCCGGGTCGGCCCGCAGTCGCAGAGGGTCGCGCTCCGCTGCGCCCGTTCCAACGCCGCTTCGCCGGACAACTCTTTGCTCAGCGCAAACGCAAGCGCGATCAGGCTGAACAGACGCAACGGCTTGCCTTCCGCCATGGCGTAGTCGGGCAGCCAGACCGGATCGGACTCGCGCAACGTCGCCAGCCGTTTGCGCGCGAGCAAAAGAATCCATTCGCGGACGCTGATCGACACAATCAGTGCCACAAGCACGAGAAAAGCCGCGGCCACCACCGCGTCCAGATAATTGTTGAAGCAAAGCCGAACGGCCGCCTTCATCAACTTCTCCGCCGCGCGCAACCCGGCCTCGTCTTTCGCCAAAACCACCTGTGTGTGGGCCCGGGCAATTCCCTCCGCTTGAACTCTCGCCTGCGCGATGAAACCGATGCCCGGATCGGCGCTGAAAATTTTCTGCCAACCCGCAGTCATCGTCACGGTCAGCAGCCAGAGCAACGGAACGAGCGTGACCAGCGCAAACGCGGGCGACCGTGGGACAGGCGTCCTTCCTGGACCGCTTTGCAGCGTCATTTTCAAGATCACAGTCGTGGCCAGACAAAGCGCGACGGCCGCGAGGAGTTGGTTGGCGATACCAAACAACGGCCAGAGTGAATTGATGCCGCCGAGCGGGTCGCGCACACCTTGAATCAGGAAATATCCCCACCCCGCCACGATCAGGCCGCTGGCGAGCACATTTGCTCTCAGGTCTTTCACGTCGCCGAGCGGTTTCCACAGGTTGCCGAGCACGTCCTGAAGGAGATAGCGCCCGACACGCGTGCCGGCGTCGAGGGTCGTGAGGATGAACAACGCCTCGAACATGATCGCGAAATGATACCAGAGATCGAGCCAGCGATTGCCGACTGCGTGGTGAAAAATCTGCGCCATGCCGACCGCCAAAGTGGCCGCTCCGCCGGTCCGGCCGAACAGAGTCTTCTCGCCGATGGAGTCGGCGAGTTGATTCATCTGTCCGACCGTGACCGGAAAACCGAGCGCGGTGACCTTCGCTGCGGTTTCCTCCGGCGCGCCTTTAATGTTCATGCTCAGGTAAACACCGGGGTCGAGCGAGCAGGCCGCGATCAAGGCCATGATCGCCACGAGTGATTCGAGGCACATCGCGCCGTAGCCGATCGAGCGGGCGTAACTTTCGCGCGTGATGATTTTGGGCGTCGTGCCGCTGGCGATCAACGTGTGGAAGCCGGAGATCGCGCCGCAGGCGATGGTGATAAAACAGAACGGAAACAGTTTGCCGGCCACGACCGGCCCGGAACCGTCAATGAAGCGGCTGACCGCGGGAAATTTCAACGCGGGCAAAACCAGAAATACGCCCAGCGCCAGAGCGAAGATGGTGCCGAGCTTCATGAATGTGCTCAAATAATCGCGCGGCGCGAGCAGCAGCCAGACCGGCAGTACGCTGGCGGCAAAGCCGTAGAGGATAATCACCCACGCAATGTGGATATCCTTGAGCGAAAAGAGCGTCGCCAGATTCGCGTGACCATGCACGTATTGTCCGCCCCAGACGGCGAGCAGCAGGAGCGCGACGCCGATCGCCGACCCCTCCATGACTTTGCCCACTCGCCACCAGCGCAGGTAACCGCCCATAAACATTGCAACAGGAATCGTCGCGCCGACCGTGAACACGCCCCAGGGACTGTCCGCCAGCGCTTTCACAACCACCAGCGCCAGCACAGCCAGCAAAATGATCATGATGGCGAGAATCGCCACGATGGCGATGATCCCGGCAGTTGTGTTGAGTTCCTCCTTCACCATTTGCGCGAGCGATTTCCCGTTGCGACGCATCGAGCAAAACAGGATGACAAAATCCTGCACGGCGCCGCCGAGCACCACACCCATCAGAATCCAGAGCGCGCCGGGCAGATAACCGAATTGCGCGGCCAGCACCGGACCGACCAGCGGGCCCGGTC
Organism: Verrucomicrobiota bacterium; assembly: GCA_003218515.1. Taxonomy (GTDB): domain Bacteria; phylum Verrucomicrobiota; class Verrucomicrobiia; order Limisphaerales; family AV2; genus AV2. Next base: position 2,109 of record QHNT01000019.1, on the reverse strand, counting down.
CGGAAATCGCCGCGAAGTGATGCCCGAAGACAATCCACTTGTTCGTCTTCACGAAATCTTTGCCATCATCGTGGACTTCGCACGGCGTGGCGCGTCGGTCGTTGAGCGCGAGAATCCGGGCGGCGATCCACTTGGAATAAAAGCGGTAGCCAATAGCGTAGGAACAGAGCGCGGCGATGAGGATGTAACCCGAGTTGACCGCTTCGCCCCGGCGGGTGGCCAGGACGACGTAAGCCCACGCTCCGAGCAGCGCGATCACCAACCAGATGAGATTTTTGACGGATTTGTTCATCAAACGCTGTTTCTACTGGACAGATGCCAGCAATGGATTGTTCGGATGCTATGAGTTTTCGCGTGCCGGTTCAACCTTCAAGGCGCGCAAAAAGGGGCCTGCGGCGCATCTGGATACCACCACCATCGCGGAAGCACGCCGCTCCCTCTCCCTGCGAGGCACGAGCGGGGAGAGGGCTGGGGAGGGGCTGGGGAGAGGGGCAGTTTCCATGGAATTGGCGCGGCTAATTGGAATCCCCTCTCACTTACCCTCTCCCCACTCCTCCGTCGTGGGGAGAGGGAATCGACCAGCGCCATGGTGGTCGCGTCAAGGGCCTGGTTGCCGCTAAATTAACCGTTTGCATTCGGGTCCGACTGTGATACAAGTCCCGTCCTGCCGTGTCAGCGGTCAGGGAAGCACCAGTTTAACGCTTCAACGATTTAACCGTTTAGCGAATCTATGTCACAGCATTCCAGTCTCCGCGCCGTCGGCACAACCGGCGCCAAACGCAATGTGCTCAAACGTTTTGAGCGAGTCGCGCTGCTCAAGAAACGCGGCCAGTGGAACGACGGCGACCGTGTCTCCGGCCTGCGCAAAACCAAGCCGGAAACCTGATTCGAATTCGCAGTGCGGACTGCGGAATGCTCGGGCACGACACGCCGGCGCTTCATTCCGCACTCCGCATTCCGCACTCCGCACTCCGCACTGAGATGGTTCGCCTACAAAAATTTCTCGCCGATGCAGGCGTGGCCTCGCGGCGCGCCAGTGAACAGATCATCCTGGCCGGTCGCGTCGCGGTCAACGGGCACGTCGTCCAGGTGCTCGGAACGAAGATTGACCCGACACGCGACCGCGTCAACGTTGACGGCGCGCCGGTCAAACTCAGGCGCAAACTCTACGTCGCCGTGAACAAGCCGCGTGGTTACATTTGTTCGCGGCACGACCGGGCGAAGCGCCGCGCGGTCGGTGACTTGTTGCCCAAAGAGTGGGACAACCTTTACCCGGTTGGCCGGCTCGACTACGAGAGCGAAGGTTTGATTTTCCTCACCAACGACGGGGAGTTTTGTCTGCAATTGACGCATCCGCGTTACGGCGTCCGAAAAAAATACCTGGCCACCGTCGAAGGGCGGGTCGAGCCGAAAGTCTTGGGCGAATTGATCCGCGGCGTGGTTCACGAAGGCGAAAGGCTGAAGGCGAAGAAGGCCCGGCTGCTAAGCGCGAACAATTCCCACAGCGTGGTCGAAGTGGAGCTGGCGGAAGGCAAAAACCGCGAGGTGCGGCGGTTGTTCGAGTCGCAAGGACTGACGGTATCCCATCTCCGACGCACGCAAATTGGTCGCCTCAAACTGGCCGACCTGCCCGTGGGCAAGTGGCGAACCTTGACGGAGTCGGAAATAAAAACTTTACTGTCGAACAGCAGCCGGCCCGGGCGCGTCGTATCTCACGAGCATTGACAGGACCGGCGATAAAACTTCTACTCCTGAACGCTATGAAGACAAATCAACGAGGGGCCTGGACCGCGGTTATCGCGGTCGGGCTGGTGGTTTTAACCGTCCGGGCCGAAGAAGCCGCCGTCGTAAAAAGAGACCGGGTCAACCTGCGCGCGCAGGCCTCGGCCACGAGCGAAGTCATCACGCAATTGAAGAAGGGTGAAACGGTCACTGTGCTGGAGGAACTCAGCGCCAGGAAACACAAGCGGGGCGAGCCCGCCAAATGGGCGAAGATTCAACTGCCCCCTAACACACCGGTCTGGGCTTACGCGCCTTACATCGAGACGACGAATCACACCGTGAACATCAAGCGCCTCAATCTCCGGGCCGGACCCGGCGAAAATTTCA
>QHNT01000158.1 GCA_003218515.1 Verrucomicrobiota bacterium | reverse complement strand
CGCACAACCTCGGTGAAATCATTGACGGCGTCTGCGCCCAGATCGACGACCCGAACATCACGGTCCTGCAATTGATGAAGTTTACCAAAGGTCCGGATTTTCCGACCGGCGGCATGGTCTGCGGCATGGAGGGAATCAAACAATATTTTCAAACCGGCCGGGGGAGCGTCAAGATTCGCGGCAAGGCCGGCATTGAACAGTTGAAGGGAGGCCGCGAGCAGTTGGTCATCACGGAAATTCCTTACAACGTCAACCGGGCGGCTTTGGAAGAGCGCATTGCGCAATTGGTCAACGAAAAGATCATCCCTGACATCGCGGCGATGCGGAACGAGTCGGACGAAAACACCCGGATCGTCATCGAGCTGAAACGGGAGGCGATCCCCAAGGTGGTCATCAACAATCTTTACAAGCACACGCAGCTCGAAACGTCGTTCGCCGTGAACATGCTCGCGATCGATCGCGGTCGGCCGAAAACGCTCAACCTGAAGGAACTCATCCATTGTTATATCGAACATCGGCGAGAGGTGGTGATTCGACGGACGAAGTTCGAATTGAGAAAGGCCGAAGAACGCGCTGAAATCCTGGAAGGTTATTTGATCGCGCTCGCCAATCTGGATGAATTCATTCGCCTCATCCGCAGTTCCAACAATCGCGAGGAAGCAAAAATCAAACTGCTCGCCTTCGAGTTCACGCAGGCCCAGGTCCAGGGCTTCGGCCTCAAGATTCGCAACGAAACGCGCCTGAGCAGCGGACGCTATTCGCTCAGCGAATCTCAGGTCAACGCCATCCTCGACCTTCGGCTCTATCAATTGACCGGAATGGAAATCGACAAGGTCGAAGCCGAGTATAAAGAACTGCTGAAAAAGATCGACGACCTGATGGACATCCTGGCGAAGGAATCGCGCGTCCTGACGATCATCAAAAACGAGCTGAAGGAGATCAAAGACAAATACGCGACGCCGCGGTTGACCGACCTTGTGCCTGATGAAGGCGAGATTGCCATCGAAGACTTGATCGCCAACGAAGGCGTCATCATCACGCTGACGCACAACGGCCTGATCAAACGCACAAACACCAGCTCGTACCGCTCCCAGCGCCGCGGCGGCAAGGGCGTCATCGGCATGACCACGCGCGAAAGCTCCGCGGTCGAGGGTGAGCAGGCTGATTTCATCGAGCACCTCTTCACTGCCAGCACGCACGATTATTTGATGTTCTTTACGAACACGGGCCGGGTCTATGTCGAGCGCGTGCATGAAATCCCCGACATGGGACGCGCCGCCAAGGGCCGGAGCATCGCGAATATTTTGGAGCTTAAAACCGGAGAAAAGGTCACAGCTTTGATTCGGATCGTCGCCAAATCGGGTCAGAACAGCGACGATCAGACGTGGCAACAGCCGGGCTTCATTTTCTTCGCCACCCGACAAGGCACGGTGAAGAAAACGGCGCTCGAAGAATTCGCCAACATCCGCAGGGGCGGCATCATCGCCATCGGCATTGAACCGGGCGACACGCTGATTGATGTCAAGCTGACCACAGGCCAAAACGAAGTTGTACTCATCACGCGTGACGGCATGAGCATCCGATTCCTGGAGGAAGACGTTCGTTCGATGGGCCGTCCCGCGACCGGTGTGCGTGGCATTACGCTCGAGAGAGGAGATGAGGTGGTGGCCCTGTCAGTTGTGGATTCGAAAGCGACGCTGCTTGTCGCCGGCGAACACGGGATCGGCAAGCGGACCAGCTTTGAGGAATACCGCAAGCAATCGCGCGGCGGCAAAGGCATCATTACGATGAAGACCACGGAGAAGACCGGCGCCGTTGTCGGCGCGCTGACGGTGAACAACGAAGACGAAATCATGCTCATCACCGTCGGTGGGCAGATGGTGCGCACCTTCGTGAAAGACATCCGCGAGGCCGGCCGCAACACCCAAGGCGTTAAACTCATCAATCTGGAGCCAAATGACAAGTTACAGGCCATCGCGCCCGTCATCAGTGAAGAGAAGGACGATACTGATGAAGCCCTGGTAGTGAACTGATCGCGCACCGAGACGAGCCACCATTCCACCTTCCATTGAGTTCAGTGAGCGACTTTCGGATTCAGTCGTCGTGGACGCAGCTGGCCAACAAAGAAAATCAGACGCGGAGCCAACTCGGACTGCCGCGTCTGGAACCCCATCTGATTCGAATTGACTACCCGCTCAGAAGCGCGCCGCTTGCAAAGGGCAAGGAGCTCCCGCAAACGTCGTGCCGGTATTGGCGGATTAGATTATTTCTTTTCGGTTTCGCGTTTGGCCTCCCAGTCACACCGTGAAAGAGATTTCATCCCCCTTCAGCTTGCCATCGGCAATGGCACTGTCGTTACTTTGCCCCCCGCGTCCAGGGGCGGCTAGAGTTCCGGTCAGTTTATCTCCTTCGACCTTCAACTTGAGGGTGCTTTTCCGGTCGGGACCGCCATTTCGCCCCGGCGTGGTCCATGTCCACGTACCGGTGGGATCAGCTTTTTTATCCTGGGCTTGCACCACTGCGCCGAGCGCAAGGATTGCGCAGGTAACGATTTGAGTGAGAGAGGCTAAGGCATGTTGCGGACGTTTCATAGGCTGTTTTGGTTAGTTCATAGTTTGTTGTCTTCCAAGGTACCCATTTCGATAGGAAACGCTGAGACGACTTGGGTGAAGACGCTGGATGAAACGAAAAAGTTACAATCTGCAGGTTGCGCTCATCCCGATGGGCAGGGCCTCAACCCATAATGGAAGAAGCGGGCTGCGCAGCAGCCTGGTGCTGGAGAACGAAGTCCTTCGGTGTCCGGTTCAGCTGGCGCGAGATTTGGCATGACCAGTGGACCGAGGCGATTCGCCATCAAGGCCGCAACGGTCGCTTCCGCGAACTCCGGAGCTGCGCCACGACCCGTACCGTACGCGGCGCGCGGCTTTTCAAATCTTTTTCAGCGAGTCCTTCAGTCGCTTCCAGGCTTCGTCGCGGGCCTTTTTGTTCGCTTCATTCTTGTCGCTGGGGTCTTCACCGGCGCGCATGAAGCCGTGGCCGGCGCCGTCGTAGATTTTTGGCTCATACGTCTTGCCGGCCTTTTTCATCAGCTCTTCCGACTTTGGGATCGTCGCGTTCACGCGATTGTCGTTTCCGCCGTAAAATCCATACACCGGACAGTTGATGCGGGCGATGTCCTCCGCCTTTTCCGGGCCGGTGCCGTAGAACGCGAATGCGGCTTTAATGTTCTTGTTGTTGGTCGCGAGACGAAATGTCTGGCCTCCGCCCCAGCAAAATCCGCCGACGGCCACCTTGCCGTTGCAGGCAGGCAGCCTGGCGACATAGTCCACCACGGCGTTCAAGTCAGCGGTGACCTGTTCCGCAGGCAGGGATGAGATGGCCTTGCGAATGGCGTCGCCACTGCCGAGTTCGACCGTACCGCCCCCGCCGGGCGCAGTGCCCGAGAGCAGGTCGGGCGCGATGGCGATGTAACCGGCTTCAGCCAGTTGATCAGTCACGCCACGCACCCAATCGGAGAGACCGAATATTTCGTGAATCACGACCACAGCGGTGGCCTTGTCCTTCACCTCGGGATAGGCGATGAAGCAAGTCACTTCGCGGTCTCCGTGTTTAACCTTCACCCATTCTAAATGGCGGGGCGATTTTTCGAGTCGGGCTTTCGCCCAATCCTGGGCCTGAGCAGTGACAGCGGCCACCAGGGCGGCGACAACGAACGTCGTCAATCGGTTCATGATCGATCCTTTCATTTGTTTGGTTGAGAAGTGCAAAGTCGCGTGAACGTGGTTGAGTGGGCAGCTGATCCCTGCGGCGGCCGCACCGTGATACGGGCAGAGATTCTCATTTGGTCGCTAGCGGGTCTTCAAGGTTAACGGTCTTGCGCGGATCGTAAGGCGGCGCGTCGAACGTAAGCAGGAGGGGGCGGTCGCCTTTGGCGGAAACATCGGATTGAAGATATTTTTCATCACGCTTCCGGGGTGAAGCCCATCACAATGTCGAACCTGGCGGCAAGCTCACCGATGCGCGAACCTCTCATGGGCGCGAAGTCAATGGTCACCGCGGCGCGCGCCTTTGGATCCTCGATGCTCTTGTAGATACCGTCTTTCTCGTTCAGCGACTCGCCTTTGATGTAGCACTGAGTCGTCCACTTCTCGTGGCCCTTCATTTTCAGCGCGAAATGAATGTGCGCCGTCCGACCCGGGTAAGGGATTGGCTTGATGGTGCGAAAGTAGTATTCACCCGTCGAGCCGGTCAGGAAACGTCCGAAGCCCTGGAAATTCTTATCGCAGGCTGCATGAGTGTCTTTGCTGTGCAGATACACGCCCTTGTTGTCCACCTGCCAGATTTCCACGAGCGTGTTGCGAATCGGCTGGCCGCGCGCGTCCAGAATCCGTCCGCTGAGGTGGGTGATGTCACCAAGAGCCGGCGTGATGCCATCATTGACGATGATGAGGTCGTTATCGGTGTCGAGCGGCAAGTGGTCGGGATAGAACGGCCCTTCCGTCTGGCGCGGCGTGCGCACGAGTTCATCAGCGAAGAGTCCGGGAACGGTGAAAAGCGCCGCGCCGAGACTCAAGCTGCGGATGAAGCGCCGACGATTCTGGAAAAGGATTTGTGAGTTCATGTTGAGATCAAACAGTATTTGTGACTGACCGGCACGCTTTTTTAACGGGCAAAAGCCGTCGAGGTGGCCAACGAGAATTGCCACCCCGTCAGCCTGAAACGCAGAACTCAGGACAGCTTCTTCTTTGCGTCTTCGGGCACGTTCACCTTCGTCGAGCCGACATCTTTGATCTCGACGGTGGTCGTCCGGTCCACGTCCCGGTCGTTGCCGTTAAACGATACTTTCCCCTGCACGGTGAATTTGATTTTGGAGAGTTCTCCCTCTTTGACCCAGAATTTGACGGAGCCTTTGGCACCACTGACCTCGGGTGCGTTTCCGCCGCGCGGTGGTCCGAACGTGAGCAGCGACTTCGCGCCTTCTTCGGTCAGGTCGCCGGAGTAAACGCCGTCTGCCGACTTAAGGTCTTTGACTTTGCCGGCCAGATCTTCGGCCTGCGCCGCCGGGACCTTGAAGTTTCGCAACATGCGGGCGATGAACCTCCCTGGATCAGGCTGGCCGCCCCCGTCATCTGCCGCCGCGTCCGCCAGGGACTTCCACCCGTTGTCAGGGGTTTTGATGGCGCCTTTGTCGCCTTTCAGTACCGCTTCTGTGGTATTGTCACGAAAGGACATTGACAGGACAGTATAACCATCCTTCTCCGTTTTGCCTTCGCTTGGGCCGGGACGGAAATTACCGCCGGTTTCTACGGTTGTTTTCCAACTATAGTTGTCCTTCTCGGCGAGCTTTTTGGCTGCGCTCCTGACTTCATCTCTCGAATCCGCCGCGAGCAGCGATCCCGCCAGCACGACCATTGTGCTTAACAGAACTTTTCTTTTCATAGAACCTTTGATTTGGACTAGTCTGGTTTTCGTTGATAGCTCAGTTGAGGATACAAAATGGATTTGGCGCGCGTGACTCGTTTACTTCTCGGCGATGCAATAAAGATATTCGTGTCCCCGCAAAAGAAGTTCCTTGCCAACGACCGCCGGCGAAGCATCGAATTTCTCATCCAGCCGGTTCGTCGCCAGCTTTTCCAGTTGGTCGGACTGCTTGATGACAACGGTCACGCCGTTGCGGCCGACGAGATAAACGCGGCCACTCGCGCCGACTGGCGAGGCAAATACACCCTGCAACTCCTCAATTCGTTCGGCGTCGATCAGGGCGTGCCCGGTCTTGACATCAAAGCAGGAGAGTATCCCGTTATTATTCGCGTAGAAGTAGAGATTGTTGCCGTAGAGCAGGGGCGACGGCACGTAGGGCGTGCTTTTGTTATAGCTCCAGGCGATGGCGTCTGTGCCGGTGAGATCCCCTGTGCGGCCAAGCCGAATTGCGAGCAACGCATTGCCACGAAATCCGCTCGTCGCGTAAACCGTACCGTCCCCTGCCACAGGACTCGGAATCGCATTCGGCGTCAACCCGGCGCATTCCCAAATCAACCTTCCCGACCTCAGGTCGTAGCAGCGGATTTTGCGCGTCGCGGCGGTGACAACTTGCGTTTGGCCTCCGTGCTGCACGATGACTGGCGTCGCCCAGGAAGTCTCCTCATCGCGCGGTTGTCGCCAGAGTTCCTTACCGGTCTCCTTGTCCAGCGCTACGATGAAGTCCTCTCCCTCATGATCCCAGTTGATGACGATGGTGCTGCCGAACAGCGTCGGCGAACTGCCTTCGCCGAAGGACATCTTGGTTTGCATCCGGCCAAAGTCCTTTTCCCACTCCAAATTTCCCTGCCGGTCGTAGCAGTGCAGGCCGCGCGAGCCGAAATAGGCGAAGACGTGCTTGCCATCCGTCACGGGCGAGGCGGAAGCGAAGCTGCCGTCGTTGGCGCGATGTCCTTCGTGGGGCACTTCTTCGCGAGCGACTTTCTGCCAGAGTGTTTTTCCAGTCTGCCGGTCAAGGCAAAGCAGAACGAACTGATAAAACTCGCTCGGCTTCTCCGGACGCATCATGCCGCCGCCGCGGGGACGCCCCTGCGGATTTTGCACTGGCGCATCTGCGGCGACCGGCGACTTTTCAGCTGGCGGTTGAACCTTTTTGCCTGTCGCAATCGCTGTTTGGAGAAAGACCAGATTTTCCCAAACGATGGGTGAGGCCGAGCCGCTACCGGGAATTCTCACCTTCCACTTCACGTTGTTTGTCTCGCTCCAGGTGAGCGGTGGGTTCCCGTGCGGAGCGACACCGTTGGCAAACGGTCCGCGCCATTGCGGCCAGTTCTGGTCCGTGGAGGTCGAAGCTGCGCGCGCGACCCAAGCGCCGAGCGATAGAATTGCAAGTGTCGCACGATACGCACGCATCAGTAGGGGGCAAGGTTGGGTCTTCATGGGTTCAGGGCTACGCCGACAAAGCGATCGCGATAAAGGGGTCACATGTTCTCCGCAAGACAGCGCCTGTACCAATTGGCATCATTTCTATGTTATCTCTATCTTATCCGCCGATCTGGACATTCACGGTTGGAGTCGAACGTCCAAAACTCTACACACTTGGAACTCTGCGCTGGCTTCCTCATTAACCGCTGCGAGACCCGTTCTTATCGGTGTCGTTTAACCGGCACTCGCTATTCCTTCGTGTGGCCGGGCCTTGAAACCCGGTGTCTGTGCTAAAGACCAGCGGGAGAGTAACCGGGTTACAATCTTGTCCGGATTTTGTTCCGAAGCGCTCCCGCTGCAAGATTTTTGTAAGAAATGGACTTGGTCGCACCATAGCCTCCGTTGTATCTTGTTCGATGAACACTGCCGGATTGCCCTGGCGCGCGCAAGACCTGCACAGAACAGCTACTGCGCCGCGCAAATTCTGCGCGCTTTGTCATCGTATTATTGGGAAATCGCGTCTTGCGTCGGCTGGCACGCTGCTTGCGTCAGCTTCGCGGTGCAGCACGCAGACCGTGCAACAGCCCGTCTCTGTACTGTATTTGATAACTCAACCACAACACTCTGAAACAATAGAACTATGAAGACATTGAATCGTTTGGTAACCGTTGCCGGCGTAGTATTGGCAACGTTCTTCGGGGCCGCGCACCTGTCAGCGCAAGACCAGCAGCAGCCGCGACCCGGCAGAGGAAACTTCGATCCCGCGCAGTTCCGTCAAAACATGTTGGACGATGCCCGTGGGCGGCTGGAGGTCAAGAGCGACGACGAATGGAAGGTCATTCAGCCTCTGATCGAGAAAGTCATGGACGCGCGGCGTGAGGTCGGTTTCGGCGGCGGGTTCGGCCGGGGTCCTCGTCGTGGCGGAGGGAACAATAACAATGACGCGCAAGGCAGCGGAAACAACCAGGGTGGCGGACGTGGTTTCCGTGGGGGCGGGCCTGGTCCGGAAGCGGAGGATTTGCAAAAGGCCATTGACGCGAATGCATCGAAGGATGAACTAAAGGCGAAGCTTGCGAAATTCCGCGAAGCCCGCAAAGAAAAAGAGGCCAAGCTGGCCAGCGCGCAGGAAGAACTCAAGAAAGTGCTTTCCGTCAAACAGGAAGCGGCCGCAGTTCTGATAGGGCTGTTGCAGTAAAACTTCTCAGCGAGAATGCCACTGAAACCGACGAACCGAGTTCATGAGTGAGGTGGAAAATCAGGCGTCGGCTCTGAAGCAGTTGCTCGACCGAATGGTGGAAGCCAAGCAACTGTCTTCCGCGGACGCGGATACCCTGGCACGACAGTGTCGCCAGGGGTCGGAGACGCCTCCAAAATCGGAGGAAAGTGTCCTTCGGTGGTTGGCGAAGGAATATGACCTGGCCTACACGGCGTTGGAGGAGATCGAGCCGGATCGCCAGATTCTCTCCTTGTTTCCTGCGCGCGTCCTGCTCAAGGAGCAGTTGCTTCCGCTAAGACGAACAAACGGCGCCGTCGAAGTTGCCACGAGCCGGCTCTTCGCGACCCAGGGGCTGGACGCGCTCAAAACCATGACGGGCTTGCGGCTCAAGCCCGTCCTTGCTCCCGCCGAGGCCATTGAGCGCGAAATGAAGAAGAGGCTCGGCGTCGGCGCGGACACCATCGACACGCTGGACGAGGAAGCCCCATTTCAAGTCGTTGATGAAAACAAGGAAGACACGAATCTGGACAGCGCCGCAGAAGACGCATCGATCATCCGGTTCGTCAACCAGGTGCTGAGGGACGCCATTGAGCTTCGCGCTTCGGACATCCATCTCGAACCGTTCGAGGATGAACTGCGCATTCGCTATCGCATCGACGGCGTATTGCAGGAAGTGCCGGTGCCCGCGCAGGTGAAGCGGTTTCAACCGGCGATTGTTTCCCGCGTGAAAATTCTCAGCCACCTCAACATCGCGGAAAAGCGTCTGCCGCAGGATGGCCGTATCAAAATCCGGCTGGAAAACAACGAGGTGGACATCCGCGTGTCGGTGATCCCGATGCTGCACGGCGAAGCGGTGGTAATGCGGCTGTTGCGGCAGAACGCGACCCTGCGAGGGATGGGCGAATTGGGCCTGAACAGTCGCGAATTCGACTGTTTCCGGCGCGTGCTCGAGCTGCCGCACGGAATCGTCCTGGTGACCGGTCCTACCGGCAGCGGCAAGACCTCGACTCTTTACACCGCGCTCAACGAGATCAATGACTCGGTCCGCAAGATCATCACCATCGAGGACCCGGTCGAGTATCAACTCAAAGGGGTCAATCAGATTCAAGTCTCCGAAAAGGCCGGCCTGACATTCGCGCGCGGGCTGCGCTCGATTCTGCGCCACGACCCCGATGTAATCCTCATCGGCGAAATTCGTGATCAGGAGACGGCTCAGATTGCCGTGCAAGCGTCCCTGACGGGCCATTTGGTTTTTTCCACGCTGCACACGAACGACGCGCCCGGCGCAGTCACGCGGCTGGTGGACATGGGGGTCGAGCCGTATCTGGTTGCCTCGTCACTTGAAGCCGTGCTCGCGCAACGTCTCGTGCGCGTGCTCTGCAAGCATTGCAAACAGGAGGACCATTCACCGACGGCCCAGGCGTTCAAAGCGCAAATGGGCATTCCCGCGAACACGACGATCTACCGTTCGGTTGGCTGCCGCGAATGCCGCAACACCGGCTTTTACGGACGGCACGCGATTTTTGAATGGATGGACAGCGACGATGAAATTCGCCGATTGATTCTGAAAACCGCTTCGACGGACCAGATTCGCGATGCGGCTCGGCGCACGGGAATGTGCACACTGGCCGAAGACGGCTGGCGCCTTGTGCGGATGGGCATCACCACGGTTGATGAGGTGTTAAGCGTGACCACTGCCAAAGAAGTGGCGCGCAGCACGAAGAACGAATCGTTGGACGGCGTGGCGACGGATGAGACTCGACCAGGCGCGGCGGTGAGCCGCTGACAAACCAGAGAAGATGCCCACGTTTCAATACCGAGCGCTGCAGATTGACGGCACCATCGCCGAAGGACGGCTTGAGGCGGGTGGCCGGCAGGAGGCCTTTCGCCAGATGGAAGGCCGGGGGCTGCGGCCCATCAGTCTCGCCGAGCACCGAAACGGCAAACCGCAAAAACCCGAATCAAACGGGAAGGCGCAGAAATCTGAAGCGCCGAAGAGAGAAAGTGTTCCGGGCGAAAGAGCCGACGGGCGGTTGGCGTGGACACAATTCAAGCTATCCTTTAACCGCGCGAACAAAATCTCGGCGAGAATACTGGAGAGTTTCACGCGGCTGCTTTCCAGCTTGCTGGCAGCTGGGGTGCCGTTGAGCCGCGCGCTGGTCATTCTTTGCAAGGAAGCCGCGTCACCTTTGGCTGCCGTGAAGTGGAAGGAGATTCACGACCTGGTGGTGGACGGCATGTCGCTGGCCGACGCGATGGCGAAGTCGCCCGGTACGTTTCCTCGCGTGTATGTCGCTATGGTGGAAGCGGGTGAAACCGGAGGTTTTCTGGATGTGGTGTTGGCACAGATCGCTGATTTTCAGGCGCGTGAAAAAGAGCTGCGCTCCAAAGTGATGACGGCGTTGCTTTATCCCTGCATTCTTGTGTTTCTTGCTGTGTGCGTACTCGTGGTCCTGATGGTTGTATTCATTCCGAATTTTTTGCCGGTCTTTGCAAGTTTTGGAGGGAAGCTACCCCTCCTGACACAAATCATCCTTTCGACCAGCGACCTTGTCCGTTCCTACGGCTTGTTTGCGTTGGCCGGATTGGTGACCGTGGGTATTTTGCTTAGGCAATGGTTCCTTTCGCCGGTCGGGCGACGCGCTTGGGAAGGCACGATGTTGCGCACGCCTGTCGTGGGGTCTCTCATCGCGCAGTTCGCCATGTCCCGTTTCTGCAGAATGCTCGGAACGTTGCTTAAGTCGGGCGTGCCACTGATCAATGCACTCAACGTTGCTCGGCGCTCGATCGGAAACCAAATTCTCGTTGATGCTGTTTCCAATTCCATCGATCGTGTCAAGGAAGGCAAACAGCTCGGGCCAAGTCTCGCGGATTGCCGCACGCTGTTTCCCGGTTCTGTTCTGGAAATGATCTCTGTCGGCGAGGAAAGTGGGCGACTGGATGACGAGCTTGTGCGCATCGCAAACGTTACCGAAAGCGACCTCGACCGTCGACTCAAAACAGCCGTTGCGCTAATTGAACCAGTCATGCTTTTTTTCATCGCGGGTCTTGTCGGAATTATCTTCATCGGAATGGTGGTGCCGATTTTCTCACTCCAACAATACATCAAATGAGGTTGATCCGGTCAGAGCTATGAAATTGAGAAATTCCAGCGTGAAACAGGCCCCCATTTTCAACACCTCGTACCAGAGACGAGCCGAGCAGGCATTCACATTGATTGAACTGATGCTCGTCATAGTCATTCTTGGCATCTTGGCGGCCATTGTTGTTCCAAAATTTTCTGGCAGCACGGAGCGGGCGCGCATCGCCGCAGCGCAATCGCAGATCGCCAATTTCGGCACCGCGCTCGACGCATTCGAAGTGGACATGGGCTATTACCCGAAGGGCAAAAACGGACTGCTCGATCTGGTGCAACAGCCGCGCGATGCTCAAAACTGGCACGGCCCATATCTTAAGCTGGACGTTCCGCCTGATCCCTGGGGTCATCCTTACATCTACGAATGCCCGGGCAAACACAATCCGAGCGGCTACGACCTGATGTCGGCGGGACCGGACGGGCGGACTGAATCCGATGATGACATTGCCAACTGGCAGCAAAAGAAATAAGCGATACGAGATGTCCCACGGGAGAGCGTTCACTCTTATCGAGTTGGTTCTCGTGATGACGATGCTCTTGATCGTGTTCAGCGTGGCTTTACCGTCGCTGAAAGGATTCTTTCGCGGGCGGACCCTGGATTCGGAAGCGCGACGCTTTTTGTCCTTGACGCGCTACGGCCAGAGCCGGGCGGTCTCGGAGGGTGTGCCGATGGTGTTGTGGATTGACACGCGTCGCGGGGCCTATGGGCTGCAACAGCAGGCCGGCTACACCGACGGCGACAGCAACACGGTGCGATTCGTGTTGAGCGAAGACACGCGGGTTGAGGTTCAAATGCCCGCCGTGCTCATGTCGGCGAGCCAGTTGAACCAGATTGTGCCGGGCGTGGGCAACGTGCCGATGATTCGCTTCACGCCCGATGGTTTCATCGGTGAAAACAGCCCTGGGCGTATTCTGTTTCGTCATGGCCAAGACGATGCAATTGCGGTTGCAGAAACCACCAATCGGTTGCGATATGAGATGCAAGCAAACTATTCGCGTAATGCCCGCCGTTAAGCGCGCGCAAGCAGCCTTCACACTCGTCGAGGTATTGGCGGCGCTGACTTTGATGGCCATCGTCATACCGGTGGCGGTGGAAGGTTTGCGCATTGCGGGCAAAGCGGGCGAGGTCGGACAACGCAAAACGGCGGCGGCGCGCATCGCCGAGCGAGTGTTGAATGAGTCAATGGTTACCGGCCAGTTGCGTGGCGCCACTCAAAACGGCGTTGTTCAGGAAGGCACGATACAATATCAGTGGTCCACACGCTCGGAGCCGTGGCCCCAGGATTCCATGCGGCTCGTCACTGTCCAGGTCATCTTCCCAGTGCAAGGCCGCGATTATGACGTGCGCCTGAGCACGCTCGTGGACAATTCGACCCAATGAACTTAACACGTCCAGAACCATTTGTTGGGTTCGAGGGAACGGAAGCGGTGAGTGGGGCGCGCTTTCCATCCGAACTCCATTTCACGAATGGAACCCTGCGCATCATGTTACCAAGGACGCGAGGCTTTACCCTGTTGGAAGTGCTCATCGCCGTGATGGTCTTCGCGATTGTGCTCGCGGCGGCCAGTTCGGTGTTTTATGGCGCGCTCCATCTCCGCAACGGCATCACGGAATCGTTGGAGCAGGCGTTGCCCGTACAGCGCGCGCTGTCGGTCATACAGCGAGACCTCGCCAACCTCGCCGTGCCAGGGGGGACGTTGTCCGGCGCGTTCCAGACGACTTCCATCACCAACGTCGTGGGCGGCCAATCCAGCCCGGACTTCTACACCACCACAGGTTTCATCGACCAAACGTCGCCGTGGGCGGAAATCCAGAGAGTTTCGTACATCCTGGTCGACCGAGCGAATCGCGCTGCCGCCGGCAAGGACCTGATCCGGGCCGTCACGCGCAACTTGCTTCCGGCGACCGCGGAAGAGGAGCCAGCCGAGCAATGGCTGATGGGCGGCGTGCAAGGAATGGCGTTTTATTACTACGACGGCACGCAATGGCGCGATTCGTGGGACTCGACGACCGCAGACCCGACCACCGGGCTGACCAATAATCTGCCGCAGGCGATCAAGGTTCAAATCCAACTCGCATCGCAGCAAACCGGTCGAGCCCTGTCCGCGCCTGCACCGATCGAACTGGTGGTGCCGATCGTCGTTCAGGCGCGCACCAACCGAACGCAGCAAGCCAGTGGGAGCGCGCGATGAAACTCCGTGTCGCCAGATGCGAACAGATGCGCGCAGGGCTGCGAATCAAGCTCTCCGTAGCGCAGATTTCCAATCTGCTGTTTCGCAGGTTGTCAACCTGCCAAGGCCCGCAGTGTTCGCAGATAGCGGAGACCTTGAGAGGCCTGCCGTTTGGAAATCGACGATACTGCATGTTGAAAAAGTGCGCCACGGCGCGCCCCGCGCGCCAGGACGGCTCGGTGTTGATCATTGTGCTTTGGATCGCGTTCGGGTTGGTGAGCCTTGCGCTTTATTTCGCGCACTCAATGTCGTTCGAATTGCGCGCGGCGGACAATCGCGTCGCCGGCGTGGAAGCGGAAGAGGCCATCGCGGGCGCGGCACGTTACGTGAGCAACGTCCTGGCCTACGCCCAGTCCCCGGGAACGCTGCCGGACACGAACACCTACCGCTTCGCCGCCGTGCCGGTGGGCGATGCGACCTTCTGGTTGATCGGACGCGGCGACGATCAAAACCCGCCCACAACCGCGCACTTCGGCCTGATGGATGAAGCGTCGAAGTTGAACCTCAACACCGCCACCACCAACATGCTTTTGGCGCTTCCCCGCATGACGCCGGAGCTGGCCGCAAACATTATTTCCTGGCGCAGCAGCTCTAACAGCAACCCCTCGGGCGGTGTAGGGTCGGAGACTTATATGCGGCTCAATCCGCCGTACCTGTGCAAGAACGCGCCCTTCGAAACCGTTGACGAACTGCGCCTGGTGTACGGCGCGTATCTGGACATCCTTTACGGCGAGGATGTGAATCTGAACGGTGTTCTCGACCCCAATGAGAACGACGGCGACGTATCGCCCCCGAGCGACGACCAGAACGGGCGACTGGACCCGGGAATTCTCGAATACGTCACCGTTTACAGCCACGAACCAAGCACGACCACTAACGGCACGGCACGGGTGAACGTCGGTGATCTCGGCAACCCCGCCCAGGCGACGCAGTTACGGTCCCTGCTACAGAATGCCGGCGTAGCCAACCCGAACCTGATCCTTGCACGGACAACCACTCCCCCGGCGGTGACGAGTGTGCTGGAATTCTATATTCGCAGCGGCATGTCGGCGGATGATTTCGCGAAAATCGAGGTTGGGGTCAGGAATCCGAACGCCGATGGGCTGGTAAATGTGAATACCGCCAGCGCCTCCGTGTTGGCGTGCATTTTCGCTGGCGCTGGCGTCGATACCAACCAGGCGGTGTCGTTGGTGGCCTACCGCCAATCGCAAACGGGCCCGTTGACCTCTCTGGCCTGGGTCAAGGATGTGCTGGATCCAGGAACGGCGCGACAAGTTGGGCGGTGGCTCACGGGGAAAACGTACCAGTTTACGGCGGACATCGCTGCTGTCGGCCATTACGGACGAGGCTACCGTCGAGTGAAATACATTTTCGACACCAGCGACGGCACGCCGAAGGTCCTTTACCGTCAGGACCTGACCCACATGGGTTGGGCGCTCGGCAAACAGGCTCGGGACACGTTGTTTCTGGCGAAGGCAATCCGATGATGGAATTCATACGAAAGAAACGCGCGCCGTCCTCGATGCTGGGGCTGGCACTTGACGGAGGCCGGCTCGAAGGCGTCGTCCTGCGCCGGACGAACGGCTCACTTCACGTTCTGAAGCAATTCAGCGTATCGCTTGCGCTCAATCCTTTGACTGGCGACCCGGAGTTGGTCGGGCGCGAAATCCGGAACCATTTGGATCAAGCGGGTATTCGCGAACGCCGCTGCGCGGTGTGCGTCCCACTGGGCTGGGCGTTGACCGTGCAAACGAAAGTGCCGGTCCTGCCGGAAGCGGATGTCGCCGGTTTTCTGGAAATCGAAGCCGAGCGCGGTTTTCCTTACGGCCCGGACACCCTTTCGGTCTGCCACTCACGCTATCGTTCCGGCAGCGGCGAGCAACATGCCACGCTGGTGGCCGTTCCCCGGAATCAGCTTTTCCAACTGGAAAAGGCGTTGAAAGCGGCGCGACTCAAACCGGCAAGTTTCACACTCGGCATCGCCGCGTTGCAGGGCGCGGGTCAGGAATCGTCGCCGGGCGTGCTGGCAGTGGCGGTTGGCGAGAACAGCGTTGACTTGCAGGTGACTTCTGGTGGCGGCATCGCCGCGTTGCGCTCGCTGGAGGGCGCCATCGAAACCGAAGGCGCGCAGAAACGGCTCTACGCCGACCTGGTCGCGCGCGAAATCAGAGTCACCCTCGGTCAGTTGCCAGCCGGGTTTCGCGATGGCGTCCGGAAGGTAAAAGTCTTCGGGCGCGGCGAGTTTGTGCAACGTTTCGCCAGTGACATCAGGCCTCGCGTGGAATCGATGGGAATGCAAGTCGAACTGGTGAAAGGTTATCCGGTGGATGCATTCACCAGTCGGCTCCCTTCCGATGCTGCAGTTTCACCGGCGCTGAGCCTGGCCGCAACGTACCTGACGGGAGTTGCGCCTGGTTTCGAGTTTCTTCCTCCGAAAACCAGCTCCTGGCGACAGTTGAGCACCAGGTTCTCCTCGAAGAAGCTGGCGTGGGCGGGAGCGACAGCGGGGTCCGTGGTGTTTCTGATCGCCGCAGCTTTCCTCATTCAACAATGGCAACTTTCGCGGCTTCAATCCAAATGGGCCGCGATGAAACCGGTTGTGCAGGAACTCGATAACATGCAGCAACAGATCAGGCGTTACCGACCCTGGTTCGACGATTCGTTCAGGAGCTTGAGCATCTTGCGACAACTTACCGAGGCATTTCCCGAAGACGGCTCCGTTTCCGCCAAGTCCGTCGATATCCGTGATCTCGCGACGATCACCTGTTCCGGCTCAGCGCGTGACAGTCAGGCGTTGCTGAAAATGCGCGACCAGTTGAGCGCTGCCAAGGGCGTCAGCGACGTGCACATTGACCAGACGCGCGGTTCATCGCCGTTGCAGTTCACATTCAATTTTCATTGGGCTGAAGGAGGGGGCAATGGAAATTAAGAACCGCCAACAGACTTTGGCCATCGCCGCCATTGCGGCCGTCGCGCTGCTGGCGTCCGACCGGTTGATTTTCTCTCCGCTCAAGGACCATTGGAAGGCGCGGGCCGAGCGCATCGCCGAATTGAAAAAGAACGTGAACCAGGGCACGTTGCTGCTGCAACGGGAGCAGGCGGTCCGCAGCCGGTGGAACGGGATGAGAACGAACGCGCTGCCGAACAATTTGTCGGCGGCCGAAAGCGAGGTCTTCAAGGCGATTGATCGCTGGTCGGACGAGAGCCGGATCAGCATCAGTTCCCGCAAGCCGCAATGGAGACGGGATTCGGACGACTATATGACGCTGGAATGTCGCATTGATGCGCTCGGCAGCATGTCAGCGCTCACGCGGTTCCTTTACGAAGTGGAAAAAGACCCGCTCGCGCTGAAGGTCGAATCGATGGACATTACCGCGCGTGACAACGACGGACAGCAGCTCTCGCTCGCGTTACAAATCAGTGGACTGCTGCTCAACCCGCCGCCACAACCATGAACGGGAAACGTATTCAGACAGCATCCTGGCGGGAAGGCGAAAGGATTTCTGTCGAAATTTTGCGGTCGCCTCGATCGACGCGCCTCGCAGATGCGCTCCCGCATGGGCTGACGTCGCGAGTTTCGCAGACAAGATGCGCACGTCTTGCCGTCAGTTCACAGCTTTGCGCAGTGACCACGCGACGCTTCGAATGGTTTCGGCCCGTGCGATGGCTGTGCGTGACGTTTGCGTTGTTGGTGGCGGCCGGCTCGACCGGCCGCGCGCAAAGCACGAACTCGCCCGCGCGCGTGGATTATCAGACGTTCCGCCTCATTTCGGAGCGGAACATTTTTGATCCCAACCGTTCGTCGCGTTCCAGTGGCGTCAGGCGGAGCAGACCGACGATAGCGGAGTCCTTCGCTCTGGTCGGGACGCTCAGTTACGAGAAGGGAAACGTGGCTTTTTTTGTCGGGACTGATTCTTCCTACCGAAAAGATCTCAAAACCGGCGACATGATTGCCGGCTACAAAATCGCGGAGATCACCGCCAATCGCGTGAAACTGATGGCTGACAACCAAGTAGTTGAACTGGGCGTGGGCATGCAGATGAGGAGGCAGGACGCAGGTGAATGGCAACTGGCCGGCCGCGCCGAATCCTTCAGCGATTCGAGCGCGACAACAGTCTCGGCCGGGAAAACCGATGCTGCCGAAGGCGCGGCAAGTGATGTATTGAAGAAACTGATGCAACAACGTGAACAGGAGCTAAAATGAAAACGATGAGAACTCTTATTGTGCTGGCAGGTTTTGTTGTCCCGTTCCTGACCGCCGCAACGGGACAAGACGCCGACACGTCAAAAGACAATCCACGGGCGGCGGCCGCCAAACCCAATTCTGTGGAGCAGGCGCCGTTACCCGCTGACAAGGCGGAGACGGGCGGCAAAGCGCCGGACAACCAGTCCGTAGCGCCGGTTCCGCCGACACCCGCAACAACAAGCGCCTCGGGCGAGACGGGATTGCGCCTGAACTTTCGCGGTGTGCCGCTGGACATGGTGTTGAACTATCTCAGCGACGCGGCCGGTTTTATCATCAACATCAAGCCGGGCACCGACGTGAAAGGCAAAACAGTTGACGTCTGGAGTAACCAGCCGCTCAACAAGGACGAGGCGGTGGATTTGCTGAACACGGTCTTGAATCAAAACGATTACGCGGCCGTCCGGAAAGGAAGGACCTTGACCATCACGAGCCGCAAGGATGCGAAGAAGGAGAGCCTTCCGGTGATCCCCAGCATTCCCACCAACGGCCCGGCCGGTATGGCGAACACCGACGAAATGGCCACTCAAATCATCCCGATCCGATATGCCAATGCCACGCAAATGACAAAGGACCTCCAGCCGCTTCTTCCTGATTACGCCAACCTCACGGCAAACGAAAGCGCCAACGCGCTCGTGCTGACCGACACACTGTCTGACGCCAGAAGAATGGTCGAGATCGTCCGCGCGCTCGACACGTCCATTTCCAGCATTGCGACGGTCCGTGTTTTCCCGCTCAAATTCGCGGACGCGAAAGACCTGGCCAGCGCGGTCAAGGATTTGTTCCAGTCGCCCGCCCAACAAAACAACAATAATAATCCTGCCGCCCGATTTTTCGCACGGTTCGGCCGAGGCGGCTTTCCCGGAGGCCCGGGGGGCGGGGGAGGCGGAGACCAGTCCGACGCAAGCGGGACCAGTGAAGCCCGAACGGCGGCGTCGCGCGTGGTGGCCGTCGCGGACGAGCGCTCGAACGCTCTTGTCGTCAGCGCTCCGGATGAATTCATTCCAACGATCGAACACTTGGTCGCTGAATTGGACGTCAGCGCGACGGACATAACCGAACTGCGTGTGTTCCATTTGAAAAATGCCGACCCGGTGGAGATGGCGGACATGTTTTCGCAATTGTTCCCCGATCAGAGCAAAACCAGCAACGACCCGAATCAGAACCAGGGTGGCTTTCGCTTTCGGGGGGGGATTGGGGGCCCTTTCATTAACGCGAACCAGAACAACCAATCCACCACCAGCGATCGAATGAAGAAAAAAGGCCAGGTCACCGCAGTGGCGGACCAGCGCACGTCGTCGATCATTGTCAGCGCGGCCAGCGAATTGATGCCCCAAATCGCGGAAATGATCGCGCAGCTCGATTCCAGCTCGCCGAAGAAACAAATGGTGTATGTCTTTCCCCCTTTGGAGCACGCGGATCCACAGCAGGTTCAGCAGATACTCCAGGACATGTTTCAGCGAAACAATACGACCATGAACCGCAATACCGCGAACCAAAACAGCCCGTTAACCAGCCGGGCGCAGTCGAACAATCAAACGACGACCAGCGGTAATACAGGAATCGGGAACTCTGGCTTCGGGAACTCCGGCGGCTTGAACGGCGGCCAGGGCCAGACGTTCCGCTAAACAGACAAGGTTTCACATGAGCAAATGTAACTCGATCGAACGTACGCTGGCGATCTGCCTGGTTGGCCTGATTCTGTGGCCGTCCATCGGCGTGCTCGGACAACAACGAACAACCACTTCACCCAACCGCGCCGGCGGCGGGACGGGCGTCTCCTCGGGGACCAGCAGCGGAACGACCCGACAATACACTCCCAACGGCACGGTCGGGGATGCGATGATCTCGGTGGATCCAGAAACGCATCGGGTGATTGTCATCACCGATGAAGAGACCAGCAAGTATGTTGGCCAGGTGATCACTAACCTGGATCGTCCCGAACCTCAAGTGCTCATTAAAGTCGTTTTTTTGGAGGTCACGCATAACAACAGTTCTGACATCGGTATCGAGGGCGCGTTCAGCCGCAACCTGAACAGCACGACGACGGGAATCGTGGCCAATGCGTTTGGGTTGTCCTCGCTCAATTCCGCCGTGGGGACAAACACGGCAGTCAATGCGTTCGGACAGGCCGTGCAGAGCTTTGTGCCGACGCCGCCGGGCGCCGGCCTTTATCAAGTGCTGGGCAGCGATTTTCAGGCGACGGTGCGAGCCATTGCGCAGGCGGGGAAAACCGAGGTGTTGTCCCGTCCATCGATTCTTGCCCGCAACAACCAGCAAGCAACCATAACGGTTGGCCAATCGGTTCCATTGGTCACCAGCGTGAGCTATAACGGGCTCAACGGCACGCCGGTCAGCGCCATCAGCTACCAGAGCGTCGGGATTATTCTGCGGGTAACGCCTTTTATCAACTCCAGTGGCATGGTGGAAATGATTGTTTCACCTCAAATCTCACAGCTTTCGGATCAGTCAGTGACTGTCTCCGCCGGCGTGAGCGCCCCGGTCATTGACTTGCGCTCGGCCGACACGGTGGTGGTTACTCCCGAAGGGCAGACGGTCATTATCGGCGGCCTGATGCAGAACCAAAAAACGCAGACGGACAGCAAGGTCCCTCTTTTAGGAGACATACCTTTGCTCGGCAATCTTTTTAAGCGAAGGGTAAAAGCAAACACCAAGACCGAACTGATGATCTTTTTGACCCCGCACGTTGTGTATGAGCCTGCCCAATTGGCGAGTCTTTCCACGACCGAACGCGGCAATGCGGAAATGGCGCCCAAGGCGTTTTCCGAAGAGGAGTTAAACCGGTATCTCGATACATTGCCGGTGAAAGACAGCCAGCCGCCAAAGAAGGCACCGAAGAAGGCGCCGAAGTAGGCCGGACTGCACGAACATGCTGCGCTTCTCTGCAACGATGATCCGTCGAACACAGCCCGTGTACGGATTGCTGTTCGCCGTGTGGTGCCTGATCGTTGTGTGGCAGGTCGTGGAGCATCATCGTGTGCAAGCGTCCGCGCGAGCCGCGGTGACCGATCGCTCCAAGTATATCGCGGATATTACCAGCAGTGTGATCGGTTCCGCATCGTTCAGAGGAATTCTGTTTCAGGACCGCCTCGAATCGGCGCTGAATCGGCTCGTAAAACCGGATGAACTGATCTCAGCTGCTCTGCTCAATGCCACGAATGAGGTTGTCGCCTCAGTGGGGGCTCCCATCGATCCAGACGCGATCCGCGCGACGCGAGATCGGGAACTTTGGAGTGAACGGACTGTCACATTCGTGAAGCCGGTCCCAGTGGACTTGAGTGCCGGTCCCGGTCCTGCGGGAGAGACCAATCGCCCGATTACGATTGTTCCTGCCCCTCCCAGACGCGAATCTCTCCGCGGTCCGCGCGAAGACGGGTGTCCCCCGCCGCCCCCGGGCGAACCGCCGCCCGAAGATGGCAGGCCACCGCTTCACTTGAGCACGTCGTCGAATTCACCGGCTGCCGCCAATTTCAGCGCCGGCGAAACTACGGCGACGAACCGAATCGAAAGACGTCCCGGGCGACCGCGGTCGGGGCGGCCTTGGTGGATTCCCGAGGAAGAGTTCAAAACGTTGGTTGAAAAACGGGGTTTGCACGGTCTGATCCTGGTGATGTCCACCGAGGCGTATTATCGGACCTGCGCGCAGGATCTTTGGTTGAGGTGCATCATCGGTTGCTTCGCCAGCATCGCGGTCGTCGGTCTCGGATTGGCCTGGAGGAACCAGGCGAAGTCCTCGGAACTGCAGGTGCGTTTGGTCCGCGCCAGTGAATTGAACACCCACCTGAAGGAAATGAATCTGGCCGCCGCCGGGCTGGCCCACGAAACGCGGAATCCGCTGAACATCATTCGCGGGCTGGCGCAGATGATCTCCAAACAAAAGGACGCGCCGACGGAAGTTCGGAGTCGCTCCCGCGAAATCATTGACGAGACGGACCGAGTGACCGCCCAGTTGAACGAGTTCATCAATTACTCGCGCCCGCGTGAGGTCCGACGTTCGGCAGTCTCGTTGGGTCTGGTCGTTGGCGAGGTAGTTCGAGCCCTGGGCTACGATTTAGAGGAAAAGTGCGTTCGGCTGCGGGTGCCGGAAGCGTTGCCGGTGATCGAAGCGGATGAACCACTGCTCCGGCAGGCGCTGTTCAATCTTTTGATCAACGCCGTTCAAGCGGTGGAACGGGGCGGCGATATCGAGGTTGCAGCGTGGAAAGAGAATTCTCAGGGGGTCATCCTTGAGGTTCGCGATAATGGTCCTGGCGTGCCGGAGGAACAGCGGTTGGAGATTTTCAAACCCTATTTCACCACGCACCAGAAGGGAACCGGACTGGGGCTGGCGGTGGTTCAACAGATCGTCCTGGCGCACGGATGGGAGATCGAATGCCGGTCGAACGAGCCGCGGGGCGCGATTTTCCGAATCACCCACCTCAGGCTCGCGTCCACAAGCTGAGGAAATGCAATCCATCACGGACAACACGAACGTAAAAGGGCCGCGAATTCTCATCGTGGATGACGACCCCGCCCAGCGCAGCCTGCTGGATTCGTTCTTGAAAAGCCAAGGCTTCGATACCGTCCCGGTTGCCTCAGGCGAAAAGGCGTTGGAAGCCCTGCGGGGCGCGGAGTTCAACATGATGATTTCCGATGTGCGGATGCCCGGCATCTCCGGTTTGGAAACGCTCCGCCGCGCGCGCAAGGAGCACACGGTGCTGCCGGTCCTGCTGGTGACGGCGTACGCGGACATTCGCGAAGCTGTCGGCGCCATGCGCGACGGGGCGGTCAATTATCTGGCCAAGCCGATCGACCTTGACGAATTGCTGGCGTCGGTTCAGCAGGCGACAGGCATCTCGCAGGCGACTCCATTAAAGTTTGGCCAGGACAAACCGTTGCCCGCTCACATCGTCTCCAGGAGTCCGTTGATGCAGGCGTTGCTTCGTGACGTGTCACTCATCGCCTCTTCGGAAAGCCGTGTTCTGATCACCGGCGAAAGCGGTGTGGGCAAGGAAGTGCTGGCCGACGTGATCCATGCGTGGAGTGCCCGCGCTTCCGGTCCGCTGGTCAAGGTCAATTGTGCGGCCATCCCGGAAACGCTATTGGAGAGCGAGCTTTTCGGTCATGAAAAAGGCGCGTTCACCGGCGCCGTTGCCCAGCGTATCGGCCGGTTTGAACTGGCGAACGGCGGCACCATCTTTCTCGATGAAATCTCCGAAATGTCTCCGCAACTCCAGGCCAAACTGCTGCGAGTCACGCAGGACGGACGCTTTCAGCGGGTCGGCTCGAACACAGAGATTCACACGAACGCCCGAATTCTGGCGGCGACCAATCGCCACATGGAAGAGGAGGTCAAAAAGGGCCGGTTTCGCGAGGATTTGTTCTATCGTCTGAACGTTGTGGAGCTTAACATCCCTCCTCTGCGCGAGCGGCCCGAAGACATTCTGCCGCTGGGCAGCTCGTTCATCGCGGAATTTACGCAAGGACGCGCGCGCTTTTCTTCGTCGGTCGCTGATCTTCTGGTTCGATACTCCTGGCCGGGAAACGTGCGTGAACTCCGCAACGCTATGGAGCGAGCGACGCTGCTTTCACGGGGTGAAATGATTTTGCCGGAACACTTGCCTTCGCGCGCGCGAGCGGCGACACATCCATCCACGGCCGCCGAACCGATGGACGCACAGCGTCTGGAGGAAATCGAACGCCAGGCCATCATCCAAGCGTTGCTCAAGCACAGCTTCAATCGGACGGAAACCGCGAAAGCTCTCGGTATAAGTCGTCGGGCCTTGATTTACAAACTGCAACGTCTTCGCGAACTCGGTTACGAAATCGGCTCCCCCCCCGGCCGGCCCGAGGACGCGGAACCTTAAGGCTCGACATGTTCTAGCTAAAGGCCCGCTTCCTGGTTTTCGCTGTTTTCGGGGCGGCCCACCGGCCAAAGCACGTTTTTCACGGGCTCTAAAATCCTTTGCACTTCCGCCAGCAGTTCACGGTCGAGCGGTTGTTCGATCCATTTCAGAATGTTCGCCATGTTTATCGAATTGGCCGTGCCTGCGACAGTGGTTGTGAAGTCCGGGTTCTCCACACAAAAACGAATCGCCAGCGAGGCAATGTCCACACCCTGCCGCTCGCAATGTTCGACGGCTTTGCGGCAATACTCGCGCAGCACGGGAGGCGCGTGGTGCCAACTCGGCAAGGGCTGGCGGGTCAGCAATCGTTCCGAGAACGGCGACGCGTTCATGATGCCGATGCCCTTCCTGGTCGAGGTTCCCGAACTCAATGTCGTGGCATTGGATAATGTCGAGATAATCGACGCCCATCCGTTGCAGGCTTTCGTCCACGCTGCGGGTGACGCGTTCGGCAGAGAAATCAAATTTGTCCACGTCGTAGCGTCCGCACTTGGTGCCGAGGAGGAAACGGTCGCGACGAATCTCCTTGAAGGCTTTGCCGAGGACTTTTTCCGACAGTGTGCGCCCGTAGTAGGGCGAGGTGTCGATGAAATTCACGCCGCCATCGAGCGCGACGTGCAGCGAGCGGATGCCTTGGGCCTCGTCCAGGTTGCCGTATTCATTGCCGATCGAGGCCGCGCCGTAGCTGACGACGGAAAGATTGAGACCGGTTTTGCCCAGTGGACGGGTTTGCATGCCGCCGATTTCACAGGAAACCGTGCCGGAGGCAAGGTCGAAGAAATGAGCTCTGTGCAACGGGCTGGTCGGATCGGGATGAACCTGAAAAGAAAAGATGAAACCGCGGAACACGCGGAATACGCGAACGGAAGGAGCCGGACGAATCCTCCGCCCGGAGCGCGAGGCGCACCGTGCCGCGTCCCGCCCTTTTTTTCGCGTGGTTGGCGTAGTTCGCGGTTCAACTCAGTTGCCGTTTGAAGGATCAAACGGAACTTCCGGCGATTTAGCCTGGCTCCTTTGCGATCTGTCACGCAGGTCAATACGCCGGTCACAAGCAGGTGAACACCCCATTGTTTGACTCGTGGACATGCAAAATCTTTAGACGAATTCTGGCGACTCAGTTGCAAGCTGATAGGAACTTTATGAGTGGGGGAAGCGTTTTTCGTTTTGCAAGGAGGCGGTGCGTGGAATCCTCGCCGTCACTCGTCACCCTCATGGTGTCTGCCGTTCTGCTGCTCGTTCTACATCAGAACGAACCGGCCTTGGCCGCTGACGGCTGTCCTACGCCCGGCTTTACGGCGGCGCGCACGTTCCAAGCGGGGTCATATCCTTTTTTCGTGGCGGTCGGAGAGCTCAACAGCGACGGTAAACTCGACTTGGTCACGGCTAACGAGTACTCTGATAACGTATCGGTCCTTTGGGCAGAGGCGATGGTACTTTTCAGACCGCCGTCAACTACAACTCGGGAAGGTACCCCCAATTCGTGGCGATAGGCGACTTCAATGGCGACGGCAAGTCTGACTTGGCCGTGGCCAACACTGGCTCATACCCAAACTTTACTGATGGCAGCGTGTCGATTCTATTGGGCAACGGCGACGGTACCTTCCAAAAAGCTGTAAATTACGACGCTGGACCGTATCCCGCTTCGGTCGCGGTGGGCGACTTCAATGGCGACGGTAATCCTGACCTGGCCGTGGCCAACGTGGTCTGGTACGATCAAAGTACCGGCACATCGACTAACGGCGGCGTCTCGTTGTTGTTCGGCAAGGGCGACGGTACATTTAAGGCCACGGTCAAGTTAGGAGCGGGGAGGTCTCCTCATTCCGTTGCAGTGAATGACTTCAACGGCGACGGGAAGGCAGACATCGCCGTAGCCAATGTTAACTCCGGCGATGTCTCCGTGCTGTTGGGAAACGGCGATGGCACTTTCCAGACCGCCGTCAACTACGCTTTAGGAAATTATCCCTATGCCGTGGCCGTGGGTGATTTCAACGGCGACGCTAAACCCGACTTGGCCGTGGCCACCGGCGGCGGAGTTTTGGTATTGTTAAACAACGACGATGGCACCTTCCGGTCACCTATGAGTTACGGAGCGGGGTCGAGTCCATATTCCGTCGCAGTGGGCGACTTCAATGCCGACGGCAAGCTCGACTTGGCCGTAGCGAATATGAATCTGTATTCGGGGACAGTATCGGTGCTGTTGGGTAAGGGTAACGGAATTTTCCAAACCGCCGTGAACTACAGCACTGGAGTAGAAGTTCACTCCTTGGCTCTGGGCGATTTCGACGGCGACGGCAAGCTGGACTTCGCTGTGGCCAACAAAACTGGCGTCTCAGTGTTGCTGGGCCTGGGCGGTGGAACCTTTCAGGGCGCCAACTTTGTTCCTGCCGGATTTGGTTGCGCTTCTTGGGTGGCGCTGGGCGACTTCAACGGCGACGGCCAAGCCGATCTGGTCGTAGGCAAAACCATTCTCGAGGGTGTTGTCACCGATGTCCCCCTGCTGCTGGGCAAAGGCGACGGCACCTTTCAAACCCCTCTAAACTCCCGTGCGGGTTACAATCCTTCGGCCGTGGCCGTAGCCGATTTCAACGGCGACGGTCGAGCCGATCTGGTCACAGCGAATAGTGGTTCCGGTGACGTCTCGATCCTCTTGGGTAATGGCGACGGAACCGTCCGAGCGGCGGTCAACTATTGGGTGGGAGCAATCGTTGCATCGGTCGCGGCGGGAGATTTCAACGGTGACGGCAAACCTGATTTGGCCGTGGCCACCGGCGCCGGAGTTTCGGTACTGTTAAACGACGACGATGGCACCTTCTCAGCCCCGGTTAGCTACGGAGGTGGAGGAAACTTCGTTACAGTTGCCGACCTTGATGGAGACGGCAAACTCGACTTGATCAGCGTACCAAACGATAGCGATGTCTCGGTTTTCCTGGGCAAGGGGGATGGCAGTTTCCGAGCGGCCGTCTTCTACAGTGCGGGTTACTGGCTGTATTCACCCTCCGTCACAGTGGGCGACTTCAACGGTGACGGCAAGCCGGACCTGGCCGTGACGGGCCTCGTCGACGGTGGCCACCCAGGCTCCCTAGCAGTATTGATGGGCAACGGCGATGGCAGTTTCCAAACCGCCGTCCGATACCTCGGTGGAGGTTCTTCGATCGCAGTAGGCGACTTCAATGGCGATGGCCAGCTCGATTTGGTTACAATCGGAAGCGTCATCTCGGTGCTGTTGGGCAATGGCGACGGCACCTTTCAGATGCCTGTCACCTACGACGGAGGAGGGGGTTCGTTGGCCGTCGGTGACTTCAACAGTGACGGCAAACCAGATCTGGCCGTGGCTATCTGTAGCGGTGTCTCCGTACTGATGAACACCTGCGCCAGCGCTGGCGTTCACCTCGATGTTTTGCGAAGCACTTCCAAACTCACTCTCTCTTGGGCTCTCCCCTACGCCAATTTCATTCTCGAATCTACAAGCAATTTCAACTCGACAAACTGGCAGCGGGTTCCCGAAACGATAACAACGAATAACGGTCGTTGGGAAGTCGCGCCGCCATTGGACCAAGCGCAACGCTACTTCCGTTTGCGCAAACCATAAGGCCGGCGAAAAATCCTGAATCTTCGTTTGCGAATCACGAAAGGACGGCGGCTGGTAAGGAAACGAGGCCGAACGTCCAGGACACCCTTCAATGCTTCTCTTCAGCCGGAGGGAAAGAAGCAATGAGTTTGCCGTTAGTGCCGTCCCAGACGCGCAAAACGCTGTCCTGCCCGCCGGCGATGACAATCTTTCCATCAAGCGTGACGGCGGCGGACTCGATGAAATCGTTCGCCCCGCTGAATGAGCGAACTTCGTTGCCGTCCTCGCAAACCAGCCGCACCTTGCTGTCGCCCGAAGCGGCCACTGCTTGGTCGGTGTAGCCGACGAAACTAATGGCGGTCACTTCCTTGTCGAAACCGGCGATGTTCTTCCTCTTTTCACCGTGTACGAAGTCCCAGATTTTGACCACGTTGTCCGCGCCGGCGCTGGCCAGCGTCCGCTCGTTCCGGTTCCAACCGACACCGAGCACGTGGTGCGTGTGCCCTTCGAACTGCCTGACGACTCTGCCCGTCGCCAACTCCAACACCTTGACGAATTTGTCCGCCGCGCCAGAGGCGAGGTATTTTCCGTCCGGCGAAAAGTCGAGGCCGAACACGGCGTCGCTGTGTACGTTGGTAAAGGATCGCATCAATTTACCGGTGGCGACCTGCCAGAGTTTGATTTCGCCCCCACCCGTCGGCGCGCCGCCGCCGGTCCCCAGTAGTTTGCCATCCGGACTGAACTTCACCACGTTGACGCGGTCCTCCAAGGTAGAGTTGGCGTCGCCAGTCCCGATCACTCGATCTAGGTTCCAGTCCGGTTTCAGGTTCCAGACCATG
>QHNT01000018.1 GCA_003218515.1 Verrucomicrobiota bacterium | reverse complement strand
GCTGACGGTTGAGGAACGCGCGCACGTCGTGCTGGTGGCGAGCAAGCAGGTCGGTTCGCCCATGTTCTTTGGCGTGATCATCATCACGGCGGTGTATATCCCGATTCTTGCGCTCACGGGCATCGAGGGAAAAATGTTTCATCCGATGGCGCTGACGGTGATGCTGGCATTGACCGGCGCGCTGCTGCTGACGCTGACACTCATGCCGGTGCTCTGCTCGTTCCTGCTGCGCGGCCACATTCACGAGGGCGACAACCGCCTCATGAAAGTCGTCAAGCGGTTCTACGAACCATCGTTGGACATCGCGCTCCGCCATCGCTGGCTTGTGACGGGCTGTGCGGTTGCGTTGTTCTCCGTTTCGATATGGCTGTTCACGCGGCTCGGCGCGGAGTTCGTTCCGAAACTTGATGAAGGCTCAATCACTTCAATGCTCTACAAGCCCGTCGGCATGAGCATGGAGGAAGCGCTTCGCACTGACATGGACGTTGAAAAAAGGCTTCTGACCGAGTTTCCCGAAGTCACGCGCGTGTTTACCCGCATCGGCACGAGCGACATCGCCACCGACCCGATGCCGCCAAACGAAAGCGACGTTTACATCTTCTACAAGGCCCTCAACGAATGGCCCAAGACGGCGGGCCGTCCGCGCACCAAGGCCGAACTGAACGAGCAAATCGGGGCGATGCTCAAGAAAATGAATCCCGACTACAACGTTCTCTCGGCCCAGCCGATTGAAATGCGCTTCAATGAAATGCTCGAAGGCACGAAAGCCGAACTCGCGGTGAAACTTTTCGGTAACGACTATGACGTGTTGGAAAAGCTCGCCGAACAAGTGAAAGGCATTTTGGAGAAAACGCCCGGCGCGGCGCAGGTCGAATATGAAACCGAAGGTCGCACGCCGCAGTTGGAAATGAACGTCAAGCGCGACGTGCTCCAACGTTACGGCCTTCAGGCCGGCGAAGTGAACAAAGCCGTTAACGCCGCGCTCGCCGGACAGGAAGCTGGACAGATTGTCGAAGGCAACAAGCGATACGACATCGTGGTGCGAATGCCGGAACAACTCCGCGGCGACGACGAGCAAATGAAGAAGCTGCCGTTGCGCGTCGGTGAACACGGGCTTTTGCCGTTGGGCAAGGCCGTGGAATTTCAAACGGTCAAAACCGTCGAGCCAATCCTGCGCGACGAAGGCCAGCGCCGCGCGGCGTTGATGGTGAACCTCAAGACGCGCAACATCGAAGGATACGTGCGCGAGGCCGAGCGGCGAATCAAAGAACAAGTGAAGCTGCCGGAAAATTACCTCGTCGAGTTCGGCGGACAGTTCGAGAACTTGCAGAAGGCGCGCACGCGCCTCATGGTCGTTGTGCCCGCGACACTCGTGTTGATTTTTGTGCTCGTCTTCATGTCCTTCAGCAGCGTGCGGCAGACCTTGATTATTTACACTGGCGTGCCGCTCGCCGCGACGGGCGGCGTGCTGGCGCTGTGGATTTGCGGAATGCCGTTCAGCATTTCGGCGGCGGTTGGTTTCATCGCGTTGAGCGGCGTGGCCGTGCTCGATGGACTCGTGATGCTGACCTACTTCAACCAATTGCGCGAGCAAGGTAAGAGCGTGCGTGATGCGGTGATTGAAGGTTCATTGACGAGATTGCGCCCCGTCCTGATGACCGCGCTCGTGGCCAGCTTCGGCTTCGTACCGATGGCGCTTGCGACCGGCGCTGGCGCGGAAGTGCAGAAGCCGCTCGCGATCGTGGTCATCGGCGGTTTGCTCAGTTCGACGTTTCTGAAATTGATTTTGCTGCCGGTGTGGTACGAATGGGTGGAGAAAGGCAAATACGCCAAAGCAGCAGCCGAAACTCTGAAGAGCGAAACATGAAAGGAGAACGAAATATGACAACCTGGTTTTGGTACGCAGTGGGCGCAGCCGTGCTCTACGGCGCGCATCAGATCTTCACCAAACTCGCCGCCGACAAAATCAGCGATGGTCTTGGTGGTTTCGTTGTTGAAGCGACCGCCGCACTGACCATCCTACTTTACTTGGCGTGGCTGAGATTCGGCGGGACATGGAATCAAACCTCGTCCGGACCGGGCGTGTTCTGGTCTGTGCTGACCGGCATCTGCGTGGGTGTAGGCACGATTTTCTTCTTCGTCCTCTTTCAGAAAGGCGGGCCGCTGTCCGCCGTGCCGATGATTCTGGCTGGCGGCGCAGCGATAATGGCGATTGCGGGCATTCTCTTCTTCAAAGAGCCGGCGACCGTTTTGCGATTGCTGGGAATAGCAATGGCACTCGGCGGCTTGTTCCTTTTGCGTTCCCCGACCGGGAACTGAGCGGAGAGATCATTGCTGCCACGGAGCGACCTTTCGGTCGGACCGCGGTCAACACTCGTCGCGAGAAGCTGAACCGCATTCGACCCGCATAGTTGAACGCCACGTCCACGCGCGGGCGGTGCTTTCCTCGTTGCGGGAGCTCGAGGCGTTCGCTGCGACTCGCATCCGGGCGGGTGGCGTACAGCACGACCGGATGACGGGGAACTTCGTTTGCGCCCGTCACTCAAGTGTGATTGGTCGTCCCGTGCGAATGCACACGTGAAGCGCGGACCAGCCCGAATCGAGCGGCAGGACGGCCCGCGCGAGATTCGGGCTGGTCGGCGCGTCCGAGGCCGCGACACGAGAACGCCGGAACGGATAGTGAAGGCGTTTTGGTGTCACGCCGGGGAAAGGAATGGAGCAAATCATTTTGCGTTGCCTGTGGATTTGTTCGTCAGCCTATCGGTTTCCCGCTGCATCTGCTGAATCTGCTTTTCCTTTCGACCACTGGTGAAAAAGATGAAACCGGACTTGCGGTCGCCATCGGGTCGGATTTCTGCACCATCAGCACCTTCGACAACGAGAGCAAAATTCCTGGGATTGGTGACGCCGTAACTTTCGGTTCGGACAACGCGGACTGGCACGCCCGCAATGGCCAGTTGGCGGAAGGCGTCGTGGTTGTAGTTAATCAACTGCTCGGCGGCGATGATCTTCTCGGCGACCTTTTCCTCGTAGTAATTTTTGAATTTCGCGCAGATAGCAGCGGTTGCTAGGACGGTGAGGGTCAACGCGAAGGCCAAACTTCCCATCAACGCCGTTTTCCAAATCCGTTCCGGCCAGAGGCGACTGGCTTCAGCGGCGGCGTCTTGAATCTGTGCCAACGTAGGCATAACCTGTTTAGCCAATCCCTCGGAACGGCTGACAAAGGGCAAAATGATTTCGTGATTGATGCCCGTCTCCAGCGTCTTTTGCACACCTGCAACGATGGCTTTCGTATCAACCTGAGCGCCGATGTCTTTCAGGAGGACGTCGAAACGGGCGATGGTTTCATTGCACTTGGCAACCGCTTCGCG
This sequence comes from Verrucomicrobiota bacterium, assembly GCA_003218515.1. GTDB lineage: Bacteria > Verrucomicrobiota > Verrucomicrobiia > Limisphaerales > AV2 > AV2. The sequence continues at coordinate 8,667 of QHNT01000018.1, read as the reverse complement.
GCACAGTTCGTCTGTCCGCTCCGCGTGGTTGGTGATGTTGAGATTTCGTCGGTCTATCGCTTGGGCGAGCAAACCGATTTCCTCGCGCAGCCTGGCGAAGTTCGCGTGGACGTTTTGATTCGCTTCAATGACTGCCTGCGGCACGCGCTCGGCGTAGTGGGCGTAAACGTCCAGCACGATGAAAAGCTGGGTGAAAAACTGCGTGCTGTCGCCTTCGGCGAAGCGGCAATAAACCTGCCGGGCCAGTTCCCGCTTTTCGGCGGGATACGTGGCCAGCAGTTCCTCAAAGAGATCGTGGGTCAGCATAACGGCTCCTTTCACGCGCTGAGGTTCACTTTTGCGCCCCGCCGAGCCGACGGTGGTTCGCCAATAGGCGGGATGACCTTGGGTTTGATGGTGGCGGCTTCCGCGGCGGGCAGGAGCTTGGCGGCGATTCGGTCGTACTGGGCGAACAAGGTCCCCAGCCAGTCCTGCAACACGCCCCGCGCCATGATGTCCAAACCAAGCTCGTCGCTGCCGATGGCTTCGTTGAACGGAATGCCCCGCTGGTGGTCGGCTTCCAATTTGGCGAGCCGGAGTTTCACAAACTCCGACAGCATCGGCAGCGTGATGCTGGCCGCGCGATGATCTAACAGCTCCCCTTCGAGTTCGCTGCCGTCGAACATTCTGGTTTTCGGAGCGCGGGCCGGGTTGCGAACGATGACGTACTCGACCTGGCTGCCGCAGAATTGACAGACCGCATCAAGGTTGGTCATCACGTCGAGGTCATCGAGTGGGAAAACCATCACCGTGATGCTGATGCATTGGACGCTGGCGATTTCAAAGAAGTGCGTGGCATGGAGCGCCTTCATCAACAGCCCGTCCAGATGCGCCCGCGGGTCCAGCAGTGTCACGGGCGCGGCGGTTGCCTTCCGTAGAATCGAAATGAGTTCGTCCAGGTCGTCGGCTTGTCCGTTCAACGGGACAAGCTTGGTCTGACCGGGGAATAATCGCGATAGCGTCCGGTTGTCGCCGTCCAGATCAAATCCCTGCCAGTGGATGCCACGCTGGTTGAGCCAGCAGGCTCGCGCCGCGGTTTCGAGACTTTTGCCCACGTTACCTTTGGCCTGCATGGGCAGAATCAGGCGATATTTCGTTGTTTTCATACATCAATGTTGAACCTGTATTTCTTCGATCCGGTTTTGGTTGGTGTTGTTGTTTGTGAAAAGGAGAACGGGATGTTCTCCAAAGCGTCAGGAACGGTGGCGGCGGGCGTGCCGGTGTTCCGTGGCCGGCGTGTGATTGCTCGCTCGCAAAAACGGTAAACGGAAGGGAACGTGACCGCGACACCATGCTCGTTGAGCCACTTGGCAATCTGGCGATAAGTCCAATGCTTTCGCCGCAGCGTGAAAATGGCTTCGCGATGTGGCTCCAGTTTGCTGCGCGTTCTGCGCTCCTTTTCGGCTTGGGCTGCTTGTCGCAAATTCATGTTTGCCTCATTTCAGCCCCGATAATTTTGGCGGACACAGTTGCGCAACCGTTGCGTAACTGTTAAGCAACGCCGCGCTCGGCGGCGCGAGCCTGAAGCTGTGCTTAGGGAAGATGTCTGACAGAATTATTGGGGCTTTGACTTGCTTCATACGCTGTGTGTCGTCGTTGATTCAAAGATAGAGGCTGTGAATGGATTGGCTTAATGAGTAGTGGGAGCGTTGGCGGGGGATTAGCGCGAATAGTGACTTCAAGGGGATGACGACGAATAAATTCCGTTTACGGTGGCGACATGCTTAGAGTGATTGCCAGTCGGAGTGCCAAGGAGTATTACGCCGAATCCTTAAAGAGGGAGGATTACTACACTGAAGGACAGGAGATCCGTGGGGAGTGGCAAGGCATCGGCGCGGAGAGATTGGGACTGTCAGGGGCGGCGGATCAAGCAGGGTTCGATGCGTTGTGTGAGAACAAGAGGCCGGGAACGGATGAACGGCTGACGCAGCGGAACAAGGGCAATCGCATCGTGGGATACGATTTCAATTTTCATTGCCCAAAGTCGGTCTCGGTCGTTTACGAGTTCACGCGGGATGAGCGGATTTTGGATGCGTTCAAGCAGTCTGTGAATCAGACGATGCGGGAAATTGAATCGGAGATCAAAACACGGGTGCGGCAGAAGGGAGCGAATGAGAACCGGACAACGGGTAACATGGTCTGGGCTGAGTTTATTCACTTCACCGCGAGGCCAGTGAAAGGGCTTCCCGATCCGCATTTGCACGCGCACTGTTACGCCTTCAACACGACCTGGGATGACGCGGAAAAGAAATGGAAGGCGGGCCAGTTCCGGGACTTGAAAGCTGACGCACCGTACTTTGAAGCGGCATTCCATGCCCGGTTCGCACGGCAACTGGCGGAAGTGGGTTATCGGATTGAACGGACGGCTAAAGGCTGGGAGTTGGCCGGTGTGCCGCAGCGGGTGCTGGAGGAGTTTTCTCGGCGCACGGAACAGGTTGAACAAAAAGCAAAGGAGTTGGGCATTACGTCTGCCAGGGAGAAGGACGGACTGGCGGCGTTGACTCGCGAACGCAAACAGAAACAGCTTTCCAAAATGGAACTGCGGGAATTATGGGACAAGCGCATCTCGGCAAACGAACGAGCCGCGATACAAAACAGCATCGGCCATTCGCACCCTGCCGCACAAAAGATTTCAGAAATGAAGGCGATGGATTATGCGATTCAGCACTGTTACGAGCGGGTGTCCATCGTGACGGACAAGGAACTGCTCCGTCACGCGCTTCGCCACGGCGTGGGCGACGTGAACATCGAACAGGTGAAACGCCAGCTTTTGCGGGATGAGTTCATCAAGGAAAATGTGGACGGGCATCGATGGTTCACCACGAACCAGGTGTTGGTGGAAGAAAAGCGCCTGATTGATTTCGTCCAGTGCGGGCTGGGAAAGTTCAAACCCTTCCTTTCCGGCGCGTATCAATTCCGAAACGAGACGCTTTCGGATGAACAACGTAGCGCCGTTCTCCACGTCCTCCGGAGCGAGGATCGCGTAACCGCCATTCGTGGCGGAGCCGGCACGGGCAAGACCACGATGATGAAACAAGCCGTGGCTGCCATTGAATTAACGGGGCGGAAAGTTTTTGCTTTCGCGCCTTCGGCGGAAGCATCTCGCGGGGTCCTTCGGTCAGAAGCCGGGTTCGCGAATGCCGAGACAGTGGAAGCCTTGTTGCAGAATCCCAAGCTTCAGGAGCAAGTCAGGGGTCAAGTGGTCTGGATAGATGAGGCAGGACTGTTGGGCTCTCGCACGCTCGCGCGAGTCGCGGCACTCGCTGAAAAACAAGACTGCCGCATTGTCCTCTCGGGGGATACCGCGCAACACCGTGCGGTCGAACGTGGCGATGCACTGCGGCTGCTGGAAAAGTACGCGGGATTGCAGGCCGCCGAACTGAAGGAAATCTGGCGGCAGAAGGCGGATTCACACAAAGCCATTGTTGCCGAGTTGCGCGCAGGCGATTTGGAACCTGCGTTCAAACAACTGGAAAAGCTCGGAATGCTGCGAGAGCTTGAGCCGGAACAGCGGCATGAAACTTTAGCGGCTGATTACGTTTCCGCCGTCAAGAAAGGCAAGTCGGCGCTGGTAATCTCGCCGACTCATGCCGAAGGCGAGCGCGTGACGGCGCAGATTCGGGAAAGGCTGAAACAGGCGGGCGTGCTTCGCGGGAATGAACGCGAGTTCATTCAACTCAAGAACCTGCAATGGACGGAAGCGCAACGCGCCAATACCCGGAGTTATCAGACGGGTTTAGTGGTCCAGTTCCATCAAAACGCTGCCGGCTTCCGGCGTGGTGAACGGGTCACGGTGACCAGTCAGGATGAGCAGGGTCGTGTTAGGGTGAAGCACCAGAGTGAGGAGACTGCGCTACTTCCCTTGGACCAAGCCACACGGTTTCAGGTTTACGAACCCCGGTCGATTGCGCTCGCTGCCGGCGACCTAATTCGGATCACCCAGAACGGCTTCACGAAAATGAAGCAAAGGCTTAACAACGGGGATTTGAAGAAAGTCGAAGGCTTCACGAAAGACGGCGACCTCAAACTGGCTAACGGCTGGGTGGTATCAAAAGACTTCGGGCACTGGACGCACGGTTACTGCCTCACGTCCTACAGTTCACAGAGCAAGAGCGTGGACTGCGTGTTTATTGCCGAGAGTTCCGAATCATTCCGCGCGGCTGACCGCGAACAATTTTATGTTTCGGCCAGCCGGTTCAAAGAGGCATGGACGATTTACACGGATGACAAGCACGAATTGCTGCGAGCCGTCTCAAAAACGTCCGAACGGCCTTCGGCAACGGATTTGATGGTCAAGCAATCTCCCGAGACAACAGGCGCTGGCGATTCCCAAAAGGCGCCTGCACAAAGGCAATCCGCGGACAAAGAGGACCAGTCGCGATCAGAATCTCAAGCGCGGAGGCGCGAAACAGTTCTCGTTCGCAGACGGCATCTGGTCGACCGGAGTGTCCGACAATCACAGTCCAAAGGAATCACGAGGTAACACTGCGCGGCAATCCAAATTAAGCCTCCGGCGATATTCGCTCCCACGCTTGGCCAAACGGGACACCCAAGATGAAGGAGGACTTCATTGTTGTTTTTCTCTCATTTGTGGTTCTCGCAGGGTTTATGCACGAAATGCTCAGACTCGTTGGCAAGAGAACGTACCACGCCAGTTTTTTCTGAAAAATTGGCGCGTCGCCCTCCACGAGCAACTGTGAGTCGGTTGTAACGAAGCTCTTCGGTGGTCGCTCTCTTCTGAAGTGTTGTGAGGAGCGCGTCCCCTTCGCTCGGCATGTCAAACACCTCGTCCCATTCCTCGAAATCCGTGATGTCAAAGAATTGAATTGGTGCTACCCGCCCGGAGTCCTGAAAGACGCGCTTGCCATAGAACTGCTCAACGTCTGCCTCAAACGGTCGCGTAAAGGGGTATCGAAGTGGAAGGTGTTCGAAAACCAGGCCGATTGGAAATACTCGCTTCAGGGGTCTGATTTGCGTTTCCTTGTCACTCAAAAATGCCGCGCCCGCCACCAACGCTTCCGCAGCCGTGCGTGCCTGAACAATCAATCCTGTTCTGTCAATGGTGTCGCCTTCCTCGCGAGGTAAGACCATTTGTACAACCTGTTCCAGATCACCGGTTCTGCGTGCTTGAAGTGGGGGAACCTTCGCCTTGGTTTCAATCGCGTAGCCCACATCGTTGTGAATGAACAGTAAGTCACGTTGCGCGAGATCGTCGCGCTTTTTGTGTCCGGGAAGTCTGATGCGGTAGTCCTCAATTACTTCGACCGAGATTCCGGCGAACCACTGGCGCGCTAACCAACGCGAATAGCCCTCGAAGATGTAACCAAAACCTGAACGAGCAGCTTTTACAACAAAGGCATCAGCTTCTCCGCGTTTCTGCCTGGCCATCAGATCACTTAGATACGGCAACCCACGGATGAATTTGTTAAAAACTGCCTCGAAAGACGTCACCAGGTGGTAGTCTCCAACGCGCAGCAACGGATAAACGAGGAGATGGTCAACAGAATATACTGCGTCTGCCATCTCCAGTGGTTCAGGGACATTCGAGGCCACTCGGTCGGGAGTGGTTTGTGCACATTCAAGCAACGCCTGAACCCCTGCACGCAGCTCGGCACATGCATCAAGGAAGGCATTCAAGGTGAGCCAAAGATGCGAGGAACGCGGTGTGGCCGCTTTGAACTGCGCGGCATAGCCGGCAAAGGCCGTCATCACTCGCTGATACGTTGACACGGGTAGTCCAAAAGAATCGATGAACCACTTGTCGATGGGATGCGCGGACTTTAGTTCACGTCCGAGAACGGCACCGACCTCCGGTCGCGCGACAAACGCGTGAAGCCTGCCCAGATCATGAGTCATGCTAACAGTTTGGTTGGCTAAGACGCTTCTGGTCAAATACGGGAATGCCGCACGAAGCCCTGCCGGGTCTCCAATCTTAAGCATTTTCTCTTTGTTAATCATCGCGTCTTGGAGAGCGAACAGGACACGGGTAACGTTTTGGCGATACCGAACCGAAACGAGCTTATGTCCACCTTCTTTTGGACACCACCTGCATGCCAGACCGATGAGGCCATTGATCGCAGCACCAGCCAGAGGTGAGAAATGAAACGGATCTGACTGTCGAAAGATGTTCCATGCTCGCACGTGATAGACGGGGTGAAGAAGATCAGCCAACAATCGATTCAGTAAATCTGCTCCTTTGACTGTCTTGTAACCACCAACCTGGTGAGCAGAGATTTGATTTACTGCGTTCAAGAGCGCACAGAACTCCAGGACATCGCTCTGGTCGAGGAGTGCCAAAAGAGTCTTGGCGTCAGCTAGGTTCAATCTCTTGCCGAAGATTGCTTCTCCTGTGTAGGTCACGGCCATGTTCATGTGTGGTCAATGGTACTACGGTTTGCGATTTATCGCGCTCTTTCAGTCACTCATGGACAAACAAAAAACCCTGCTCACATCGTGGTAAGCAGGGTTTGGAAATTCTATGGTTCTTCGATTACCCGCTTACCTCCGGTCTATCCAATTTGGGTTCTTGACCCTGATACGCTCTGGATAGGCTAAGGCCGAACGCCCAATTCGATCGGCTATGACGTGTCGCTTTTGCGACCGTCGTCGGCCAGCTCGTGACTGATATGTTCATGCAGGTCTTCATTAAATGGAGGAGACGTCTACACCACGAAGAAAGTTACGTCAAATATCTTCACGAGATGTAGGCGGTGATTTTGGATCCGCGTACCAGATTCAAAATCACCATTCATCCTGACGGCAAACCGACTATGCTCGACCCTGCGCGGGAGGAGCATGATCAGTTCATGGAAATTTCCACGCTTCTGCTGCCGTGGTGGCGCGACAGGCATTACGGCGACTGCACGAGCAACCTGTCGCTGACCGGGAAGATTGCCCACTTTGAGTTGGCTCCCGGAGTCGGCCGGTGAGTTGAAGCCCGTCAACATGGGAAGAACTTGCAGGAGACCTCGGCTGGCGTAGCAATGATCGGCGCAGCCAAATCAACGCTCTGCAACTCGACGCACAACTTAGGAAGAATCCATTCCCCGCAGAGGGCCGAATGCCCCCAGATACCACTGGAACATCCTGAATTGTGCTTTTTGAAATAATGAGTATCATTCTTGAATGCTCTGCGAATGGAGGTAGCACTTGCATGCAACCATCTGATTCCAAGGGACGAAGGGCGGGCGCTTATTCCAAACTCGCTGCCGCCGAGGCTGGAGTTAACGTGGGAACTGGCGACGGAGATTTCAGCAACGGACCGCGGGCTGAGTGACTGGTCGGTACCGCGCGGACGCTGCCAAATCCGCATTTGTTGTTAATCCGGCCATTTATGAACCGCGCGACGGTCTTGTCGAACCGTATCGAAGGCGCGCAGGGGTCGTTGTCCGATCTGTTCTATTTCTAGGATGCCGCAATCGGATGTGGCGGAGGTGAGGCATTATGTGCGGGCGCCGGAGCATGGATTGAAGCGCCTCGGGGGACTGCGGTGTGCCTGCACCTGATGCGAGAGATGCACCGGGAATTGATGAGGGGTGGCGGGCGAGCATTTGACGCCTGGCGAATTTTGGAGATCACTATGGCCGTCCTTATTGAAGCGATCTCGGTGGTGATTCGAGCCGAGGCGATTCTCGCCCATTACCCGGGAGGATGGGAAGAGTTTCGCGATGCCTGCCCCAATCAGACCCTGTGCGCGGATGGTGAGTTGATCCGCGTTGGCTTCATGACGCCTCAGGACACGCAACGGTTCATTGAGGATTTGGGTCGGCATGGCATCGAATACCTCCGAGACGGACGCGCGGCGGATCTAGTGGTCGCCGATCAGCAGCGCGGTCTTGCCGCCCCCTGTGATTGGGCGGAGTTCGGCAGGGTGGCCTGGGAAGGCGATCACCGCAAGCAGGTGGCCGCGTGCCGGGCCAAAGACAGCAAGTCGAACCAAGTCGTAACGTCGCCCGGCTGGAGTTTTGAGGGATCGTTGAGCGCTAGGTTCCAGTTCGTTGAGACCGGTTGGATTCCCGAGTTTATGGATTTTCTCCGCCACGAAATCGGCTTTGATGTTTACCGCGACTTGAAGACCGGGAAGGAAGTGTATGTCGGGCGAACCGGAGGGAAATCACCATGAGCGCGGCCTTCTTCCACCTCTAACTCAGCCCGGAGACTGCATGAGCCAGAACGAATGGGCTGAATCAGAAGAAGCGCCCGGGACCGCCATTGCTTGAACAGTCGCAACGAGGGGGCGGCACGCGCTCACGCTCGCCAAACATTCTCCCAGCCCGAATCCACTTCGAGGCGGCCTGCGCGCTTTTCGTCTGAGATGGTCCGATTGAGGAATGAGCGTGCTCTTCGCACAGGAACACCAAGATAGTTTGATGTCATCTCAAGGAGTTCCTCGCGATTAATCCTGCCAGAAGCAGGGATAAACTGAAACAAGGCGGCACTCAGTTCGGCCGCCGAAAGTTCGGCGATGTCTCGAAGAGCCTTCGAATTCTTCGTCCGAGTTTCAAACCCAAGTTGAGATTGCGCTCCTGTCTGCGAGTTAGGTTCCGGATCTGGCAGCGGCTCGTCCATCGGTTGCGTGCTCGGCGATTGGGTATGAAGATGAGATTCGACGCTTCGTGACATCGGCCT
>QHNT01000157.1 GCA_003218515.1 Verrucomicrobiota bacterium | reverse complement strand
CTCCGGGATTTTGAACTCCTTTCCAACGCGTCTCGAATGGCCGGATGCGATGCCACCTGACGAAATGCCCGCGCCGTTTCGATCCGGACGTCCTCGGATGAATCATCCAACAAACCTGTCAATTTCGACAGCAGGTCCGCTGACCGACTGGACAAAGCCAACAGGGCTTCAGCGCGTAATTCGACCGGATTCTTCCGATCCAGCGCCGTGTTGAGCAAAGCAGCATCGGCCTTCTCGCTCGGAAACTCAGCCAAAGTGCGCGCGGCTTCGATGCGCAGTTGGCCGAGCCGGTCACTGCTCGCGTCCGCCAGGATTTCAACGGCCTTCGCGTCATCCTGTTTGACCTCCCTGATCAAAACCAGCGTCCGGACAGCGCTGGATTTTGAAGCGGCCGATTGTTCTGCGGCTGCCACCGAATGGCCGGTCGTTCCCAGAATTCCGGCAGCCGCCGCGTAAGTCTCGAACAGCACCGCCGAAACCGGCCCTGCAGATAACGCGACGTTCAATCGGTCCGCCAACCGGACGAGTTTTTCCTCGCCGACCCAAACCAGCGCCATCCGCCGGATCTCTTCGTCCGGATCCGCCAGCAGTTTTTCGAGGAGTTGAATCGGCTTATCAAACTTCGCGCGACGCATTGCCAGCAAAGCGCCGAGCCGCACGCGCGGGTTTTTGTTTTCGATTTCGCCGGGAATTTTCCCGCCAAAGACGGGCTTGGCGAGTGAGCTGACCGCGGCCGAACGAATGAATGCGTCATCGTCACCCAGCGCGCGCAATAGTTCGCCGTAATCCTTGAGCGAATCCGCGCGGACCAGACGATTCATTCGTTCGCGAGCCGGATTTGGTTTCGCCGAAACCCCGGCAGCGATGGTTGCTTTGACGCCGGGTTTCGTCGTCAATCGCCAGATGCGGCCTTTGCCGTGGACGGAGTAATCTTTGTCCGCCCAATCGGTGAAATAGATCGCCCCGTCCGGCGCAGCGGCAATGGCGACGGGGCGAAACCACTCGTCACCCTGGGCGACGATTTCGCGCTCGGCCCGCAAGGATGCGCCGACCGGCCGCGGGCGATACAACTCCAGAAAATGATCGCCCCACGAAGTCACCAGCACAGCGCCGCGATAATCCGACGGCAACCTGGCCGAATCGCAGTTGAGAATGCCCGAGGGCGCTTCCCCCGTGCCCGCCATCATGGGCAGCGTGCCGGGCAGCTCGCCGTTCCACGCGACGAATGGGTGCAAGCCGCTTCGGCCGAAGCGAAACTTGAAACCATAGTCGCCTTGCTCCACCACGTCGAGCAGGCGGCAAGGCGGACGCGAATCGGGGTCGTTGTCAACGGCAAGCAGGTGGCCGCCTTGATAAATGGCCAGAGCAAACGGGTTCCAAAAGCCGGTCGCCACGAGGCGCAGTTCACTGCCGTCGGGTTTGCAGCGGAATATATTTCCCCCTTCGCCGCCGCCGCTGTGAGTGCGAGCATCACTGCCTTTGAGCGTATATTTCTCGCCCAGATTTTCCCCCAGGCCGACGTAGAGCCAGCCGTCCGGTGAAAACGCGATGCCGCCGATGCCGTTGTGGGGATAATTGCCGGAGGTCTGCAATTCGAGAATGGTGGTGCGCGATTGGCTGATGCCGTCGCCGTCTTTGTCATGAAGGATGACGACGGCGTTGCGATGCGTCAGGTACAGCTCGCCGGACGGAGAAAACGCCAGGTTCATCGAGTGATAAAGATCGTCCGCGAAGATGGAAATTTTGTCCGGTTTGCCATCGCCATTGGTGTCCTCGAAAATTTTCACGCGGTCGCGCTTCGGTCCCGGATAATCCGGCCTGGGGAAATGCGTGTGTGATTCGACGACGAAGAGGCGTCCGCGTTTGTCGATCGCAAGGCCGATAGGCGTGAGGATGTCCGGCTCGGCCGCGAAGAGCGTCAACTGCAGTTGAGCATCGTTGAGCGCGGGTAATCTGATTTCGGCGCCTGCCGCCGTGGTCAGCAGGAGAAAGCAGAACGAAGCAATTGCGACGCGCAGATCGCAGCCTCTTAACATGGCGGAAAGACTTCCACTGCCGCACAAGCCGATCAAGTCAACAGTTCAAGTTTATGGCCGGTTTGCGCCGTGATATCGAACGTGAGCAGGACGTGATCGCCATTTCCATCCGCCTCCTTACGTCGGCGGCTACGCGGGCTGTGAAAATGCCCCCGGGGCTGACCTCTGGCAACGGATCACGGTGTACCGAAAATGTGTTGGCTATTCGTCAAACAACACATATTTTGCTGCCGATCCCGTGAAAGTCTCGGCAACCAGGCCTGGTTTGGCATTGGCCATTTTGGTCTTCTCCCGCAAGGATCAGCCATCGAGAACTCGCGGCAATTTCGAGACTCACACTCAAAAACCAACACGAAAAACAGACTATGAAAACATCGCCACTCCGTACGATCGAACGGCTATCACTGGCATCGTTATTGTTCATTTTTGGATGTCTGGGATTATCAAACGCCGACGCAGCAAGTATTCTCTTTATTGTCAATTCTCCCGACGCCAACGATCCCACTGCGCCTTCCAACGATAACGACAAGGAAGTGGCTGCTCGCCTCCAAAGTCAGGGACACACGGTGACGGTCGCCGACGATCAGGATCCGGCGTTGGGCGATTTGTTCGCCGGGAAGGATTTGATCTTAATCTCCTCCAGTGTTGGCAGCGCCAATGAGCCGCTCAATTCGCTTTCGATCAGCACCCTGCGGACGGGCCGTACGCCGTTGGTGATCTACGAACCTGGGCTCTACGACGAGTTGCTTTTTCAACGAGAAAACACATTCGGCAATATGACCGGGCACACCTCTCTTGCCATCTCCGTCGCTAATCAGAGCCACCCTCTCGCTGCCGGCAAATCCGGAACCATCGACATCGTCGATCCGGGAAATTCCGCCGTCGTGAGCTCCTCAGCCCTCCCCTATACTGTTGGGACCAACGCGATCATCATCGCCACCAACGCGACAGTCGGCGTGGATGAAGGGCGCATCTGCATTTGGGCATACGAAAAAGGCTCTCGCCTGGCGGACGACAATACTATTGTGCCGGGTCGCCGGGTGGCGTTCTTTTACAACGCGACCACGCCGGCGGCCACATATAATACCAACGCGACCGAGCTGTTTGACGCGGCGATAGTCTGGGCGTTGCAGCCGCCGCCGAACCTGCCAATACTCGTCATATTCCGCTCGCCGCCGGCACAAAACGCCGCGCCGGACGCAACCATCACTGCCGAACTGGAGGATGGCAGTTCGACGCAAGTAAATACCAACTCGATTTCGCTTTCCATCAACGGGACAGCAGCCGCTCCAACAATCACTCAGAGTGGACCGATCACAACAGTCGCCTTCACTCCGACCACGATTTTTCCCGCGGCTTCCACCAACACGGCCGTATTGATTTATAACGACAAGGCCAGTCCCCCGCAGACCTTTACGAACACATTCCAGTTCACGGTGCAGAACTATCCCACGCTCCCGCCTGGTCTGAAGTTGCCGGCCAGCGTCATCGACACCAATAAGCCCGGCTTTACGCTCAAGCTTCGCCAAATGGCTGCGGCCCGACCTGGGGGCGGATTCGTCGATTCAGTCAGAAGGCAACTGAATGACGAGTACATCGACCCCGCCACCGGCCTGCCTTACGATGATTTGATCGACCGGACTCAAACGGGTTTCCAACCACCGGGTTCGGGTTTCAATCCGGACAAGACGTTCACCGAAGTGGGGTTTATCAACTACAACCAGGACGCCAATGGCGTTGGCATGGAAGCAGGCGTTTTCACCGCGAACAATGGATTCGCAGACAAACCCATTCCGGGCATTCCGGGGACCACACTCGACACCGACAATATTGCCATGCAGGCGCGGACTTATCTGGAGTTGAAGGCCGGGGCGTATCGATTCGGCGTAAATAGCGACGATGGGTTCCGCGTCACAGCGGAGTCGGCGCCGCAAGACATCCTCCGTTCGACTTCTATCTCAGGCGAGTTCAACGCCGACCGCGGCCAGGGAACGACCTTCTTTTATGTCGTTGCGCAAGAGGACGGATTTTATCCCTTCGAGCTGATTTGGTGGGAAACCGGCGGGGGCGCGGAAGTGGAATGGTTTTCCGTAGATTCCGCCACCGGCGCGAACGTCCTGATCAACGACCGCGCGAATCCGAACGCGATAAGAGCTTATCGCTCGGCGCTGGTAAACCGGCCCTTCGTCGCCTCCGTCCGTCCGAGTCCTAATGCGACCGGTGTTCCCGTCACGACGAACATCATACTGACCATAACGGACGCCGACACGCAGGTCGCCACGAACACGGTTCAACTCGTCTTAGACGGGACCAACGTCAGTGCGACGGTGACCAAATCGGCCGGCCAAACTACGGTCACTTACAATCCGCCAGGCGGATTGGCTGCGGCCACACGCCATACCATCCAATTGACCTACGGTGACACGGGTACACCTCAGTTCACGCGGACGGGAAGCGCATCGTTCCTGACCGATAAACCGGCCATCACCCTGCCGCCGATCCAACAGGACGCGAACGGTCTGGCGGTCTTGGAGGCCGAGAACTTTGACACCAACACGCCCTCGGCGGATCACCAGTGGATTTTCGACCTAACACCGGCAGGTTTTTCCGGCCTGGGCACGATGTATTCCTTGCCGGAGTCTGGAGCGTCGATCGACCTGCCGGGGGCTCTGACCGACAGCCCGCGCTTGTCATACAAGATCAGCTTCGTCAAAACAGGCACTCACTACTTCTGGTTCCGCGGCTCGGATGGCGGCGGAAACTCGCTGAATGCCGGCATCGATGGCGACGATCCCACCGGCACCACGCTGGACAACATGGATGATTTCGCTGCTTGCTGCGGCACTCGAGCGCCCGGAGGCACTTCCTGGGTATGGGTCTCGCGCGCCGACCGCACGGTTTCCGCCCAACAATCTCGCTGAGCCACAGCCGCCGGGGAGCCAGGCCCCGACGAACCCAGAGAGCAGCGAATCTGCCACAGCTGCTGAAAACGGAAGGGACGGCAGCGATTCGCTGGAGCGCCCTTCGACCACCCTCTGTTGTTCTTTTTCATTTCGGAGGCAGAGCTAGCGAGTCTGTCCTTGGGACATAGATCGCGACCTCCCTCAGCACGACTGGCATTTTGACTGTCTCGTTGCCACGTTTCAACGTGAATTCGAGTTTCGCTCCAACCGCGTTATTGGTCGAGCCGGTCAAAAAAAGTTCGTCCGAATCATTGCGGCTCCATCGCTCACCGGGATCCGTACGCCACATCACAAGGTCCCGTTCGCCTGCCTTCAACAGCACGTCATGGTCGTGTGAAGTCGCCTAACGTTCAGCGACCTCCACCGGGGACGTGCTCCGTTTGCAACCGTCGCATTGAAATTCTCCCGAATCGTCGTTCTTCATGGCGTTCCCTGTTTTGTTTTTGCTGATTTGATTCGGTCAGGCACAGCAGCAGATTCACGAAGCATCCTTGTATTCATCGTGGTAGCGCACCCAGTCTTGCGTGGCGTCAGGATTTTCGTCGCGGCCTTTGGCGGTCAGATCGAGAAAATTGTAGGTGGTATTCATCAGGTCAATCCCGCGCTCATAAGTTGAGTAGGTGTGATAAATATCACCGTTCTTGTCGCGGTAAAACGCGCTGACACCTTGCTTTTCGTCAATCATTTCCATTTTGTACTTACCGTAGTTGTAGGGCAGCACCCCGCCCTTGACCTGCTCCGGCGTGAACGACACGTTGAAATCAAAATTGAAATCCGTCTTGAACGAGGAGAGCCATTTGAACCGCCAGCCCATGCGCTTCTTGAACGGCTCAATTTCCGCCAGCGGCGCGCGGGAAACGACGGCGAAAGCCGTGTCGCGCTGTCCAACGTGAATGTTCACGCTGTCAAAATGATCGGCCCAAAACGAGCAATGGGGGCAACCTTCCTTCCAGTCCGGCCCGAACATGAAATGATAGATGAGGAGCTGGCTCTTGCCGCAGAACAAATCGGCGAGTGTCACCTTGCCGGTCAGCCCGTCGAAAACGTATTGCTTTTCGATTTTGACCCACGGCAGCTTGCGACGTTGAAGGTTCAATTCGTCGCGCAGTTTCGAGAACTTCTTTTCTTTCACCAGAAGTTTCTTGCGGGCGGTAAGCCATTCTTTTTGCGACACGACCTTACGGTTTTCGATTCCGCGGACGGTTTTGATTTTCGGCATAATGTTCTCCTTTGTCTTATTTTTGTTACGTTCTTAGTTTAAATTTTCAAAATGAATTTGCTGGCTTGTTAAGGTGCGGCCGGGTCTGCTGAATTTCCAGACCGAGGATACTTTTCAAACTTTGGCAACGCGGGATTCATTTTGTCCCACAGATGCGCGTCTGATGTCCATACATCTACTTGCGGATTGAACCAGCTCGGATCATCCAAGCTCGCAGTTCTGATCGCGACAATGTGAGTGACCGAGTCGGGCTTGACGACGATCGGCGAGCCGCAATCAGGGCAAAAGCCCCGACGGGTCTTGCCACCCATCTCACTGGGCGAGGCATGGAAGCGCGGTGCGCCTTGCAAGAGCTTGAAAGCTTCCGTCGGCACGATGACGAAAGACGAAAACGGACCTCCGCTGGATTGCTGGCAATCTCGGCAATGACAGTGAAGCATCATAACCGGGTCGGCCGTGGATTCGTAGCGAATCGCGCCGCAAGCGCATCCGCCTGAGAAGGGTGTGGTTTTTGTGGTCATATATTATTTGTGTATTGGTTGGTGGTTTTCGTTCGTTTCCATGATGCGACGAATAAGCGAGTGACTTCAGGACATTCATTTTTCGCTTTTGGTCGTGTTGGCGGTGAAAGTGTCTCAGTGGCCTGACGCAAATACCGATGACGAGGAGCGTGCCAGAGGACGTTCGCATTGGAACACTCGGCTGAGCGCGCTATGACGAGGACAAGCGAAATGCCAGCGATCAGCATCAGAGTTTCACTTGCGCCGGACTTCAGCAATCCTGGACCGGACCTGGACCGGCAGGTTTGGTGGAATTTCAGTTTTACAGAGGCCATTTCATGGATAAAATACAACAAAGCCGAATGCATAATAGCCAACGTAGAGCGCTCACGAACGGCGACGGGTTAAAAGCGACAGTGTTTTTCTACCTTGCGTTGGTCCTGGTAGCCGCAAACGCAAGCGCTGCTTCTCCTGACAACAGCAATGTCTCGTTTACTTCAGAGGAGCGAAATCACTGGGCATTTCAAAACATCACCCGTCCCAAGCCGCCGAAAATCGACCAGCCTGACCGGGTACGGAACCCCATTGATGCGTTCGTCGTTGCCGAATTGAAAGCGAAAGGACTAAAACCCGCGCCGCTCGCGGACAAAGTCACGTTAATCCGCCGCGCAACCTTCGACTTGATCGGCCTGCCGCCGACGCCCGAAGAAGTGGACGCGTTCCTGGCGGACGATTCGACGAAGGCATTCGACAAAGTGGTGGACCGCCTGCTGGCCTCGCCCCGTTACGGCGAACGCTGGGCGCGGCATTGGCTGGACCTCGCCCGCTACGCCGAAAGCGAAGGGTTCAAGGCCGATGAAATCCGACCGAACGCGTGGCGCTATCGCGATTACGTCATCAAATCATTCAACGACGACAAGCCTTACGACCGCTTTATCAAGGAACAAATCGCCGGCGATGAACTTTGGCCGAGCGACCCGGACGCGCGCGTGGCCACCGCGTTCAACCGCCACTACCCCGACGAGAGCAATGCCCGCAACTTGATGCAGCGACGCCAGGAGATTTTGAACGACATCACCGATACGACGGCCGCGGTGTTCATGGGCCTGACCGTCGCCTGCGCGCGGTGCCACGACCACAAGTATGACCCGATCCGCCAATCGGATTACTACCGGTTGCAGGCTTTCTACGCCAACTCCGGCGCCGACGATGACATCCCGCTGGTTTCGGAGACAGAATTGAAGCGATACCGGGAGCAACTGGCCGCCTGGGAGGAAAAGACCCGCGTGATTCGCGAGAAAATGAGCGCCCTCGCGGAACCGCATCGCCGCGACATCATCAAGGATTACGTGGACAAATACCCGCAGGAGATTCAGGTCGCGCTCGAAAAATCGCCCGACGAACGCACGCCCATCGAATGGCAAATGGTCCACAAGGCCAACCAGTACCTCGACCCGGCTTCCTATCAGTACATTGCCGCCGACGGCGCTGTGGAAGGCCACTTGAAAGGCGAGGGGAGGAGGCGCTGGCAGGAATTGAAAGAGGAACTGAAAAAGTATGCTGATCTAAGGCCGGCGGACCTGCCGATCGGCACGGGCATCACGGACATTGCGCCCGCGTCACCGGACACCCACGTGTTGCGCCGCGGCGTTTACGACGAGCCTAAAGAAGAGGTTCAACCCGGCTTCCTTCAAATATTGGATCGCAAGCCCGCCAGAATCGTTCCGCCGAAAGGCGTCCGTTCGAGCGGTCGCCGGATGGCGTTGGCCGACATTCTCGTCGATCCCAACAATCCGCTCACGTCGCGCGTCATGGTGAACCGCATCTGGCAATATCATTTCGGCCGCGGCATCGTCGGCACGCCAAGCGATTTCGGCGTCAAAGGCGACCGGCCCACGCACCCGGCCCTGCTCGACTGGCTGGCAACGGAATTCGTCCGCAACGGCTGGAGCATGAAAAAGCTGCACCGGCTGATCATGACTTCGAGCACCTACCGGCAATCGTCGCGCCTGGACGGATTAGCGGCGCAGATTGACCCGGACGACAAATTACTCTGGCGTTTCCCGCGCCAACGGCTTGAAGGCGAGGAAATTCGCGACGCGGCGCTCGCGGTGTCCGGCCTGTTGAATCTGAAAATGGGAGGTCCGAGCGTTTTTCCCGAACTACCCCCGGGCATGTCGCCGACTTACAGCGGCTGGAAACTCACCCGGGAGGAAACGGAGCGCAACCGGCGAAGCATTTACGTGTTCGTCAAACGCAACACCAGGTATCCGTTGTTTGAAAGTTTCGACATGCCCGATACGCACGAGAGTTGTCCGCGCCGGAATGTGACGATTACGCCGCTCCAGGCGCTGAACCTCCTCAACAGCGAACTGACTTTGCAATGGGCGGAGAGCTTCGCGGGCCGCGTCATCAAGTCGGCGGGCGACGACCTGGACAAACAGGTTGACGCAGCCTATCGCCTCGCTTTCTCGCGCCGACCCGACAACAGGGAGCAGCAAACTGTGAAAAAATTCTTCGACCGCCATCGGGACATTATCACCAAGCGCGCCGCGGCGGGCGAATCACTGGCATTGCCCCCCGAATTGCCGGACCGCGCGGACAAGGTCGAAGCCGCGTCCCTGGTGGACTTCTGCCACATGCTGATCAATGCGAATGAGTTTGTGTATCGGAACTGAAGGCAGTGTCCCGATTTCATGTAGCGTCGAGCCTAAGGCTCGATCAATCGGCGCACAGCGCCGACACTACACCGAACGGAAGCCCGGTTTGACACTCCGCGCTGCCGCCGCTAGCCTGAGAACATGCTGAAGACAGCTTCACGACCGTTGACGGTCCGCGACTATCGGCAACTGCCCGAAGGTCCGCCCTATTACCAGCTCGTCGAAGGAGACCTCTACATGGCACCATCGCCCGACCGTCTGCATCAGGACATCCTGGGCAATCTGCACTTCATTCTGCGGAGCCACCTTGAAAAGCGTCCTTCGGGTTCCGTGCATCTCTCACCTTCGGACGTCCAACTGACCGATCTGAACGTTTATCAGCCCGATTTGTATTACGTCTCCAGGGCGCGGAGAGGAATCCTTACCGAGCAGGGCGCGCAGGGCGCGCCGGATCTCGTCGTGGAGATTCTGTCGCCCAAGACGGCCAAATTGGACAGTGGTGTAAAACGTGAGATTTATGCGCGCAGCGGCGTCGAAGAGATGTGGGTCGTTGATCCGGCAGCAAGAAAAGTTTCCGTGTATCGCTTCGCTGACGCAGTCGCCACTCCTGTCGGAACATACGGGGTCAAACAGAAATTCGAATCACCTCTGTTCCCGGGACTCAAGATTGAACTCTCACGAGTGTTCGAACCGTGAACCCACCCTGCCATCGAATTGATCAGCTTCACTCCCGCCGCGACTTTCTGACCAAATGCGGTTGCGGGTTCGGCGGCCTGGCGTTCGGTTACCTGCTCGGTCTGGACGGCCTTTTGGCGCGCGCGGCGAACATCAATATCGATCCATTGAATCCGCTTGCGCCGCGGCCGCCGCATTTGCCGGCGCGCGCCAAGTCGGTCATCTGGCTGTTCATGGAAGGCGGGCCGAGCCATCTCGACCTGTTCGACCCGAAGCCGGCGCTCGAGAAACTCGCCGGCCAGCCGATGCCGGAATCGTTTGGCAAGGTCATCACCGCGATGGGCACGGCGAACAATTCGTTGATGCCGAGCAAGCGCTCGTTCAAGCAATACGGCGAAAGCGCCATCTGGGTGTCCGACTGGCTCCCGAACATTGCCCAACACACGGACGAGATGGCCGTGATCCGTTCCTGCTGGGCCGACGGACTCAATCACGTCGGCTCGGTCTGCCAGATGAACACCGGCGACATTCTCGCGGGCCGGCCGTCGCTGGGTTCGTGGACCACCTACGGCCTCGGCACCGCGAACGAAAACCTGCCCACCTTCGTCGTGATGGCCGACGGCGCGGAACCGGTCGGCGGTCCAAAAAATTGGAGTGCCGGCTTTCTGCCGGCGACATTTGAAGGAACGCAATTCCGGACTGACGGCCCTCCCATTTTTCACCTCAGTCCGCCGGGGACTGTTGGCGAAAAGCAACAGCGCAGCAAGTTGGATCTGCTCGCCGAGCTGAATCGCCATTTCGCCGCCGACAAACCGGAGGACACCGAACTGGCCGCCCGCCTCAATTCCTACGAGCTGGCCTACCGGATGCAGGCCGCCGCGCCACAAGCGGTGGACTTGTCCGGGGAATCCGAGTTGACGAAAAAACTCTATGGCATGGACGAAGAGCCGACGCGCAGGTTCGGCACGCTTTGTCTGCTCGCGCGCCGGCTGGTCGAGCGCGGCGTGCGGTTCGTGCAGCTTTACTGCGGCAGCAACAGCGGCTGGGACGCTCACGTCGATATCGAAGAAAACCATTCCAAGCATTGCAAAGCCTCGGACAAACCGATCGCTGGGTTGTTGACCGATTTGAAAGCGCGCGGCCTGCTCGACGACACCCTGGTAGTCTGGGCCGGCGAGTTTGGCCGGACGCCGTTCAACGAAAAGGGCAAAGGCCGCGACCATAATCCGTGGGGTTTCACGATGTGGATGGCCGGCGGCGGCGTCAGGCAGGGCACCGTTTGCGGCGCCACCGATGAAATCGGCCTGCGCGCGGTGGAAAATCGAGCGCACGTTCACGACATCCATGCCACGATTCTGCGCCTGCTGGGCATGGAGCACGAGAAGCTGACCTTCCTTCACAACGGCCGCGACGAACGCCCGACCATCAACGGCGGCGAAGTCATCACCGAAGTCCTTGCCTGATCCCGAGGCGTTCGTCCTCGTCCTCCTCCTCGTCCTCGAACAGCCTTGAAACTGACGAGGACGAGGAGGAGCGAAATTCCCGCGATCAGCGTCAGATTTTTTCACGCACTTAAGTCGAACTATAGAGCGTTTTCATAAATTTGTGTAGCCGCTCTTAGCCGCAAAAGAACGCAGAGATCGCAAAGATCGTCTGTTTCCCTTGTGTTCTTTGCGTTCTTTTGCGGCTACAGTTTTATTCAATTTGCTCTAGACCAGCCCTGCCCCCAGGGGAACCGACGTCCTCCTTCTTTGTGGACAAAGCGGCGGCGCAACACTAGAGTCAGGGCGTTTTCCCTAAATGAACGGTTTCCTAATATTTCCAACAATCCCTAATATAAGTCTGTCCAGGATTCGGGAGCATCAAACGAGTGTCCTCAACTTTTCGTAACGCCATGAACCGGACGATCGAACTAAAAACCTTGGCCTTCCTGTTGATTGCAACTCTCGCTCTGTGCGGCGAAGCCCTGGCCCAAAAAGGGGGTGAACGGCTTGCATCAGAACCGCGGCCCAAACCCGCCAAGCAGCAGGAAAAGAAATCGGAAACACCCAAAGGCGATGACGAGAAGCCTTTCGATGAAGTGGTCAAAGACATGGAAACCTTGAAAGGACTGTTCACTTTCTACCGCAAAGCGGAAGAGAACCGAATCCTGATGGAAATCCTCCCCGAACAACTCGATAAAACGTTTCTCTTCGCCGCCACAGTGGACCAGTCGGTGGGCGAGCGAGGGTTTTACGCGGCGCAAATGGGCGGCAGTTTTCCGTTTTCCTTCCGCAAGGTCGGCAAGAACGTCCAGTGGATTATTCAGAACCCGACTTTTACCGCGGCGAGTGGAACGCCGGCGGCGCGAGCCACCGCGCGGTCGTTCCCGAACGGCATCCTGGCCTCGGCCAAAGTCAAAGCCAAACCGCACCTGGAAAGGAAAAGCCTGCTGATTGACGTCTCGGACCTGCTGGTGGGCGACCTGCCTGGATTCGCGAATGCCTTGAAGGAAATCTACAAGCCAAGCGAGTACAGCTTCGACAAGAACAACAGCAGCGTCGCGTCGGTAAAAACTTTCACGGAAAACGTGCTGCTGGAATTGTGGCTCCATTACACGACGGCCAATCCCAAAACCCAGTCCGCCACGCTGCCGGACGAGCGCAGCGTTCCCATGGTCGTGAAATATGAATTTTCCTCGTTGAAAGAAACGGGCTACAGACCGCGGCTCGCGGACGACCGGGTCGGATTCTTCCTGAACGTGCAGGAGGATTTCACCTCGGACCATCCCAGCTCGCCGTATGTGCGTTACCTCCATCGCTGGCAGTTGGAGAAAGCCGACCCGGCGGCAAAACTGTCGCCCCCGAAGCAACCCGTTGTTTTCTGGCTCGAGAACACGATCCCCGTCGAATACCGCGAATGGATGAGGACGGGCGTGCTGCTCTGGAACAAGGCGTTCGAAAAAATCGGGTTCAAAGACGCCATCGTCGTGAAGCAGATGCCGGACGATGCCGACTGGGACCCGGCCGACACGCGTTACAACACGATCCGCTGGTTCGCCGGCGTTGATGCCACGTTCGCCATCGGCCCGTCGCGCGCCAATCCCTTCACCGGTCAGATTTACGACGCCGACATCGGGTTCAGCGAAGGCATCATTCGCTCCGTGCGCCGTTCCGGCGAAGAGTTCGTCGCGCCTGTGATTCCACCACCGTCGCAGCAGCCCCGGTCCAGCCTGCCTTCGTGGTGGCGCCATGATGGCGGCGGTTATTGCGATTACGCTGATGGCCTCGTGCAACAGGCCGCTTTCGGCATCAGCGTGCTCGAAACGCGCGGCGCATTATCGCCGGCGGTGGAGGAAAAGTTGATGCGCCAGTTCATCGTCGAGGTCACCGCCCACGAAGTTGGGCACACGCTCGGTCTGCGTCATAACTTTCGCGCCAGCACCATCTTGAAACCGGAGGAATTGAATGACGTTTCCAAGACCGAAAGCATTGGCCAGTCCGCTTCAGTTATGGACTACAATCCCATCATCATCGCTGCGAAAGGCGAGCAGCAGGGCGACTTTGTTCCGGTGACGCTTGGGCCTTACGACTACTGGGCGATTGAATACGCTTACAAACCGTTTGAGGGGGACGAAAAGGCTGAGCTGGCGAAAATCGCTTCGCGTGCCGCTGACCCGATGCTGCCTTATGCCACCGACGAAGACACGCTGGGAACTTTTTCGCCGAACGCTATCGACCCGCTGGACAATCAATTCGATGCCTCGTCTGACCCGCTAGCCTACTTCCGCCGGCGCTTTGAAATCGTCAGCGAGCTTTGGACCTCGATGGAATCCAGACTCGCCAAACCTGGTGAAGGCTATCAAGTCCTCCGTCGCGCGCTGGGCCGCGGGCTGAACGAATACTACAACGGGCTGCTCACGTCCTCCAAATTCATCGCCGGCGTTTATCATCATCGCGACCACGTCGGCGACCCGAATGGCCGGGTTCCTTACGAGCCGGTCCCGGCCGACAAACAACGCGAGGCGCTCGACCTGCTTCGCAATTTCGCGTTCAAGGAGGACAACTTCCAATTGGCGCCTTCGCTGCTGAACAAGCTGGCGATCGAGCGGCTGCCGACGCTGGACGGCATCGGCGGTTTGCGCAACACGCAGCGCATCGATTATCCGTGGCACGATTCGGTGCTCAACCTGCAACGCGCCGCGCTCAATCGGCTGTTCAATCCCGTGACCCTGTCGCGGATTCAGGACAATGAGCTTCGGTTTGCGCCGGATGAGAAACCGTTCGCCATGGCTGACCTGTTCAGTGGATTGGATAACGCGATCTGGTCGGAGCTGGATAACGGCGCCAGCAAAATCTCCAGCCTCCGCCGCAACCTCCAGCGTGAGCACTTGAAACAACTCGTCCGGCTCCTCCTGCGCTCCGCGGGAACGACCGCGCCCGAAGACGCCACCACGCTCGCGCGCGCGAGCCTGACGTCCATCCAGACCAAGATTCACGACGGATTGAACGGGGCGAAAGTCACCGACCCCATTTCCAACGCGCACCTGCAAGAGACGGCCGACCGGATCACCGCCGCCCTGCAGGCCCAGATGCAAAAGCCGATAGAGTGACGGCAGAGAGCGATCGTCCGGAAGCTTCCCTGCGGACTTCTTATCCACCCGACCGGATCACCCGCACGCGATGGTTCTCGCTGTCTCCGATAAAAATCGTCCCATCCGCATCGACAAATATTCCATGTGGCCGGGCCAGTTTACATCTTAGAGGATCCCCATCAGCGCCGTCGCCCCGTTCGCCAAGGCCGGCCACGAGTTCGATGGTTCCTTTGACCACATCGATCGTTCGGATGCTGTGACTCTCGGTGTCGGTGAAGTAAACGTTCCCACTCGGCGCGACGCTGATGCCTTTCGGTCCGAACAGCGCGGCATCCCTGGCAGGACCGCCGTTGCCAGTGAACCCGCTCTTACCCGTTCCGGCGACGTGATGAATCGTGCCTGTCTTCAGGTCGAGCTTGTAAATCGCGTTCCCTTCGCGCAGCGCGAGCCACATGTTTCCGGCTCTGTCGAAATCGATTGCGCGCGGACCGTTCAAAGGCGCGTCGGCGAACCTCGCGCCGTCAGGCGTCGGCAGCTTTTCTCCCGTCCCGGCAAACGTCGAAACAGTGCCGGTCTCCATGTCCACCTTGCGGAGCCGATTATTGCCAATGTCACAGATGTAGAGGTCTCGTTTCGCGTCGAACTGGATGCTGTGCGGTTGTTTCAAGCGCGCTTTCGTCGCCGGGCCGCCCTCACCTGAGAAACCTTCCTGGCCGGTGCCCGCCACCGTTGAAATGATCTTCGTCTTCGCATCCACGCGTCGGACAATGTGATTTCGCATTTCAACAAAGAACATGTTCTCCGCCTTGTCGAACCGGACTTCATACGGTTCGTTCAGTTCCGCCTGCAGCGCCGGACCGGAGTCGCCGGAGTAACCACGCCGGCCTGTTCCCGCGACCGTCGTGATCGTCCCGTCGCGCGCCACGCGGCGAATCCGGTGGTTCTCCATGTCGCAGATGTAGAGCGCGCCGCCCGGACCCTTCGATATTCCGTACGGGTTGTTCAAATGCGCCTCGGTGGCAACGCCACCATCGCCCGAATAACCCGTCGCACCCACGCCGGCGAAGGTCGAAATTCGGGCCGCCGAAAAGCCGGATTCTGTCGAGAACAACAGAGAAACCCCGAGCAGAAGTCCAATGGCTGGGACTTTGATGGAAGGTTTCGGCAAGTGCATGATGCCGTTATACGCAACCCGACTGGAAAGGGAACAGTCTATTGCCCCTCTCGTGAAGTTCGGATGACGCTCGCCCTGTCCTCACCTTCTGGTCAATCGCGTAAAGCCGACAAACCGGCGCTTCCGCATCGCCAGAGCGCGGCGAACGATTCTCCCTCTCCTGGGGGAGAGGGCCGGGGTGAGGGCGAGCCTTGACATCATGCTTTTCTTCAGACTTGTCGCATTCTGCACTCCCCCGGGGAGAGGGAACGCCATTGCGTGTCTCTCAAACTTCGGTTGTTACTCGCGCCTGTGCGCGTCCGACAGTTTCCACTGCTCATCGAAAAACCCCGCTTCGACAACTTCGCCCGCCACGCCAACGGCCGGCGTCCCGTCTATGTCCACGACAGCGTAATCGGGCAGCTTGGGCGTCTGGTCGGCATTGCTCGATGAACGCGGATGCGCAAACGTGAACCCGCTGTTCAGCACCACGTAGCGTGTTGGATTCAGTGGATTCGGATAAATCAGCGCGGGCAGATGGGCATTTGAGGCAAAACTCTTTTTCCCAACTCGCACTACCTCCGCGTCCCAGGAAATCGGCAGCTTGTCCGTCATTTTCGCCAGTACCTTGTTGCTCTGCGGGTCACCCCAGAGAACCAAATTATTTGCCGCGATGTCCGCGTCTGTAATCACGTCATCCCGCTTCACCCGCGCGTCACCACGGAACTGATTTCGCCATTCGGCTATGGCTTTCACCATTTCGTTGGTTGTCCAGCGGCCGATTTCATCATGCTGCGGCCGTCCGGTCGGCGCGACCATGATGAACGAATCCATGAACGCGTCGTCGATTGGTCCCTGTAGCCCATGACGCTTACGTAACAAACCATCCTCAAAGGAGTGCACCACAGACCAACGCTCTCCGCCCTGACTCAGGCGCACCTTCCAGGAGCCGTCCGCCCCGGTCCGTGGCGCCTCCAGCTTTTGCCCGTTCACTTGCACTTCAGGCCGAAGCCCTGTGTCCAACGGACAAAGTCCCGCCGGCATTGACAGCGTAAGTGCGGTGATGTTTTCCGCTCGAATCATAACCTCGTGCGGATTGAGGATCACCGCTTTACACCGCGCCCGCTCCCAGTGTTTCTCCAACCCTTCCACGCTCACCCAGGACATCTGGTTGTATCGCAGCGTCCAGGTGGTGAAACGAACATTGAAGGGGAGCGGGTTTCGCCCTTGTGCGACCAATTCGTCCACGCGCTTCGCCAATTCCTTCCTGGTCTCCGGCTCATATTTGTGTTCAGTCTTGGGCCCGATGAGGTGGACCAATTCCAGTCCCTCCGACTTCATTGCCGCGGCCATCGCGTCCGCCGCCGCTTTCTGTTTGTCGAGCTCGCCGCTGTAGGCAACCACGGCGGTGTTAGACAGATTCGCCGCGTCATCCGTCGCGTCATACAAGTGCCACAGTGTCTGCTCATACCAGGGCGGACCATTGCGGCCGCGCTGAAGCTTAAGGTAGTCCGCTGTGTTCGCAAAGCCGGCGCCCGGCGCCACGGCGGCCCAAACGCCCGTATGATGCGTGCCCAGATGCCAGCACCCGGCGCCACCCATCGAAAAACCCCGCAACGCGATTCGGTTCCCGTCAATCGGGTAATGCCCGCGGACGTGCTCCAATGATTCGAGCACGTCAACTTCACCGGCAAATTTGAACGCGTTGCAGTAACGGCCGTAAGGATGCAATACAAATGTGTCCTCCGGCGCGAACTCGCCCGCCCGCCTCCCACGCTCGTCCACAAACTTCAGCTCGCTCAGATGCTCGTCGCGTCCGTGCAACCACACATCGAGTCGGTGCTCCCGCCTTGCGGCGGGCTGAACCGACGCGGGCACGATGAGTCCGTAAGGCTGCACTGAACCGTCGAGCTTCGACACATAACCGCGCACAACGAGGCCGGTTGCGCTGGTCCACGGCGCCTCGCCATTCCCCAATTGAACGGCCCGTTGCATGCCTTGCGACAGCAGGGTTCGCGCGATTTCCACTTCGTTGCTCCGATAAAACCCGTCGTAACGCAGCGCCCAATCGACCGCCTTATGGAAGATTTCCACGTCGGGAAGCAGTTCGAGTTTGTTCGGCCTGTCCTTGAGCAACGGCCGTAATCCCTCGATCGCCCCCGCCAGACGAGCACAGCCCTCTTCCAATTCCAAACGGGCAACAGACGCAATTGGAATGCCCGACGGCGGAACGCGGCGCTCCCCGCGCTGGTCGAACTCAGCCGCAGACAACGGGGACACCGCCGCCAATCCGATAATGGTCGATAGAAATCGCGTTGCTCGCGTCATTGCGCTGGAGCTTTGAACTCCCATTGCTCATCAAAAAAGCCGGCCGTCTCAATTCCGCCCGGCGCGCGAGATGACTCCGGGACAGTGATGTCAACGACCGCCCAGTCCGGTAACTTTGGAGTTTGCCGCGCGTTGTTCAGGTAATCGTACTCGCGAAACGTGAAACCGCTGTTCAGCACGACGTAGTGTTTCGGGTTCAGCGGGTTCGGGTAAACCAGCACGGGCACGTAGCGGTCGCGGCTATACTGCGCCTGCGGCGTGTGAACGCCCTGCGCATCCCAGCCAATCGGCAATTGACTTGCGATTCTCGTGAGTAATTTATTGCTGCTCGGATCGCCCCAGACGATCAAGTTGCTTGACGCGATGTCTTCGTCCGTGATGGCCATGTCGTCCTTGACTCGCGCCTCACCCCGAAACTGCCTTCGCCAATGTTCAATCGCGTGGTTCATCTCCGTCGCCGCCCACGCGCCAACTTTCTCGTTCATCGGCTGGCCGGTCGGTTTGACCATGATGAAGGAGTCCATGAACGCGTCGTCAATCGGGCCTTGCAAACCGTGGCGTTTGCGAAGGCGCCTGTCCTCTGTAGGATCAACCACGTTCCATTTCTTTCCCGCCCTGGCAAAATGCGCTGTCCACGATCGGTCCGACATCACCGGCGGCGCGTCGAGTTTCTGTCCATCCAGAACAACTTTGGGTTTCCGCGTAATGTCCAATGGACACTCCCCCGGCCGCATGGAGAAGGTCAGCGCCGCCACATTCCTTGTCGTCGCCTGGACTGCAGTTTCTCCAATGTCGGCATCGACGCGCGCCCGCTCCCAATGTTGCTCCAAACTGTCCACCGTGACCCACAGCATTTGATTGTAACGCAATGTCCAGGTTGTGAACTTCACTTTGTCTGGCACGGGATTGCGTCCTTTCGCCGCGATGCTGTCAATGTGGCGATTGATTTCCTCCTTCGCGCCTCGTTCGTAGGCGTGCGCTGTCTTCGGTCCGATGATGTGTGTCAACTCGATGCCTTCGGCCGCCAGCGCCTTGGCCATCATGTCGGCGGCTTGCTTCTGACGGTCCACTTCGCCGCTGTAAGCCACCGTCGGACAATTGAACAAATTGATGGCGTAATCCGTGGCGTCGTAGAGGTGCCAAAGCTTTTGCTCGTACCAGGACGGTTTCAGCGATTCGTTCTGGAACACTTTGAGAAAATCTGCGGTTTCAGAAAAGCCCGCGCCCGGTGCCGCCGCCGCCCACAAGCCCGCGTAATGAGTGGCGAAGTCCCAGCAGGCTGCGCCGCCCATCGAGAAGCCGCGCACGACGATGCGATTTTCGTCGATGGGATAATACTTCCGCACGTTGTCGAGCGCCTCGAACAAGTCCATTTCGCCGGCGAACCGGTTCGCGTTGCAGTAACGGCCATAGAGGTGAAGGACAAAGGTGTTCGGTGGAGTGAATTCGCCGGGGGACTTTAGCCGATCATTGATGAACGCGAACTCGGACAATTGCTCTCCGCGACCGTGAAACCAGAAATCGAGCCGAAACTTCTGCGCGCTCGCCGGTTGATACGATGCCGGCACGATCAAGCCATACGGCTGCACGGAGCCGTCGATCCTCGACAGATAGCCGCGCACGACCAGGCCGGTCGCATTCATCCACGGCGCGACGCCTTCCCGCAGTGCTTTGGCCCGATCCTGGCCCAGAATGAGCATGGCCCTCGCGAATTGTACTTCGTTCGATTTGTAAAACTCGTCGTAACGCAACGCCCAATCGACCGCCTTGTGATGAATCTGCGCGTCCGGCAGCAGGTCGAGCAGCGCTGGTTTGCCTTTCAACTCGGCGCGCAACGACTCAATCTGACTGCCGAGTTCGGCGACGCCCCTTTCCAGTTCGATGCGATCGGCGTCGGGAATTTTTATCCCGGGCGGCGGAATGCGACGGACTTTGTCAGGAAGGTTGTCGGAAGGACCGTCCGCACGTATGAGCAGTGCAAGGAAAAGCGACGCGAAAAAAATGGGTAACCGCATGGCAACCGTGTGACGAAAATCGCGGAATGTGGCAAGAGGAATCTCTGTTCGGCGGAGCGAGCCGTGGTGTCCCTAACGATTCCTTACAATGCCGCCGACCAAGCTGGAAACGGCAGCGCTCCTCACCCTCATCGGATAGGGAGAGGGTGGCCGAAGGGCGGGTGAGGGCAAAGCGGAAAGTTCACGACTTCGTCATTCTTCGGCCCCTCCTCGCGCCGGTTCCTGTTTCCCACTGTTGTCGCTGAGGAACACGACTTTTACGCCGCCTTCCTTCGGCTGGTTGAAACTGTCGAGAAGACCGGGCGCTGGTTGAGCGGATAACGTTGAGGACGACAAGGGTTTGGCCTCCGCTTGCGGTTCGAGCGCCGAACGCAGCGCGCCCTGCACCAACTCAGCACAATGAATCTTCATCGGTGGCAACGGGCCAAGGTCGCCCGCCAATTCGTTCGTCTTCAGCGAAAGCGCTTCTTCGGCAGTTTTGCCCTTGATCAACTCGGTCGCCAGGCTCGCCACCGCGATGGCCGTTTCGCAGCCGAACGATTGGAAGGTGGCCTTGTCGATGACTTTCTTGCCGCGGTCTTCCTTGTATTTGATCCACATCCGGAGCATCTCGCCGCACTCGGAGTTGCCAACCGTGCCCACTGCATCCGCATTCGGCAGTTCGCCCATGTTCTGCGGATTCGCCATCGCTTCGCGAATTCTCTTTTCCAAATCGTCGTTCATTACAGATTTTCGATTTACGATTTACGAGTCCGGCTCCACATTTACGCACAGTTCGTAAATCGTAAATCGCATATCGTAAATTCAATCAAAGCATGGTCCCAGGTCGCGCTAGCCCAGCCGGTAGCGTCTCATGCCCGTGTCCACTTCCCGCGACCACGCGTCAATGCCGCCGCGCAGACAACGCACGTTGGTTAATCCGTGCCCCATAAAATACGCCGCCGCGTCCAGGCCCTGTTTACCCTGATGATCGACGACGACCAATGGCCGCGAGTTCGTGCCTTCAGCCATGATCTCCTGCGTCAAGGGTTGTGACATCAAAATCGATCCTTCGATGTGCACTGCCTCGAACTCCTCGCGCGACCGCACGTCCAGCAACCGGACCGTTTTATCACGCTTCAACCATTCAGCCAGTTCTTTTGGCTCAATCAAAATCTTCGCGTCCTGCTCGTGGCTGGTCCTGATGTGCGCCAAAACCTCGTCGACGTTCAGTCCTCCGTTGCGCTCGCAGACCTGCTCCAGCGTCTCGGTCGGCTGAAACCCGCACTGGCTGCAACCCCCGATGTGGTAGCGCCGGAACAACGCCCGTTGCGCGCCTGGAAATGACGCCAGCAGTTCCTGCATCGTCGATTGCGGTTCGATTGTTTCTGTCAATGTCATTCCCGCTTAAGGTAGGGTCGGCCCGCCGGGCCGACCGGACGCCGCAGCGCGGCGTCCCTGCCAAAATACATTCGTGTTAATTCGTGTCCATTCGTGGTTCGATTCACTCCGCAAAAAACTTCTGTACCTCGCGCACCACTTCCACAAAGCGATCCACCTCGGTTTTCGTGTTGTAAAAATAAAAACTCGCCCGCGCGGTCGATTCGATCCCCAGTTTGCGCATGAGCGGCTGGGTGCAATGATGTCCGCCGCGCAGCGCCACGCCGCGCTGGTCGGCCACCGTCACCACGTCGTGCGCGTGCACGTCCTTCAACAAAAAACTGACTACACCGGCGCGCCCGGTCTT
>QHNT01000017.1 GCA_003218515.1 Verrucomicrobiota bacterium | reverse complement strand
TTTCTCCAAAACTCCATCACTCCGTTGAGATTTATGTCAGCCATTCTGAATAAGACGATTGTGCTGGTGCTGAACCGCAACTGGCAGGCCATCCACGTGCGCACGCCGCAAGAGGCCTTCTGCATGATGGCCACCAACGTGGCCACGGCGCTGGAAATTGACCGCGACGACCACATCCGAGCGGTGACGTGGGACGAGTGGATCACGCTGCCGGTCCGTTCGCAGGATAACGCGGTGCAGACCGTGCGCGGCGCCATCCGCGTGCCGACCGTCATTGTGGCGGTGAACTTCGCTAGGGTGCCGAAGAAGCGCCCGAAGCTCTGCGCGAAGACGATTCGCGAGCGCGACGGCAACCGCTGCCAGTACACGGGCACGCTGCTGAAGCCCGACGAACGCAGCCTCGACCACGTCGTGCCGCGCTCGCGCGGCGGCAAGGACGCGTGGGAAAACCTGGTGTGGTCGAGCAAGGCCGTAAACACGAAGAAGGGCAACCGCCTGCCGCACGAAGCCGGCCTGCGCTTGCTCAGCATGCCGCGCGCGCCGAAGGAGTTGCCGGCCTCGGCGCTCATTCGCAATGCACAAGGCATCGCGGATTGGAAGCTGTTCGTGCACGACAAGGCAGGGCCTTGACCCAATCGGGAGAGCGGGCGTCAAAGCTCGCTCTCCCCGAAACGAACCATTAGACTCTGACAGCCATGAATAGCGACGGTCATGCAAAGCGATTGGCTGAATACTTGGACAGCAGGTGCGAGACCGCTTCGTTGGACTTCAAATCGGAATTCAATCCGAATTCCAACCAAAACTGGTGTGAGGTGATAGGACATCGCGGCTATCGCTAACAGCGGAGGTGGAATAATTGCAATCGGTGTCAATGATGATGGATCAAGCAGCGCATCAGACGTTCGGCCCGTGTTAGGTTTAGACCCTGCGGATATTTGCAACAAAGTGGAAAAGTACGCTGGTTGTTGCTATTCCGATTTTCTGGTCGTCGATGTGGGAGTGATTCGGAATCACGGGTGGGCAGTGATTGAGTGTAACGCGGCGTTCTCGTCTGGCATTTACGGCTGTGATCCCGTCGCCGTGTTGCCGGTGCTTCGCCGCGCCTGCGTCCCGATTTCCAAGACGATGGCAACCACCACTTCCTGATTATGGGCGCAACTCGCGACGATTTCATCAAATATCCGCGCACGCCGCACCTGTTTGGCTCGAAGGGCACCGATGACGACAAGCACCTTGGCCGCGAAGAATCCGAGGCGTTCATCGCCGATCCGTCTCTTGTTGTTGAAGAGAAGCTCGACGGCACGAACGTGGGCATTCATTTCACCTCGTCGGGCCGGATGGTGCTGCAATGTCGCGGGCACGAAATCACCGAGGGCATGCATCCGCAGTATGACCTGTTCAAGCAATGGACTTCGGTAAAGCGAGCGCCGCTGAAAACGATGCTCGGCAGCCGGTTCATTCTTTACGGCGAATGGCTTTACGCGAAGCACTCGGTTCATTACCGCAAGCTGCCGCACTACTTTTTTGAGTTCGACATTTA
Source organism: Verrucomicrobiota bacterium (assembly GCA_003218515.1). GTDB lineage: Bacteria > Verrucomicrobiota > Verrucomicrobiia > Limisphaerales > AV2 > AV2. The sequence goes on along the minus strand of QHNT01000017.1, from coordinate 4,999 downwards.
CGACAAGGACACGGAGCAGTTCCTCGATCTCGATACCCGGTTGAAAATGCTCGAAGGAACTGGTCTTCAAACCGTGCCGGTCGTGCATCGCGGTCGCGCCACGGCGGACAAATTGCAGACACTGATTGGCCCGTCGGCCTTTGACAGCGCGTTCGACAATCCGGTCACCCGCAGAACAGACAATCTGATAGAGGGTCTTTATTGTCGCACGGAGGCAGATGGCCGCGTGACTGGCCGGGCCAAAATGGTGCGCTCCGAGTTTGTGGAGAAGGTGAAGCAAAGCGAGCATTGGCAGCATCAGAAGATGATTCCGAACCTGCTCGCGGAAGGCGCGGATATTTGGGCGTGAAAACCTGGACCGATATCACGCGCGCGACCAACTCGCAAATCCTGGAATGGGCGGAAGCCCAGCCTTGGGCGCGCGACATGGCGGCCTGTCAGCAGGACGCACAGTGGCACTCAGAGGGCGACGTGTGGACGCACACTAAAATGGTTTGCGCCGAATTGGAACGGCTTGCTGAATGGCCGGTACTGGATCGTACCACGCAGATTAAATTGCTGTTCACAGGGCTGTTCCACGACTCGGGCAAGCCGGCTACCACAGCGCTTGATCCCGATACGGCCCGGACGCGCTCACCGAAGCACGCTCTCGTCGGCGCGGAGATTGCCCGCCGTGTGTTGCGCGAGTTGGAGTGCGATCTCGTTACTCGGGAGGGAATCGCGGCGCTCGTTCGTTTCCATGGTCGCCCACCGTACCTCTTGGAGAAAGCGAAGCCGGAGTACGAAGTCATTTCGCTCTCGTGGCTTGTAAACAACCGGTTGCTCTATCTCTTTGCGCTCGCCGACACACGCGGCCGTCAGGCGAACGAGATGAGCCGGCCAGAGGAGAATCTTCACCTCTGGAAACTTATGGCAGAAGAGCACGGGTGTTTCAACCGTCCATACGCCTTTGCCAATGATCATGCTCGATTCTTGTTTTACCGCGACCAACTCAGCAGCCTGCACTACGTGCCGCACGAGGAATACCGTTGCATGGTGACGCTTATGTCGGGCCTGCCGGGCGCTGGAAAGGATACATGGCTCGCTAAACACCGGCCGACACTGCCGGTTGTTGCGTTGGATGCCATCCGCGACGCGCTCGATATTGAGGCAACGGACAATCAAGGCGAAGTCATCCAGACCGCGAGAGAGAAATGCCGTGAGCATTTGCGCGCTGGTGAGAACTTTGCTTTCAACGCTACAAACATCACGCGACCGATGCGCCAACGCTGGATTGACTTGTTTGCCGATTATGCAGCGAGGGTTGAGATTGTTTACGTTGAGCCTCCCGTCGCTGCAATTTTCGAGCAGAACAAACGCCGCACGAGTCCCGTTCCAGAAAAGGTGATTCTGAGTCTGCTTGAAAAGCTGGAAGTACCCGCGATAACAGAATGCCATTCGCTCACGATTGTATAAAATGAACGCAAAGGATTTTCTCCGACTCGGCGTGCCGTTGGGTGAAGCCACGCGGCGGGCGACGGATTTTGTTTCCAAGTTCATCCTCGGCGGCGGCGACAAATCGCGGCTGCACGAGGAGGTGAAGGCCATTGTTGCCAATCCGTCGGCGTTCGTGGACGACCCGTTGCGCGGCGAGTTTGCGAAGGCGCTGATTTCGACACCTCACCCCGGCCCTCTCCCCGGTCGAGGCGGAGAGGGAGGATCTCTTTCGCCGCGCAGAGTGCCGGTGAAGTATCGGCAGTGGGGCGAAGGTCTCGAACACGACGCGGTGATGCAGATGGAGAAGGCGTGTCTGTTGCCGGTGTCGGTGGCGGGTGCGCTCATGCCAGACGCGCATGTCGGCTACGGCCTGCCCATCGGCGGCGTGCTGGCCACGGAGAACGCGGTCATCCCTTACGCCGTCGGCGTGGACATCGCCTGCCGCATGAAGATGACGGTGCTGGACATTCCGGTCCGCGATCTGGAGCGGAAGCAGGACCGGCTCACGCACGCCATTGAGGCGGAGACGCGCTTCGGCGTGGGCGCAAACTTCAAGCACCGCCGCGAACACGAAGTGATGGACTCGGATTGGTCGGTCAGCGGAGTCACGAAACAGAACAAGGACAAGGCGTGGTCGCAACTCGGCACGAGCGGCAGCGGAAATCATTTCGTCGAGTTCGGTCTGTTCACGGCCCACTCGAAGATCAATGACCTTGAGGCCAGAACTTACGTCGCGTTGCTGTCGCACAGCGGCAGTCGCGGGACAGGCGCGGCGGTGTGCGATCATTACAGCAAGATTGCTTTTTCTCAATTCAAAGACTTGCCGAATGAATTGAAGCGGCTGGCGTGGCTATCGTTGGATTCGCAGGAAGGCGAGGAATACTGGAACGCGATGGAGTTAATGGGCCGATACGCAGCGGCGAACCACGCGTGCATTCATCGGCACATCGCGGAAAATCTCGGCGCGCAGGTGTTGCTGGATTTGGAGAACCATCACAACTTCGCGTGGAAGGAGAAGCATGTCATTGATGGAGTCGAACGCGAAGTCATTGTGCATCGCAAAGGCGCAACGCCGGCGGGGCAAGGTATATTGGGAATCATACCCGGTTCGATGGCGTCGCCGGGATTCGTCGTGAGCGGAAAGGGAAACCCTGAGTCACTGGATTCCGCATCGCACGGCGCCGGCCGCGCGATGAGCCGCAAAGCGGCGAACGAGAAATTCAACTGGAAGGACGTGAACCGTTTCCTCAAACAACAAGGCGTAACACTCATTAGCGCCGGCCTGGACGAAGTGCCGATGGCCTACAAAAACATCCGCGAAGTGATGGCGGCGCAGAACGATTTGGTAACCGTGCTTGGCCAGTTCGATCCGAAGCTTGTGAAGATGGCACCCAGCGGGGAGCGTCCGGAAGACTGACCGTATGAGCGGGAAACAAGGGCCAAGTTCAGAGCATTGACCCGCAACTGTACGGTTACGCCCTTGCTGCGATAGTTACACGTTTGGAGTCGACAGATATGCCATGCGGCAGACGCACGTTCCAACGGCGCTCGCTTTGGTCCACTGAAGAGTGCGTCGTTTTGCTCTCGCCTCTTTTCCCGGGGCAAAAAACAGGGTGGTTTTTTAACAGGCTCGGCGACGTGTCCAACATCAAACAGATTTTGAATCTCAGCGCGCCGACAACAAGGAGAGCAATTTGGTTTTCACATAGTCCCCGGCTTGCTGTGGATCGTAAGTGATTCCCACCCGAAGCAATGGGTTCATGTCCGAACAGAATCCACGATCGGCAAGATGCGCGTCCAGCAACGCGACAAACGCCGACCGTCCGGCAACGCTGCCTTCCATTCTTAGATAATGCTGAAACGACTCGATGATCCGGGCGGGATTAACCGCTGGCTTGGACTGTGTCAGCGCCCAATACAGGTCGAACAAATCTCGCCCTCGCCGACGTTGAAACAATGCCCGCAGTTTTGTCCCCAACATTTCGTGGATGTCATAACCCTTGATTTGTGTCCGCACCGCCGAATCTCTAAATGGAAATTCAAACGGGATTGTCATCACCGGACGATGCGGCTTGCGCTCGGTGACGTTAGCCTCAACTACGATTTCCAGGTTCGTTCCCGGCTCAACGAGAGAAGGAACTGCGTAAGTCAACCGCAGCACTCGCGATGGTTTCACAGTGTTGCGGATGGCCAGTTTGAGATCGCCCCACGCGGACTGCTTCGGAGTTCCGAGCACACCACGTAAAACGCGGTGGATCGCCTTGCGAATGTGGCCCTCCGGGCGTTCTCCGACCACAACCAAATCAATGTCATCGCTGTAACGGGATGCCGGCGCGAGGTGAACCTTATGCAGCAACGTGCCGCCGCGCATCGCAATCTGGCCTTGCAAAAACGCATCATCGAACAGCGTGACCATCGCCCGGCACAACAATAAATCCTGCTCGACCTGAACCTGGCTCGGCCACGGAACGACCGATTGGTGGGCGATGACATCCCGGCGTGTGATGGGCGTTATCATCGTCCAAACTCCACAGCGTTGTTAAGAATTCGCCACCGTTTGATTTCAGGAGCATCCCCGCGCAAACCCGGAAGCAGCGGCACTAAAACCAAATCAGACGGTAGCCAATCTTGAACGACCTTGGCCAAACTGGTTGCCTTCAGATTTTCCAGCACAAAACCCAGGCGCTGGGCCGTGGCCGGCTCGTCTTCAATTTTCAACACCCGGCGCAATTCGGCTGGGCGCATGAGCGGCAGCAGCGGAGCGATGGTTTCAGCCGCTCGGCCGATTCCACCAATGCGCGCGGCGTATCGGATCAAATCAAAAGTGGTTGCCTCTGGCGTGCTGACTTGCAACGGTGCAAAAGCATTCGCCAATGGCTGTGTGGGTGTCTGCTCCAACGTGCGTTTCACAAAGAAGTGAACGCGAATACGACCGATCTCAAGGGAGCGGCGCGGCACCCTGGTCATCACCTGTGTCACCTGCAATGCCTGCGGATTTGAACCGAGTGAACTGGCGGCCGACTGAAGCGCCAGATAATAGGAGTGACCCAACCATTGAAAATAATCGTGAAGCCACCACGCCACCGGCGGAGCACCCACCGCACGGTGCTCAGGACTGACGATCAGAAAAAACTGTTGTCGCGGCGAAACTCTCGTGACCCGGTTTCCGAGTCGCAACAACTGATTTCTGGCCGCCGTCACCGACAGCCCGGTTTCTTTGACCAAATCCGCCAGCGGGAAAGCCACGCGCCCCGAGGCCAGCCGCTGGTCAATGAAGGCGTCAGCCGACCCGTCCATACGGGATTTGGATTTGGATTGCTTCATTTTTCGCGTTTGCACATTGTAGTGAAGTTCACTCCATTATGCAAACGGAATAAATGACAGATGAGGCATTAGTATGAAAGCACGCTCGAAGCCGGGGTGATAATCACCCCCCCTTGTGCTTGGTTTCGGCGATATAGTTCAAGCATTGCTTTAACTACGCGCCCTAATTCAATCATCGCCACCGATTAAACGGCAGATT
>QHNT01000016.1 GCA_003218515.1 Verrucomicrobiota bacterium | reverse complement strand
GTCATTACCCTGTCCGCTTTGGTCAATGCAGCTCTAGAATGCGGAAGAATCGCGAGGGACCCGCAACGGGAACGTCAATCGTGCTCCTGGCAGAGGTCGCAACAATGGCAAATCCCGAATTTTCCCAGGCCGAATCATTCAGGTTATCCATCGACTGAACCAGGTATCGTGAGCCCACGCTGCTGGCCCAGCTCACGCGAAAGAACGTGCCCGACGGCGAAAGCGTTATGCTCTCGATGGGAGCGACGAAGAAGCGGCGGCCAAGGATTTCACCGGTGATTCGCAGAATACCAGTCACATCGGTGGTTGGATCTTGCGGCGAGTCGAATCGCTGCAGACGGATGAGAATGGCGCCATTACCGGCCAGCAGTTCCGCGCCGATTGCCGGATTCAATGTCAATTGCCCCTGATAGAATTTGACCGACATTGCAGCAGGGCAGGTGAAGGGCGAGTAGTCCCTCGGCACATTCAGGTAGGGGTTCCAGTCCAGCGGATCGCATCCCGTATACGTTCGGTCTTCGCCCTGGCCAAAGGTGACTGCAGCCTTGCCGCCCACGGTTTGCAGTTCTGCTGAGACCACGCCGGAGTAGGCGAAAGGGGCGAGCGCGGCTTGAAACCGGGCATTCAATTGCCCGTCGAATGCCAACCAGAACTTCCCGGCGTAAAGGATCGCGTTCGTGCCGCCCGGTGTCCCGCCGATGAACAAATGCGCTTCGAAAACTCCTTGCGCCTGCGCGGAAAGTCCGAGCAGAGCCAAAGCGAGCAAAACCGACCGGCAACTGGAAGTCGCCAGTCCGACGCCCGCGAATTTTGGGAATCGATTCGCTCCTGTTAACGAGTTCATAAGGGAGTCCAGCAGTATCAGACCGGCGCTGAGTGGCAATGGGGTGAAACCCCCGGATTCCATTGCCCTCACTTCACGATCGGAGCGTCGCCTCGAAGTCAGGCGAGTGCGCCGGTACAACTGCTGCCGGAACCTGCGGTGCAGGCAAAGCAATGAATGCCGGTTTCAATCGCGCGGTCCTCCAGGAATGCCGGCATAATGTCCCACAAATAAAGCGGCTTGCCGTTCTCCATCCGCAGGTCGAGCATCTGGTTGAAGTCGCAATCGTATAACTCGCCGCGATAGCCGACGCTCAACGTGGTGCGACACATCAAGCCGTCCACGGTCGAGGGATTGAAACTGTTCGCAAGCAGTTCGAGATACTCGTCCCATTTGCCTTGCTTGCGCAGGTCTTCGGCAAAGCGGGCGATCGGCTGGTTTGTGATCGTGTAAAGCTTGTCGAAGACGATACCGAACTTGCGACCCAAAACTTCTTTGTAATCGGCTTCCAACTCCGCTTGCGGCCCCGGCAACGTTGGTCCGAGTGGATTATAAACCAGGTGCAACGGTAATTTCGTGCCGTATCCGACCGCATTCAATTTCCGCAGCGCGGAAATGCTCTTGTCGAACACGCCATTGCCCCGCTGCTGGTTGACGTTCTCCGCCGAGTAGCAGGGCAGGGACGCGATCACCTGGACCTCATGTCCGGCCAGAAACCCAGGCAGCCAGCCATAGCCTTTTTCTTCGATGATGGTCAGGTTGTTGCGGTCAATGGCTTCCGCGCCGACCGAGCGCGCGGTTTCAACAAAGTAACGAAAGAATTCGCTGAGCTCCGGCGCCCCGCCCGTCAGGTCCAGGATTGGCGGACGATGCCGGCGAATCCACTCGCCGATACGGCGCGCCGTTGGTTCGTCCATCATCTCGGTCCGCCACGGCGCGGCGTCCACGTGGCAATGGCGGCAGGCCTGGTTGCACTTCCGGCCGATGTTGAGCTGCAGCGTTTGCAAGCGCGCCCGACGAAGCGTCCGATGATGCTCGGTCAGCTTTTGTTCAAAGCGGTTCATGAATCCAAAGGTATGATAAGCCCGCTCAGATTTTTATTCCATCTCGATTCCGCAAGGTCAGAAACCGGCGCCATTCGGCTTCGGTATCCACGTCTTGCAATTCGCGCAGCAACTGAACGCTCAAGCCGGCTTGCCGGATGCGTTTCGTCGTTTCAATGAAGACCCGTTCCGTGCTCCAGGGAATATCGCGGAACAATTGCGGCTGCGGCCGTCCCAGACCAACCAGCCAGTAGCCGCCATCGGTCGCCGGGCCGAGAACAACGTCGTGGGTTCGCAACCTTCTCCAGGCTTCGTAGATGTCCTCGGCGGTGACCGCCGGGCAGTCCGAGCCGATGATGACCGCCCGTTTCACGCCGGTGGCGAACGCACGTTCAAACGCTGATTGCAGACGTTGACCTAAATCGCCGCCTCCTTGCGGGCTGCTGTTCCAATCCTCTTCCAGCCAGCCCTTGATTTCAGCGGCTGCATCATCCGGACTGAAACAAAGCTCGACCGCTCGGAGGTTTCGCAACTGTTTCAGTAATGTTTCAACCAGCCGGCGATAAGCCGCGCAAGCCGCTTCCGTGCCGATGGACTCAGCCAGTCGTGTTTTCACCGCCGCGGGACGCGGCGCTTTCACAAAGACAATCAGTTTTTTCATAGGGGTCAGTCCTCACTATTGACACTACGCGCTCAACTTTTTTTGCTTTTGGCGGTCGCCGAGCAGTTGGACACATGTGAGGACTGACCCGTTTTACGTTTTCGTTTTTTTTTATCACTGCGCCACCTTTTGCGGGCCCGGCGATTCCAAGACGAGCTTCAAAGCTTGGTCCAGGTAGATTTCGCCGGTCAATTCGCCGAGAGAAGTGCGCGAGACGTAGTCGTATCGCTTGAAACTGCCCCAATCCACCCTGGTCAGAATGTAGCCAAAGGCATCATTCGTCAGGCCAAAGAGCAGGTTGTTTTCACCGCGCATTTTGCGTTTGAGGTAGTACCCGATGTTCGGCAGCGCTTCGCCCGGAATGGTCAGAATCTGGGCGTTGCCGATGTTCACCAGATTCAATTGTGTCGCGATGTGATTCGGGTCTTTGGTCGGGTAATGGAGCGGCGAGTTGGTCATGACAGCGCGGAGCAGAGGAGAGTCCATCGGAAAGAAAATCGTTCTGGCCGCGCAGAACAGTTTGGGATTCTTTTGTTCCGGGGCCGATGCGACGATGCGCAACGCTTCGTCGGCGAGGAGATTGCCGATGCGCACGCACTCCGACCACGCGCGAATGCTTTTGCCGTCCGGACCGCGATTGTCAGCGGTGACCATGCCGCCCTGAGCGCTGTTCATAAAAATGCCGGTCCCGCCGCCTTGTTCCCGAATCCGGTCGTAGAGCGGGCCGATCAGGTCCGGACTCAAAATGCCCGTGTCGGAACCGAGCACTTCGGGATGAACGGCGTAATTGACGAGCGTCGCGAATGGCTTGCCGTCCGCGCCAATCGCCTGGATGACGTGACAGCGCGGGTCGTAGAGCTGTTCGGCGTAGTAGTTGAAGGCGATTTTCCCTTTCGCCTCACCGGTCGCTATCTTAAGGCTCGCCGGCCGCAATTTTCCGAGCGCCTCATTAATGGCGTCGGCAATGCGATTGCAAACGAGGTCAACGTATTTCAAATCCGTGGCAAACTTTCCTTCGTGATCGGGAAACCCGTAGCAATCCGGCGCGCTGTGCGTGTGTGTCGCGCCAATCAGAATGTTTTGCGGTGGGATGCCCTTCACTTTGGCGCGGGCCTGGTCGCCGAGCACGGAAGGAAAGCCGAGAAAATCGGCGCTAACGATGGCCACCTTCGTGTTGTCGTCCGCCAGCACCAGCGCGCGCACCGTCAGGTCCCCCTCTTTCCTGTTGACTGGATTAGACGGCCCGACACCGCCGGAGACGGGCAGCAGCGGGTCCGGTGTCACGACTCGAACGGCAACGGCAGCGCGAAACTCCGCGCGCGCCTCCGTCGCCAGGAACAACAGCGTGAAAACGACCAGGAAAATTTTGAATTTCATGGCAAGTCTAAGTCACGTAGGGCAGGCTTCCAGCCTGCCGGTTCGGGCGGCATCCCTGCTGCCCAGGTGTTCTGCGGGCAAGGATGCCCGCAGCACCGGCAGCCAGGATGGCTGCCCTACGGCCGCACGGTTCACGGGCAGGAAATTTGCGTTTTCCGCGCCGGGAATAGTGACGGAACGGTGAATTATCCGCAAGGGCTGCTGTTGAGCGCGGGCGTTGGTTCTCATGGAACTATGACGGCCAAGTTCGGAAGGCCGCGCTTTATTCGCACAAAACGCCACGCGCGACAAATCAATTCCCGCCACCTCGATTGAAGGGGGCAACTCGGCACTGCCACCACATTGAATCCGGTCTGCAAGATTTCCGAAGACCCCTGTCTCCCCATCCGATGGGGAGAGGGTGGCCTTCAGGCCGGGTGAGGGGAATACGTGCCTCACATCAGCTGCGTGCTGGCGTCAAGTTGCGCCCGATTCAAGGCAATTGCGGAGTAATCAATCGATAGAAGCGTTCTTCCCCGGTCGGGAGAGAATCGACAATTTCAGCCGGGTGATCACCCGCTTGGGGTGGCGCGTTCGTCAATTTGTTCCACAAGCCGACACTAAACGCGTCGCGGTACTGAATCGTGTAAGACCGCCCGGCAACGGCTTTGAACGTCAGGTGAATTCCGTCGGCAAAATTCGCCGCTTCGATCTTCAAAGTGCTTGAGGCATCGAGCGGATTCGTGCCGGCCAGATATTCGTGCAGATTACTCACGCCATCGCCGTCGTAATCAAAATCGGCGTCATTGAAAAACGGATTCAATCCATTCGCAGTCTCCCAAACGTCCGGCATTCCGTCGCCGTCGCTGTCCAATCCTCCGCCAGGCGCGGTGCTGGTCACGGTGATGGAATTCGATGCCGCGAGATTTCCCCGGAAATCATACGCAAGAAAGTTCAGCCGGTTCGTCCCCAAAATCAGCGGGACGTTCACTTGCCATGAGGTCAACGTGGGCCAGTTGAATTGCAGTGGTTCGGGGCGGCCTTCAAGCACGATCCGCCGCACAGTCAACCAGGCAGTGCCGGCCACAACAGTTGAAGTAGAATTAACCATGAAATCCTGCCCGCTGTTGGTGGCAATGGCGAACGGGACTTGGGCCGGAAACTGACTGCGCGCGTAGTTCACGCGCTGACCGATGTAATTGAGCGCGCCGCTGTAGTTCTGGTTGACGAGACTGGCGTAGTGCGCGGTCCACGGCGCCATGTAAGTCGTATTGAACGTCGTCGTGATGATGTCGTTCAGGTGCGCGTAGAACAGCCGGCGGTTGTTCGGCAGCGAAATGATCTTCGCAATGTTGGCGCCGCCATACAGCGACGCGTTCACGGCACGCGTCCAGGAAAAATCCATGTCCCAGAGAAATGCCAGCGCTCTTCCGTCTTCGGGCCGGAAGTAAAGGATGAGATTGTGCGGATAACCCTGGCTGTAGGTGTCCACATCGCCGCTGAGCGATTTCATCGCGAACACGCGCATCCATTCATCAACGTCCATCAGTCGCTGCGATTGAGAATCGAGGGTTGAACCGGACAGGCTGAACGCTTTGGCCAGGCTCATCATCGGCCGGTAGTCGTCCGCGTCGCGATTGTTTTCAATCAGGAAATTCCAGCGATACACTTCCTTGTCGTCGCCACGGTCCTGAATGTCCGTGCCGATGACGTCGTCCGGCTGCGGCAATTTCAAGCTCTGTGGATTGCCGTCTGTCGTCGTCAGAGGATAGTAAATCAACTCCAGCTTGAACTGCTTGCCATCGCCGCCGTTGAGATACTGGGTGTCGAGAAATTCATCGCCGTACTTGGCCATCAGCAAAAGCCCGGGGCCCGTGTGTTGATTCAGCGGCGCAATGAAACGAACGAGGTCGTCATACATGCCGGGCAATCCGCCGGCGTGATTGATGGCGTGTTTCAGAACAATTTCGTCCTGGTCGCCGCCGATTCCGGAATAGCCGCCCGACCGGTCAATGGTGATGGAGTCGTGCACGCCGCGGAATAACTCGTCGGGATGAAATTCTATCGTGAAGCCGACGCGTGAAGCGTCCGCCCGGCCGCGCTCGCTCGATTGCAGATGGACGCCCACGTCGTAGAAAACTTCCTGCTCGTCATACACGAGCGTCGCGCCCATCGAGCCGTTGCTCATGACATTCGTCGTCGCGTGCAGCACTGCGGCATCGGCCGCAGTCATGATCAAACGAATGTTGTGCGCCTTGCCCAACACAGCCTGCCCGTCGTTAACTTTGTACAGCGCGCGTGAAGCGCGTCCTCGGGCGGGAAAAGCGGATTGCGCGCCCCGAGCGTCGGTCGCGTCGCAGTAAAATTGGACCAC
>QHNT01000015.1 GCA_003218515.1 Verrucomicrobiota bacterium | reverse complement strand
GGCTTCCTTGGTGCCGGTCTCGGCGATGGTGCAGGTCAGCGAGAGGGTGGGGGTGGCCATGAAGGGGTCGATGAGGGCGGTGGCCGGATCGGGCATGGCCAACATGTCGCTGGCTTCGATCGATTTCCAGCCGCGGATCGAGGAGCCGTCGAAGCCCAGGCCCTCGCTGAAGGAGTCTTCGGACAGCTCGCTGATCGGCAAGGTGAAGTGTTGCCAGGTGCCGAAGGTATCGACGAACTTCACATCCACCATCTTGGCGCCCTGCTTCCTGGCCAGCTCCAACACCTGCCTGGGGCTGCCCATGGGTCGGTTCCGTTCTACTGTTTTCTTCATTTGGTTTACGGACAAAAATTCCCGCCGACGAAATCACACGCCAAGGGGAAAATTAATTAAACTGCCTGCTCTCCGGTTTCCTCGGTGCGGATACGGATGGCATTTTCGATGGAACTGACGAAGACCTTGCCGTCACCGATCTTGCCGGTCTTGGCGGCTTTGACGATGGCCGGAACGGCATCTGCAACCAGGTTGTCCGACAGAACAACTTCGATCTTGAGCTTCGGAAGAAAATCGACGGTGTACTCGCTTCCGCGATAAATCTCGGTGTGCCCTTTCTGGCGACCAAACCCTTTGACTTCCGTGACTGTCATCCCTTCCACGCCGACGCCGGAGAGGGCTTCCTTCACCTCTTCCAGCTTGAAAGGCTTGATGATCGCCTCGATTCTTTTCATGCGCGCTTGTGTTCCAGGCGGCGATACTAACAACCACTCGATGTCTGTAAACAGGAATTTCAAAATCAACCGCTCTTTTTTTCACACCCTTTTTGCGCGATGGGAAAATTCCGAAATGCTTCGCTTGACAAAGGGCTGCGGCGATGGTTCTTTGCTCGTGCGTTAGGCAACGGATTTCGGGCAAATGCTGTTTGTGAATGTTCTTTGACTGCCCAACAGATTTCAGTTCCGGCTTGGTACAGGCTGGAGCTGGAAAACCCACGTAATCCCACTGTTGTACTGATTCCGAAAATTCCCCGGGTCCTTACGGTCACCCCCTGACTGGAGGACCCGGTTTTATTTTTCCCTCCAAGCCACGCAGCGCTGAATCTCATGCAAGCAGCGCCAGGCGAACATCCTTTGACGGCGCCTGCTTTCGCAGACAATCATTTGATGAGGGGCCGAAGGCCGGGCAAGAAGTGTCGCATTTTTGGCAAATGCTCTATTTTTTACTCTATTCCTGCGGCTTCTTCTGATTGGCGCGATACTTCAACACCTGCACGTCTTCGAGCGTAACCAAACCTTCGAGCACCATCACATCCAGATGCGGCAGCAGGCGATTGATTTTCTCTTCGGTATCGACGATTTCGATGACCATCGGCAAGTCCACAGAAAGCCGCAAAATTTTCGCTGTGTGCAGGTGACTGTTGGCCCCGAAACCCATTGGACCACGCAGGACCGTGGCGCCAGCCAGACCGAGTTCGCGCGCCTTCAACACAATCGCTTCGTACAGCGGCTGGTGATGCCAGCGGTCGCTTTCACCGATGAAGATGCGGAGCAGTTTTCCACTTTCAGGAATTTTCATCTCACTGATTGATCACTTGGCCGACGAGATAGCCCAGCCAGACCGCGACCAGACAGAGCGCGAGCGACAGCGCGCTGTTGGCTCCGGCGTAAAGCCACTGTCCTTCCTGCACGAGATTCAAGGTCTGCAAGCTAAAGGAGGAAAATGTGGTATAACCGCCGCAGATGCCCATCATCAAAAACTGGACTACGAACGGACGCAGGTTCGGATGAACCCGTCCTTCGGCGCCGGCGACGGCCGCAACCGCGCCAATGACGAAGGACCCGGTGATATTCACGACCAGCGTGTTCCACGGAAAAACTGTGCCCAGGCGATCGGCGACGATGCCAGACAGCCAGTAGCGGGTGACCCCACCAATGGCGCTGCCCAGAGCGATCCAAAGATATTCCATCTTCAAACGGTTTCTGCTGTAACAAATCCCCCGTGGCCGCCAAAGAAAAAACGAACGCGGTACGCTTCGCCTTTGCGGCTTTTCGTTGGAATGGGCTTGACACACCCGCCGTCTTTCAATGTTACTGGCCAGGCACAGCCTGATTAGGTGTTTCACAACCAAGCAATCGGTTTCAAACAAGCAAAGAGAATTATGTTGAAGCGTAAGTCCTGGTTTCCGCTGCTATTGATCCTTGTCCGATGCGGCGTCACTCCCCTCCTGGGGAGCGAAGCGGATATCAAAATCCCCGACCTCGCGCCGGTGACGTTTAGCGGGCTGGGTGGTGTGAGCGGCCTGAGATTGATGTATCTCGGCATCCTGATTTGCGCAGCAGGCGCGATCTTTGGACTGGTGCAATACAAGCAGACCAAGGCGCTGCCGGTGCACGAATCGATGGGTAACGTGTCCAACACCATCTGGGAGACCTGCAAGACATACCTGTTTCAGCAAGGCAAGTTCCTTGTCATTCTCTGGCTGCTGATCGCGGCGTGCATTTTCTTTTATTTCAAGGTGCTTGAGGGTCAGAGCTTCGGCCATGTCCTCGTTATCCTGCTGGCCTCGATCCTGGGTATCCTCGGTTCCTACGGCGTTGCGTGGTTCGGCATCCGGATCAACACCACGGCCAACTCCCGCACCTCGTTCTCTGCGCTCAAGGGCAACGCGCTCGCCACACTTGGCATCCCTTTGCGTTCCGGCATGAGCGTGGGTCTGCTCCTCGTCTGTGTTGAGTTGTTCTTCATGATCTGCATTCTGGTCTTCCTGCCCAGGGAACTGGTCGGCCCTTGCTTCATCGGTTTCGCGATCGGCGAATCGCTGGGCGCCAGCGCGCTGCGCATCTGCGGCGGTATCTTCACCAAAATCGCCGACATCGGCTCCGACCTGATGAAGATTGTCTTCAAGCTGCCCGAAGACGATCCAAAGAACCCCGGTGTGATCGCCGACTGCACCGGCGACAATGCCGGCGACAGTGTGGGCCCGACGGCGGACGGTTTTGAAACCTACGGCGTGACCGGGGTGGCGTTGATTGCGCTCCTGGCTCTGGCCCTGGCAGCCGACCCGGCTATCTGCGCCACGCTCATCATCTGGCTGTTCACCATGCGCGCGTTGATGATCGTGACCTCGCTAATATCCTACTTCGTCAACGAGGCAGTCAGCAAAGCCAAATACGCAAACCAAAAGGATTTCGATTTTGAAGCCCCGCTTACCCACCTGGTATGGATCACATCGGCGGTCTCCATCGTCATTACTTTCGGGGCGAGTTACTTTCTCCTCGCGAAACAGGCGGGTATGGACCCGGCCCTTTGGTGGGTGCTCTCGGCCATCATCTCCTGCGGCACGGTGGCGGGGGCGTTGATTCCGGAGTTCACCAAGGTGTTCGTCAGCACCACCTCGCGGCACGTGCGGGAAGTCACCAACTGCTCGAAACACGGCGGCGCTTCCTTGAACATCCTGTCGGGATTCGTGGCCGGCAACTTCTCCGCGTTCTGGATGGGTCTTTGCATTCTCTCCCTGATGTTCGTGAGTTACCTTTTCGCCACTTACCAGGGCTCCCCGGTCGTCGGTCTGATGCCCGTCACGTTTAAGTTTGCCGCGCCGATCTTCGCATTCGGCCTGGTCGCGTTCGGCTTCCTGGGCATGGGGCCGGTGACCATCGCGGTGGACAGCTACGGTCCGGTCACGGACAATGCCCAGTCGGTCTATGAACTGAGTCAGATCGAAGGCCGCAAGGGCATCAAGGAAGACCTGCAGAAGAATTTCGGTTTCAGCCCCGACTTCGAGAACGCCAAGTATCAACTCGAAAAAGGCGACGGTTCGGGCAACACCTTCAAAGCCACCGCCAAGCCGGTGCTCATCGGCACGGCCGTCGTCGGCGCGACCACAATGGTGTTCGGCATCATTATCCTGCTCGAAAACCTGTTCGGCGGCGTGGTGGGCAAGCTAAGCCTGGTGCAGCCCGAGATCATCCTCGGTCTGCTCATGGGCGGCTCGGTGATTTACTGGTTCACCGGCGCGTCCACGCAAGCGGTCGTGACGGGCGCGTATCGCGCGGTGGTCTACATCAAGGAGAACATGAAACTCGATGCCACCACCGCGTCGGAGAAGGACAGCAAGGAAGTGGTCCGGATCTGCACCGTCTATGCGCAGAAAGGCATGTGGAACATCTTCATCGTGATCTTCTGCCTGGCGCTGGCGTTGGCGTTCTTCAACCCTTACTTCTTCATCGGCTATCTCGTCGGCATCGCGTTTTTCGGACTGTTCCAGGCCATCTTCATGGCCAACGCCGGCGGCGCCTGGGACAACGCCAAGAAAATCGTGGAAGTGGACCTCCGACAGAAAGGCACCGACCTTCACGCGGCGACCGTCGTTGGCGACACCGTGGGCGATCCCTTCAAGGACACCTCGTCCGTGGCCATGAACCCGGTCATCAAGTTCACCACATTGTTCGGCCTGCTCGCCACGGAAATCGCGGTGACGATGCCGGAAACGCAACAGGCATTGAAAACCTGCATCGGCGCGTTCTTCTTCGCCGTCGCGCTGGTCTTCGTCTATCGTTCATTCTACGCCATGCGCATCCCGGAGGAAAAAACAGGCACCGAAGACGTGCTGGTCATCCCGCACAATGTTCATGGGGCAGCCAGAGTGCCGGCGAACCCGAAGTGAATCTTGAGTTCGTCGCATCGCTTGAAGGTTGAATCGTGACAACGGGCAAGCGAGAGGTTGGGAAAAATTCTCAAAATCTTCGTCTTGACGAACCCGTAACGGGCCGGTTAGCCTGCGCAATACGACTGGGGGAAGCAGTGTGTAGTGGAGACGTGTCATGAAAACAAAAAGCTTTCTTTCTTGCTGGCCCGGTCCCTGGTTGTCTGTCCTCGTCTTATTCCTCAGCAGCCATTTCGTTTCCGCCTCACCCGAAGATTCACCGGCCATCACATCCGTCCGGCTGGAGGGAACGAATGTGGTGGTCACCGCGCAAGTGCCCCCCGGAATCCAGCGCGTCACGCTCGAATGCCGCGGTCGGCTGGGTGCGGGGAGTTGGGAGCCGCGCGCGCTGACGCGGCTTAACGGCAGCGGCGGCGAAGTCACTTTCCGTGTTCCCAGGGCGCCGACTCTCGAAGTGTTGCGGGTGCGGGCCGACAACCAGGAGCCGTTGCCGGCTGCGTTCTACACCGGCACAAATTTATTCGCCGGCCAGCCAGTCAGCTCCGGCAACCTGAGCGCCGTGTTCGACGTTGGGCCGACCGCTTTGCCTGGCGCCGATCCGAAGGCTGGCGCGCCTTCGCGCGACGTTGTCGAGTCGGACATCTGGAAGACGAGCGGCGACACGCTTTACTTTTTCAACCAATACCGCGGCCTCCAGGTCATCGACATCTCGGCGCCGGATTCGGCAGCGGTGAAAGGGGTCTTGCCGATCCCGGCCGCGGGCGAACAGATGTATCTGCTCGACGCGAAGCACGTCGTGTTGTTGGCGCGCGATGGCTGCGGCTGGTGGGGCGGCGACAGCGAAAGTCGGGTACTGATCGTGAACGTGAGCGGCAGCGCGCCGAAAGTGGCGGCGAGTCTCCCGGTCAAAGGATTCGTTCAGGAAAGCCGGCTGGTCGGCACCGCCCTTTACGTCGCGTCGCAAACTTATCAGGTGAAGACCAACGGCACGAACTCAGTGACGTGGGAAGCCGGTTCGCTGGTTTCCTCGTTTGACCTGAGCAATCCCGAAGCGCCCGTCGCCAAAGACACGATTTGGTATTCCGGCTATGATAACGTCATCGCGGCCACGGACGTCTTCCTGTTCGTCGTTGTCCCCTCCCCGTCCGATTACTGGCGCTCGATTGTCCACTGCCTCGACATCACCGCACCGGATGGCGCGATGAGTGAAGTCGCTTCGATTTCCACCGCGGGCCGCGTGAACGACAAGTTCAAGATGAACTGGGCGAATTTCGTTTTTACCGCCATTTCCGAAGCGCCTGTCAACGGCAACACCGCGTGGGCGACAAAGCTTGAAACGTTTCATTTGCCCGATCCGCGCGCTGTCGGACCGGAAGGGGTGTTCAAGCTGGGACAAGTGACGCTGGGCAACGGCGAGCGCCTTTACGCCACGCGCTTCGACGGCGGTCTCGTTTATGTCGTCACTTTCCGGCGCATCGATCCGCTGTGGGTAGTGGATATTTCCGACGCGTCGCATCCAAAAATCGCCGGCGAAGTCCAGGTG
>QHNT01000395.1 GCA_003218515.1 Verrucomicrobiota bacterium | reverse complement strand
CAGAACAAGTTCCTGAACGCCCAAAACCTCACCAACCTTGCCAAAGACACCAGCTTTTTCGCCATCATGGCCGTCGGCGCGACGTTCGTCATCGTCTCCGGTGGCATTGACCTGTCGGTGGGCGCTGTCTATGCGCTGGCCTCGGTGCTGGCGGCGCTGGTCCTGCACCAATTTGGCGCAGACGGGCCGCGCAGTTCAGTCTCATCCGGGCTGAGCGTGCCGTTGGGCGCGGCTGTTTGCGTTGGATCGGCCACCCTTTGCGGGATCGTGAACGGCGGCATGATTGTCGCGCTCAAAGTCCATCCCTTCATTATCACCCTGGGAACCATGACCATCTACCGCGGAGTCGCCTTCGTCATCACCACCGGCCAATCCGTCGGGACCTTTCCCACGGCCTTTCCCGAACTGGTCAAGTGGGAGGCTTTCGGCGGTTTGCGTCTCGTGCCGCTGCTGGTGATGATCCTGGTGACAATTATCGGAACCGTTTACCTGGCAAGGCTCGCGGCTGGCCGGCGCATCTACGCCGTCGGCGGCAATGAATTGGCCAGCCGTTTCAGCGGCGTGCGGGTCGACCGAGTCAAACTCAGCGTCTATGTCCTCTCCGGGTTGACCGCGGGCATCGCCGCGTTGCTGGCGATCGGCTACTACGGCAGCGCCTCGTCCGGCGACGGCTCCGGCTACGAACTGGACGTGATCGCCTCGGCGGTGGTGGGCGGGGCGAGTCTGTCCGGCGGAAAAGGCTCCGCCTTGGGGGCTTTGCTCGGCGCGCTCATCATCAAAATGATCGACAATGGCATCGTCATCCTCGGCATTGATCAGAGTTACAGCCGAATCATCATCGGCACGGTCGTCATCCTGGCCGTCACGCTCGACCAGTTCAACACCTGGCTGGCCAAACGGCGGCTCACGAAAACGGTTTGAAGGCCCGGTTGGATCGGGGTAAGCATTCCCTGGGCATGGACCATTTCTTTACCAGATGCCAAAGAACCAGACCAAAAACGCTATGAATCTAAAACTCATCCTGAACATTTTTACCGCCCTTGGTGTCGTGTTGAATGTTCAAGCCCAGAAAAAATCCTTCACCATCGGCCTCGTCGCGAAGTCACAGAGCAATCCGGTCTTCCAGGCCGCGCGCATCGGCGCGACGGATGCCGCGCGCGATCTCGGCAGGAAGCACGGCATCGAAATCAAAATCGACTGGCGCACGCCCAACGAAGAAGACGCCCAGAAACAGGCCGAGGCCATTGAACAGCTTGTGCTGGCCGGCGCCGACGGCATCGCCGTCAGTTGCTCGGACGCCAACAAGCTCACCGACGCCATCAATTCCGCCGTGAAGAATGGCGTGCCGGTGTCCACCTTTGACTCCGACGCGCCGAACAGCAAACGGTTCGTCACTTACGCCATCGACGACGTGAAATGCGGCGAACGGGTCCTGGAAGAGTTGGCCAGGTTCATGGGCGGGACAGGGATCGTTGCTATTCTGGCGGGCAACCAGAACGCACCCAACCTCCAGAAGCGCGTGCAAGGGGTGAAGAACGCCGCGAAGAAATATCCCGGCATCACCATTCGCGACGTTTACTACCACAAAGAAACTCCGCAGGACGCCGCCGCCAAAGTCGAGCAGGTGATGCAGGCCAACCCGGACATCACTGGCTGGGCGATGGTGGGCGGCTGGCCGCTGTTCACCGACAACGCTTTGAAATGGCAACCCGGCACGGTGAAATGCGTCTCCGTTGACGCTTTGCCGCCCGAGCTTGCCTATCTCCGCAGCGGCCACGTTCAGTTGCTCCTCGCCCAGCAGGTCTATGAATGGGGCTATCGTTCGGTCGAGCACCTCATTAACAGAATCCATCTCAGGAAGGACCCGTCCAGCGTCAAAGATGTCAGTGCACTCATTCCGGTGACCAGGGAAAACGTGGATGAATTCGCCAGGAACTGGGAGAAGTGGCTGCCGAAGTAACTGAGCACAAGGGAGCGCAAGAATCGTCCAGAAGCTGAAAACGATATGGAAGGCGGAGTAACCAAGGGATTGCTCGCCAATGACATTGGAGTGGTCTCGCCCTCAGAAATAGACTGAATTCTGACCCTTTTCGATCGTTTGGGATTAAACTTGTGGACATCATCGCCCACCGCGGCGCGTCGCAGGATGCGCCGGAAAACACACTGGCCGCCGTTAGCCTCGCGTGGCGGCAGAAGGCCGACGCTGTTGAAGTTGATGTTCGGCTTTCCAAAGACGGCAAGCTGGCGGTCATTCATGACAACAACACGCGTCGTACGGGCAAGGTGAACGGGAGAATTGGCGAACAGACTCTGGCCGAACTGCGCTCGCTGGATGTTGGCCGCTGGAAAGGCAGGCGGTGGATCGGGGAAAGAATCCCGATGCTGGAGGAAGTTCTCGCGACCATTCCGGCGGGCAAGCGTCTCTTTGTGGAACTGAAGTGCGGCCCGGAAGGCATTCAGGAATTCGTGCGCATCGCGGTAAGCGCGCCCAAAGAACCGTCAATGATGGTCGCCATCGGCTTCTCACGGCCTCTGATGAAACAGGTCAAGGCCCAGATGCCAGGATTGGAAGTCTGCTGGATCACCAGATTCAGACGCAACTGGAATACCGGGCGCCGGTCCCGTGCCGTTGAGGAGTTGATTGCCGCCGCCCGGGAGACCGGACTCGATGGCGTCGATCTCGACGCAAACGGTCCGGTGAATGCCGCGCTGGTCAACCAGCTCAAGGCCGCGGGATTGAAAGTCTATGTCTGGACCGTTGACTCACCGGCCAAAGCCCGGAAACTCGTGGCGGCCGGAGTCGATGGCATCACGACCAATCGGCCCGGATGGTTGAGAGAGAAGCTGGCGCACGCACGCCGAACAGGCTAATCTGACGAACAATTCTCTCGACATTTAGCGTGTTTCGCGGACAAGAACAAAATGTCGTTTCTCATCTTCAAAAACATTACCAAACGCTTCCCCGGCGTGCTCGCGCTGGACGGTGTAAGCTTTTGTGTTGAGCGCGGCAGTTGCCACGCGCTCATCGGCGAGAACGGCGCGGGCAAAAGCACCCTCGGCAGGATTCTTGCCGGCGTTTACACGGCGGACGAAGGCGAAATCCATCTCGACGGCAAATTGATTCACCCGGCCAATCCACTGGTCGCCCGTCAGCTTGGCATCGCCATAGTGCACCAGGAACTCGCGTTCTGTCCGAACCTGAGTGTCGCCGAAAATCTTTGCCTTGGCGATTTGCCGAATCGTGCCGGCTGGCTTGACCGCGCGCAAATGCGCAGGCGCGCCCGCGCCATGCTCCGTAAAATCGAGGCGGACATCGATGTTGACGAACCGATTGGCGAGCTTTCGACCGGCCAGGAACAGGTCGTCCAAATCGCAGCCGCCGTCGGCACCGACGCGCAGGTCATCGTCATGGACGAACCGACCAGTTCACTCTCCTCGCACGAAAGCGAGCATCTCTTCCATCTGCTGGCACACTTGAAGGAACACGGCATTACCGTGATTTACGTCTCGCATCGGATGGAGGAAATCTTCCAACTCTGCGACGCTGTCACCGTTCTGCGTGACGGCCGGCGCGTCGCCACGGAAAAAATCGTGGCGACAAATCCCGACCGCGTGGTTCAACAGATGATTGGACGCGAAGTGGTCGGGCACACACCTAAGCATCTCTCTCTTTCGCTCGGCGATGAGGTGTTGCGCGTAGAGAACCTTTCGTCGCCCGGCAAATTCAAGAACGTCTCTTTCACGCTGCGTGCAAGCGAAGCGCTCGGTTTTGCCGGACTCGTCGGCGCGGGACGCAGTGAAGTCGCTCAGGCCATCTTCGGCCTGGACAAAGCGGCCGCTGGCAAAATCTTCGTGCGCGGCGAGGAATTGCCGCTTGGCTCGGTCACCGCCGCAATGGCCGCCGGCATCGGTTTGCTGCCGGAAGATCGTAAGCGACTTGGGCTGGTGCTCTCAATGAATTGCCGCGAGAACACATCGCTCGCGACTCTCAATCGCTTGACCCGCCTCGGCTTTGTGCGCCGGCTCGAAGAACAATCGCTGGTTCAACATTATGCGGACCTTTTGCGTGTGAAGACGCCGTCACTCGACGCGCTCATCGCCGGCCTCAGCGGCGGGAACCAACAAAAGATCGCCCTGGCCAAATGGCTCGCGCGTGAGTGCGACATCCTGATTGTGGATGAGCCGACGCGCGGCATCGACGTCGGCGCCAAGGCGGAAATCCATCAACTGCTCGACGAACTCGTCTGCCAGGGCATCGCGCTGCTCGTCATCTCTTCCGAACTGCCCGAAATCATGAACCTCAGCCGCCGCATTCTGGTTATGCGCGAGCAGGAAATTGCAGGCGAACTGGAGCGAAAGGAATTTTCGCAGGCAAATCTCCTGCGCCTGATGGCGGGCGTGGAAGTCAATCCTTCGTGATTTCCGTCCGGTAACTGGCCACGACCCAGTCGCTCAACACCTTGTCCGGCGTCTCCACGGCATCGGCGTCGATGGCAAATTCCTTTCGTCCGGTGTTTTGAGCGATGAGTTTCAGGCCGAATTGAAAGTCCTTGAACTTCTCCGCGCACAAATCGCGTATCGGCTTGGACTGCTCCAGCGCCTGCGCCACCAGCCGGTCCGCTGCCGCGTCAGTAAACCAGATTTTCAATCCGTGGCTCTCGTGGAAACGCCGAGCAAACTCCTGCAACAACTGCCGCATCACGACGTGCTCTTGCTTTTCGTGCTCGGCGAGGAGTTTCTGCAACTCGGCCGCCGGATTATCCACCAGCTCGCGCGTGACGACGAACCGTTTCACGGTCGTCGAAGGCAACTCGAATTTCAAATCGCGGAAGATCCGCTCGCACACGGTCATCAACCCGCGCGCCCCGGTCTTCTCCTCCGCGGCGAGTTCGGCAATGCGCCGCAGGCCGTCGTCGCGGAACAGCACTTCGATGCCGTAAGCGGCAAATGATTGCTCGTATTGGCGAATGATGCTGCCTTCGGACGTCTTCAGAATCAGGAACAGATCATCCACATTGAGCTGCTGGCAAACGACCCGCACCGGCAGGCGGCCAATGAATTCCGGCTCAAAACCGAACTCGATAAAATCGCGCGTTTGCGCTTCGGAGAAGACAAGGTCTTCCTCAACGGCTGTCTTCGCCGATGCGGCAAAACCGATCGTCGCCTCACGCAACCGTTTCTGGATAATCTTTTCCAATCCGCCAAACGCGCCGCTGACGACGAACAGGATGTGTTTGGTGTTGATGGTCGCGGGCTGCTTCCTGCCTCGGCCCTGGGTCATTTCCATCATCGCCTGGATCTGGCCCGCGATATCGTGCGGCGCGCGCGCGGGCACCTCGGTTTCCTCCATCAACTTGAGCAGGTTGGTCTGCACGCCGCGGCCGCTGACGTCGCGGCCGTTCATGTTCGGCGCGGCAGCGATCTTGTCGATTTCGTCAATGTAAATGATGCCGTATTGCGCCCGCGCCACCTCGCCATCGGCGCGGCGCACCAGGTCGCGCACCAGGTCCTCCACGTCGCCGCCGACATAACCGGTCTCGGAAAATTTCGTCGCGTCCGCCTTCACGAACGGCACGCCGATGAGGTCCGCGATGCTGCGGATCAAGTAGGTTTTGCCCACGCCCGTCGGCCCGATCAGGATGATGTTTTGCTTGGCGTAATTCGGCTGCGCCTTTCCATCCATCGCCAGCCGCACGTGGTGATAGTGGTCGCACAAGGCGACGCTCAGGACCTTCTTGGCCTCCTCCTGCTTGACGACGAAGCGGTCGAGGTACGCCTTCACGTCGCGCGGTTTGTAATCGAACTTGAATGCCTCAGAATTCGACTCGGGGTGTGAGCCTTCCGGCGCGTCTGAGGTGTCGGGCCTGGTGAACGACGACACGTTGCCGCCCGGCAAATGCTGTCGCATGAACTCCTGCAGTTGGCGCTGGAATTCCTCCGGCGACGGCGGTCCGTTAAAAACTGGTTTCTGCATAATGCTAAGACAAAACGTGGTCTAACAAAGTTCAGGAATAGCCTGGTGTCAACTTGCAACGCGCGGCCTGAGGGTCGGACGCGCGCGCTTGTCGCCAACCGTCCAGTCTGTCACTATTCCTGGCGAATTCTAGGGATGAGCCGGCGCACGTGCTCTTGGCGATCAAGGGCAAAGGCTCGTTTCGCTACTTTCAGGACACGGCCAGCCGCCTGGGCTTGCTGGAGGAGTGGTATCGGTATCAGGCCGATGCCATAAAAGAGTTTGTCGTGGACTGGGCAGAGGCCAACAATGTTCCC
>QHNT01000394.1 GCA_003218515.1 Verrucomicrobiota bacterium | reverse complement strand
CGAAACAGGTCCTCCCGGCGGCCAGGAATGCTTTTGCTCGATGGAAATCAAAGCCAGATGCCTCGCTGCCGAAGACGGCGACAGAGCGCCAATCGGTCATCGGCAATTCCCGGAAGCGCTTCACCGAAAGCCGCGACAAAAAGCAGGCGGTGCTGGCCATCGGCTTTCCGGGCGCCACCGTTCACGACCAGGACCGCTACGCTCTGGAGTTGATCCAGGAAGCGTGCAGCGATCTCGGCTCGCGTCTGTTCCTGCGCATCCGCGAGAAGCTTGGACTGGCTTATTATGTGGGCGCCCAAAATTTTCTCGGACTTGCGCCGGGTTACTTCGCCTTGTATTGCGGCACTGCGCCGGAGGACGTTGAGCGGGTTGAACAGGAATTGTTCAAGGAAGTCGAGCTGCTGCAAGCGGAAGGTTTGAGCGAGGAAGAACTCAAGCGGGCCAAAGCCAAAATCATCGGTCAAAAGAAAATCGCCCGCCAGGACCTCGGCCATTTCGCCGCGACCACCGCGCTCGATGAACTCTACGGCCTCGGCTACGCCAACGCCGACACCGAGGAGGTCCAATACGAGGCCGTGACTCGTGAGCAAGTCCACGCGGTTGCCAGGAAATATCTGAAAGACAACGCGCTGGTCGTCGCCGTGATCAGACCGGAAAATTCCTGAAGCGTTGGAGGTGAACTCAATTTATTGTGCCCGCGCAACAGGTGACTGCCGGTTATTGCTGCGGAAGGACGTGGCCAGGAATGCTGCAAGTCGGGAGGAGCCCCACTGTGTGGAGTGCGTAAAGACCGCCGAGTGGACACACGGGAAGGGCGTTGTTTGGCAAGTAAGGCTGGATGTCCTGAGCGCTGACCGGCGCGCTGACCGGTTTCTTGTTCTCCAAAGCCCATTGCTGCTTGGCGCTGTCAATCTGCCGCAGGTTGTTGAGGCAGGCAGTGACCTGGACATTCGCTTGCACCTGCTGGAACTGTTGATTTTCCGCTCGCAGGCGTTGATTTTCAGCCAGTAGTTGTTGAAGCTGCGCTTGCGCTTGCGCTGTCGTGTCTGTTTTGGCGGGAGCGACCGACGACTGCGCCGCCTGCCCGGTTTTGCTGACTTGTCGTTTTTCGTCGCGCAGTTGGTGGACTTCGTTGCGCAAACGGTGAAGTTCCTCGTTCTCCTTCCGCAGCCGGGTCAACTCCTGGACCTGCACTTGAATTTTCTTCAACTCATCGTTCTCAGCGCGCGCGCTGCTTAACTCCTGGTTCGCCTGCCGGAGCGCAGCCAATTCCTTCTCCTTGCTCTTCGTCCCGGTGTACAGCACGACCAGCCCCACGGCCAGCACAAGGGCCACACACCACGGCAAAATCGCCTTCATCAGGTTTGAACGAACGGCTTCCACAAAGATGAGACCCGTTGGGTCAGGGGGGCGTTCGATTCAGGTTTCGCCCCGGAATGAAATGATGCCTGGGAGGAGTTGTTCGCGCCATCACTATTTCCCGCAACTTCGTTAGTGATTCTCACGTTTTAAATTTTCTTCTTTTGTTGGCGAAATGGGGTTTTCCAGCCTCGGCATTTCAGGTTTTCACCCACCTGCATCGGCTTCAGCGATCCGCTTATTGTTAAACGGCCACAGTTCCTAAAAAACAAAGCTTTGGGCCGGCTGACAGAAGCAACCCCGGTTGGTTGCTGCTCCGCGTGCCACGTCTGACCCGTGGCCAGGTCCCGCGAGCCTTCCGGCTAGCGAAGATAGCGGACGAACTGAGTTCACTTGGATACCGATTCGGAATGGAACCAACGGAAACGCCCCAACACTCAACGAAGGAGCACCGATGAGTTTATGAAAACACGCTCCACATCCCGGCAGGAAACAATTCGACCCGCGGCCCCAAAATCACGGACCGCAAGATTCCTGCTTCTTTTCGCAACTGTTCTGGCCGTGATCGGCGTCCCGCCGGCCAGATCCGGCCAATTCAGCCCGCCGACGACGCCTGCCGGCGGCCTTGCCTTGGATTCCTCTCAATTCGTTTTCCGTGTTCCGGGGCCACCCGGCGCGAGCTACGTGGTGGAAGAGAGCAGCGATCTTGCGGACTGGACGCCCGTTTTCACCAACACCGTCTCCAGCGCCGGTTATTTCAATTTCGTTGACTCGCAGCCCAACAATCTTCCGCAACGATTTTATCGGGCGGTACCTTCACGTGGCCCTGTCTCCACGCAAAATCTTTTGGAAGATTTCCGACAGGACAGGATTTTGGTCAAGCCCAAGCGCGGGATTCTGTCTGGCTTGGGAGACTTGCATGCGTTGGTGGGGACGCAAGTGTTACAGAGCTATCCGGGCATCGGCAATTTGCAGGTGGTAAAGGTGCCTGCGACGGCGAGCATCACCGATCTGATTTCCACTTATCGACGCAGCGGCATGGTGGAATACGCGGAACCGGATTATCAAGTGCAGGCGCTGCAGACGCCCGATGACTTCCGTTATGGTGATGGATCGCTTTGGGGCTTGCACAACACCGGCCTTTACGGCGGCACGCCCGGCGCGGATATCAGCGCGGAGGCCGCGTGGGACATTCAGAACACTGCGGATAATATTATCGTCGCGGTCATTGACACCGGGGTGCGCTATACGCACGAAGACCTGACCGACAACATGTGGGTCAATCCGGGCGAGATTCCTGGTAATGGCACTGACGACGACGGCGACGGGTACGTGGACGACGTTCACGGCATCAACGCCATAAACAACACCGGCAACCCCGATGATGACCACGGGCACGGCACGCATGTCAGCGGAACGATCGGCGCGGTGGGCAACAACACCGTCGGCATTGTCGGCGTTTGCTGGAACGTGCAGATCATGGCGTGCAAATTTCTGGACCCCACTGGGAACGGGTTCACTTCGGACGCCATCAAGTGCATTGACTTCGCGCGCCGCAAGGGTGCGAAGATCGTGAACGCCAGTTGGGGCGGCACGAGCTTTAACTCCCAAGCGTTGCGTGACGCCATCGATAGCTTGCGCCAAGCCGGCATCATTTTCGTCGCAGCGGCAGGCAATGCGGGCGACAACAATGACGTTGTTCCTATTTATCCTGCCAGCTTCGATCTGGATAACATCATTTCCGTCGCCGCCACTACGCGCAACGATGATCCGGCCTTCTTTTCCAATTACGGCGCGACGACTGTTGACCTCAGTGCGCCGGGCGCGACGATCTTTTCTTGCTGGAACGGCTCCGACAGCGATTATCGGTATAATGACGGCACCTCACCGGCCGCAGCCCACGTCGCCGGAGCCTGCGCGCTCCTGATGGCTCATTATCCGAACGAGAACTATCGGCAAATTATCGACCGGATTTTGGCGAACGTTGACCCGCTGCCGGCTCTGGCGGGCAAGTGCGTGAGCGGCGGTCGCCTCAATTTGCAAAAAGCGCTCGGTGGATCGGCTCCGCCTCAACCACAGCAGACCTCGATCGTGTCCGTGTTGGCCACCGATGGCAACGCTTCCGAACAAGGGCCTGACACAGCCACGTTCACCCTCAGTCGAATAGGGGACACTTCCTCGGCCCTGACAGTGAACTATGCGTTGAGCGGTACAGCGCAAAACGGAACAGATTACCAGCCACTGGGCACTTCGGTGACGATTGCGGCGGGCGCTTCCTCGGCCACGGTCACCGTCACACCGATCGATGATAACCAGGCCGAAAGTGACGAAACGGTTGTGCTGACGATTTCCCCTGGCGCGGACTACGACGTCGGTTCGGCCAACAGCGCAACCATCACGATCGCGGACAACGACGGGACTGCACCACCGCCGGGGCAGCCGGTCATCACGATGTCGGCAGTTGATTCAGATGCTTCGGAGAGCGGCCCGGATAATGGCATCATCCGCTTCCACCGGACCGGCGACACTTCGCAGGCGATTCAAGTGAGCTGGACGTTCTCCGGCACGGCTGTTAATGGAGTCGATTACCAGCAATTGCCCACCACCAGCCCATTCCCCGCGGGTTTGGCGGACGGCGACCTGACGATTACGCCGATTGACGACTCGGAAGTTGAAGGGGATGAAACGGTGATTGTGACGCTGGTGGCCGGAGCGGGATACACCGTCGGTTCGCCCAGCAGCGCCACGGTGACCATCCACGACAACGATCAGGGGCCGCCGCCGCAACAACCCACCGTAAGCGTCGCGGCCACCGATCCCGAAGCGTCCGAACCAGGGCCTGATCCGGTCACGTTCACCCTGAGTCGCAGCGGCAGCATGGCCTCGACGCTGACGGTCCGGTATTCGCTGGGCGGCTCCGCAGCCAACGGAATCGACTACCAATCCCTCCCCACCTCGGTAACGATTCCAGCCGGGGCCGCTTCAGCGACCGTCACGGTGACGCCGATTGATGACAGTCAGGTGGAGAGCGATGAAACGGTGGTGCTGACGCTTTCGCAGGACGCAGCCTACAATGTGGGTTCACCCGGCAGCGCGACGATAACCATCCACGATAATGACTCAGCAGCGCCGTCACCGCCCACGGCGGACTTCACGGCGAACACAACTTCGGGCCAGGCGCCTTTGGCGGTGCAATTCACGGACCGGTCCAGCGGCAGCATCACGAGGCGGGACTGGAATTTTGGCGACGGTTCGTCGCACAGCTCGACGCCGAACCCGTCGCACACGTATAACAATGCCGGGGACTACACGGTCACACTGACGGTGACGGGCAGCGGCGGTTCCAACAGCAAGAGCCTGACGATCCATGTCACAACGCCAGCACCGCCACCGTCGGGCTTGACGGCCGACTTTGTGGCGGAGCCGACTTCAGGCAATGTACCGTTGACAGTGCGGTTCACCGATAAGTCCGGGGGCGCGCCTGTCGCGGCGTGGAACTGGGACTTTGGCGACGGCTCGGCCCACAACGTGGAGCAAAATCCCACTCACATTTACATTTCCTCAGGGGATTTCACGGTCACACTCACCGTCACGTGTACCCGCGGCACCACCAGTACGAGGAACCTGACGATCCATGTCAACGGCTCCGCCAACCACTGATTCCATGGCCTACAGCGGTTGCGAAAAGTAATTTCCAATCAATGTCGTGTGCGGACACTCCCCTCACCCGACCTCCGGCCACCCTCTCCCCATCGGATGGGGAGAGGGAAGGGGTGAGGGGGGGTCATGGAGAGCGAACACCTCCAAAAATTGGCCGTGAGTTTGGGCCATGAACGTTGAATCCCCCTCACCCGACCTTCGGCTCTTCGGCCACCCTCTCCCCATCGGATGGGGAGAGGGAAGGGGTGAGGGGTGGTTCGTGGGAGAGCCTCGACGATTCCAGAATCGCGCATCGGGACCACGAACCCGATCGTCCTCGAAACCAAGAGGACGAATCGAGGACGAGAACGACGAGGAGGACGAAGCGCGCCAGTTCTCGATTTGCGTTGTCTTGCAAAAATGAGACATCGCCAACCAAATGTTTGACAGCAAGCTTCGCCATGCGCGGAGAGAATGTTTCCCGTTCCCGTGGAAACACTCGCAGCACGAAAAAATTTCGCACCGGCGGAAAACTTGGCATTGCGAACGCTTCCACCCGGCGCATGACATTTGAGAATCTTGAATCGTTCAGCCCTGAAACAGAATTTGTCGCGCGGGAGATCATTGCCGACACGATTGGAGGACAAAGCCATGTCAATAAAAACTGCAATCAATAAAATCAACACCAAGAGCCACACGATTAAAGAGCCTTCGGAACTGAAGCAACTGGCTTGCGAACTGCGCGAGAGCTATGAATCCGTTGTCGGACTGATTAAAGCCGCGAGGGAGAAAAGTCGCGAGGCGCTGGCTGAAGCCATACTCTGCGGGCAGAAACTCAAGCGGACCAAGGAGCTTGTCGGGCCCGGGGGCTGGGTCAAGTGGCTTCAAGAGAATTGCCCGCAAATTTCCAGACAGACAGCTTTGAAATGGATGAAGCTGGGGAGCCATAACTTGCAAATACTCTCAACGAGTTATGGATTGAGACAAGCCTACATCGCTCTTGGAATTATCGACGAAGACCAGCCGAGCAAACCGAAGCCAACCGCCGGTCGTAAACTAAACACACCGCCCACTGTTAAGCCATCGCTCAGTCCGGCAGTGTCCTAATTTGCTTCAGGTGGGTGCGCCGCTGCCGCGGCGTACGGCGGTGCCGCAGCACCGCCGCCACCAAACTAGGACACTACCGTCAGTTCGGGCAACGATCATAGACCTTTTCTTGAGCGGCGAACCCAGCGGGCTGACATTTCCAAACCAATGGTGCGCGCGGCGGGAGTCGAACCTAAAAAAGGCTTGTCTCATTGTGTCCGCGAAAGTGGATTTAGACCACGCAAAGATTGACCAAAAACGACTTTTTACCATTTTCCGAATTAGTCGTTTTTGGGACTCAAAACGATGCTATTTTGTGCGGATTGTGCGGAAGAATTTTTGACCGCTTCGGAAAAGGAATAGACTTGCCGTCAACCGCAAGCCCGCGCCCCTTTACAGCGCGGGTTTTTTGCGTTACAAGGCCGGAATGAAAACACAAACCAGCAGCCGGCGCGGTTCGTCCAGAGTGCAATATGGATTACGGGACAGCCGTTCATTCAGCGGCAAAGCATGGGCTTTCCCCATGCCGAAGGAAGTGAACCGCGCAAAGGGGCAGGAGTTCAGAATTGTGAGGGGCGATTCGACAAAATTGACAGACTTCTACGAATACACCATTGGAGAAGTCCTGCGGGAGCTTGAGACGGCGGCGCGCTCGACTCTTGAAAGCATGGCTGAATCCGACGGGATGGTTCGCGACAGCGAAGCAATCCGCGAAGTGGCCGGTCTGATGGGCGCGAAAGCGATTGTCGAGCAGTGGGCAAAGGAACATGGGGAGGGTCCCGCGCATTTATGATTGAATGGTTGCCCGCCATTTTGAAAAGCATCGGAGACGCGAAGGTTGCCGATGTTCTGCGTGAGAAGGTTGGCCTCATTGAGCTTCAACGCGACAAAGCCATTGCAGAGCGCGACGTTCTTGCGACAAAACTGGCGCAGGCGCAATCGCAGATAGAGCTTTTGGAATCTGATAAAGCGGACTTGCAGGCACAGCTTCGCTCGCAGGTAGAGACTTTGCAGCAAGAACTTGAGGGCGCACGTTCGGAGATACAGCGTCTCAGGCAGCCGCCGCAGGACATATTGCCAGATGAGGCCGAGAAGATACTCGTCTTGATTGCCAACGCAACGCGTGGCCTCATTAAATACCAGGCGCTTCAGCAGTTTCGTCTTTCGCAGGGCGATTATTTTAATCTTTCGCAGGCCAAAAGCGATTATTGTTTTGACCAGTTGCTCCAGCGCAAATTTGTTCATTCCGTAATCGGACAAATGGGTGTGGGTTTGTTTTTTCACGCCACACCAGGAGGCCGTGATTATCTTGCGAAGAGAGGATTGCTGTGACCGCCAATGTCGAGCAGTGGGCGTCGGAACATGGGATGCTCCACGAAAACCCCAGGCACTAATAACTTCCGATTT
This sequence comes from Verrucomicrobiota bacterium, assembly GCA_003218515.1. GTDB lineage: Bacteria > Verrucomicrobiota > Verrucomicrobiia > Limisphaerales > AV2 > AV2. The sequence goes on along the minus strand of QHNT01000394.1, from coordinate 6,650 downwards.
TTTACGAATGAATGGCGACTCCTGATTACATTCCGTGGCCTAAAAAGTTGGAGATGAATTGGGATGCAGCCGTTGCCACTTGGAAACGTCGGCCAATGCTTGCTGTCTCTGCACTCTTGGTCTTTTTTGTTTGGGGTGCGTATAACACTGGAAAAGTCTCGGCCCTTAAAGATCGGATTCGAGAACTAGAGACTAAACTCCAAGTTGAACAATTCAAGTATCTACAACTTGAATCTCATGTTGCGCCTTTGCTAGAGCGTGCGGCGCGGGAATTCCCAGGCACCGAGATTAGCGACTCGCTACAAAAGCTCACGCAGAAATTGGATTCCCTTGACCCCCAAAACCAGATTCTCGCCACATGTTCCGCTTTCCTAGAGATGAAAGTTAGAGGTAACTACCGGAGAATTGATTATTGGTCTCCGGGGCCGTCAATAGCTCTTCTTGACCACAATCCAATGCCTCTCTTATCCTTGGAACAGCAAAACTATTCACTTGAGATAATGCCTGGCGGCGGCGGACAGGATTGGACTCTTTATAGAGCCTACTTTATCTCAGTTTACGGGGATGCCCTCTCCAAGCCAATAACCGAGTTGACAAATACAAGGATGATATGGATTACCGGTCTTTTCCCGTTTATAGAGGACCTATCAAAATCCAAATATATCCGTGAAGGGAAGCTTGCCTTAACGTTCAATGGCCGCTCGTTACATACACTGCCCCTTCCTGAAGGTTCGATCAGCTCAATAATGCTCACCAATGTATCGGGGTTTGTCGAGTCAATCGGCAAACCTCGATAAATCACCGCATGTCGAGCCACAGATCGAACCATGCGCGCACGCTGGCTATCAAGGAGCGCACCGCGCCAATCGGAGTCCAAATGCAGATGTCGCACGGCTCGCCTTTTGCAATCAGGTCGACGCCGAAAATGAGCGGCCCGATTTTGATTAAGTCGATTTTCTTCATGGCCTTAGACGGAACGAACGGCGCTCTCTGCGATTTGCAACCTACCATTTCGGCTCAACTCCCAAAGGACACGTCCAATCTTGTAGCCGTCGATTGACAACTCGATAACCCTTCCGCTTTCGTTGGAATCAGAGGACGCAGTGCCAATCCATTCTCCCGTCTGTGAGCCGTTATTGCGACTCCCGCTAAATTGCAATGGTGTGATTCCAAAATCCCACCGAGCAGCGTCAGCGCTAAAATTCGAGAGAAAATCCGTCAGGTCTCTATTCGCCTTCGGCTGAATCACGCGCTCCCCGCGTTGGAGCAGGAAGGTTTGTTCACCTGGAACGAAGTCGAGACCGCCGTGCGCCACGCCCTGTGGTTTTGCGTTCGCGATGGTCGCGATTTGTGCCGCGCCAGCAGCCAGAACAGCCGCCATCATTACGATGCCGAGAAATCCCCCTTGCGCCAAAGCCTTCGTTGCGCCCTCGGCTACATTTATCACCGCCTGCGCGTATGAGAAGCCCTTCGCCATCTCGAATCCCCTTTTGCCGAAAGTCTGTGCCAGGGTCGAGAGGCTGCCAAACATGCCCCCAATAGCGTCCATCGCTTGAATGTTGAGTGCCCGGCGTGAATCAACTCCTTGCTTCTCGATCTTCGTCATGGCAACCTGATGCGCCGCGTATGCCTTCTCTAGCAGTGCGTTCTTTTGCATCTCATCAATGGTAAGGCTCTTAATTTGTTTCTGCTCGTCATCGAAGCGGTATTGTTCCGCCAAGCGCGCTCGATCAATACCCTCGATCACTGCTAGGTTAAACTGCCTATCTAGGTCCGCAGCCTCCTTCCTCGATTTCTCGATTGCGGCCAGCCATGCCTGGTCCGGGACGCCGGGCGTTGGCTGCTTTTCAAATGGCGCTTCCTGCGGCTTGGGTGTCTTGGGAGAGAAGATGTCGAGGGTGAACGTGCCTAGCTTGATGAGGTCCGCAGCAATGTCTTTTGCCGCGCCTTTCGCGATGGCTTTTGCGTCCGCGAAGTCCTTGGCGTATTTGTCCAGCATGACGTTGCCGGAATCCACAACCGCGCCGGAGATGATTTTGCCGACGGAGGCAGCTTCTTTGCCGAAGTCAGACGCGCCTTTTTTGGCGAGGTCGAGCGCGGCAAGATAATCGCCAGTGGCGAATTTCATCATCGCCTGGGCAGCGGTGCCGGCGGTCTTCGCGACGTTAAGCAGTTGCGAGCCGATGCCCTTGAGTGCGGAGAACCAGATGCCGACAAGCTGGACGCTTGCGCGAATGGATGAATCGAATTCGAGCGAGACGGCTGCCGCAACCGAGCCGATGATTGTGCCGAGGATTTTGAAAGTGATATAAACGTCATAGGCGGCAACTGCCAGCCACTTCAGAACGTCTATGATGGTGCCGGCGACTGCGGCGAAGAAGCCGCTGTCTTTTTGGAGCTTCACGAGCCAGGCGGAGAACTCGGACAGATATGGCAGTAGCGCCTTAACGATGGTGTTGCCCATGTCAACGATGACGGCGTGCAGGCGCTTGAGGTTTTCGTTGAACTGCTTCGCCTGCTCGGACTCATCCTTCCCGATACCATCAATTTCCGCCCCCGCCTCGCGAATGGCAGCCGCGCCCATATTGAGCATGGGAATCATTTCGATACCGGCGCGCCCGAAGATTTTCAGGGCGAGCGAGGACTTGTTCGCGTCGTCAGTGAAGCCGGCGAACCTGTCGGATAGTTCGAGAATGGATTGCTCCGGCGTTTTGAGTTTGCCGGCGGCGTCCACAGCGGAGAAGCCGATAGCCGCGAACGCTTGCGCAGTCTCAGACATGGGATTGGCGGCGGCGGCGGCGAGGGCCTTGTCGAGGTTTTTTATGCCGGCAGTGAATGATTCATTGCTGACATCTGCCATGTTCGCAGCGTGTTGGAACTTGGAAAAGGCTTCAACGGAAGTGAAGCCGAGCTTCTGCGCTTCTTTGCCGGCCTGGTCCGCCGCGTTAATCAAGTTCTGGACGATCTCGACGGGCTTAGCCGCGAAGCTGGCAATGCGCCCGGTGACTTCAATCAACTGATTGATGCCGGTGATGACCTGGGCCATCCCGGTCAGGCTCATCAGGATTTCCAGCTTGTTCGTGGCGGTAGGCATGGGTTAGACGGTTTTGGCGACGGGCGGAGTGGGCGTGATTTCGTTGAACACAAGCGGGGAAGTGCCGACGTTGATTGGTGGCGTCGAGGCAAGTTGCCACCTTCTGCCGCCGTGTGTGCCGCCGTAAATCGGCACAATGAAGCCCGGCGTGAAGTCAACCGTTGCGTCGGCGTCCGCTGCGCGAGCGGCATTACCGCTGCCAGAATTAACCACGTAGATGCCGTTTGCGCTGGCGAGCGATTGCCCTACCAGAAAAACGCGGTCGCCAACGAGCAGCGTATTGGTGTCGATGGTGCTGCCGGAGTCGAGTCCGCCGGGCAGCGCAACGTTGGCCACGGCAACGATGCGACACGGTTGCTTGACTTCCGCAAGCGAAGCGTTGAGTTCCGGCGGCGTGTTATCGAATGGGTCAGAGAGCGGCATGGGGGTTAATTAGGACGCCGCGCCATCATTTGCGATAGACACTCGCGAAAAATCCGGCAATGCCAAACCGGGATGGCGCGGCGAAAGTTGAAATCAAAAAGAAGCCGCGCCGCCTTGCGAGCCTGGCAAGGTCGCAATACCCGAATCGAACAAAAACGGGGTGGCGGCGCGGCTAAAGAGCCACGACCGATACAAGCAAACCTTGCGCGTGGCTTCACGTCGCGAAAGGTCGCAAGTATGGGTCGAGGAGAAAGGTTCACAGGCTAAAAAATTGCAAGATTGCCTCACCAACTGCCGGGCTGAGGGTATGCGGGCGCTGTTCTTGAGCCGAGAGAGTCGAATCAAATTCGTCGAGTTTGCCGGCGATGGCTCTGACGTGATTCCAAAGTGACGTTTCCTGCCGTTGCAATCCGAAGCCATCGAATAGGGCAGTCTCCGCAACTTCAATCTCGCTTTCGATGTCAACCAGTTTGGATTTTGCGACTTGGAGCAATTGCGACAGCGCGGCGGAGAATTGCTTGAACGATTCTGCAACCGCGACCTGCGCGGCGCGTCGAGCGGCATCAGCGCCGGGCGCACGGAGCTTGAGCAGCCGGGCGCGCAGCGCCCCGACTTCCTTCAATCCGGTGGCCGAGTCGAGCGCGATTGCACACGAGCGCGCCTTTTCTTCAAAAAACAGGCTCTCATCCAGGTCGATAAACGTCTGCCGGAACCTGTCGCCCGCCTCGGCAGCAGCCGCGATGGATTTCTGCACGTCGGCGTTGCCGGCGATTCTGTCTCGTAAGCCCTTGCCGGCGGGTTTCCTTGCCGGCCTCTTGGCGTCATGCCGCGCCGACGAAGCGCGTATCGCCTCAAGCTCTTTTTTTGCCTGCGCGTCGCCTGAATCAGCGTGCGCAAGTAAAAGTTCAGTTCTCGCCGATGCCTTAGACCAGTCCCGTTGCGCGGCCATGTGGGCAAGGCGGTCTGATTCCTTTGGCATGTCGCCCTGCTGAATCGTGTGAATATGCCAACGCAAGTGTTCGATTCTGGCCTGAAGGGCGCGCAGTTCCAGGCCGCCCGGCGTCCGACCGATTGCGGCCTCGATCTGCCTAAAAAGCACGAAGGAGTCCGCCAGCGTTGCCGGAAATTTTTCATTGTCCGCGTCCGGCTTCGGTGGCGCGACAGGCTGAGACGTGGCCGGCGGAATAGCCGGAACGTTGAAGCCCTCGTTGTCGGCATCGTCTAGGGAAATTGCAGTTCTCATCGTGTGTTTTTCGTTCAGTTACGGTTTCGTTTGGGTTATTTTTTGCCTCACGCCTTGCGGCATAGTGCCGTGAGAGGCGACGGCTTGGTAAAGCGAGCGTCACAAATCTTCGCGGCGTCGGCCTCTGTGATTTTACCATCGCGCACGACTTCGCAAGCAGGCGCTCGTCTTCAAAGCAATATCCCATCCTCTCATCACTGGGCGCGACTGGCAACTTGCCGGTTGCGGCATGAATCCGTGCGCGTAGCACAGTGTTTTCTTCGCGGAGCCGACGCAGCGACGCTAAAACTTCATCCTGGTCGCGCACGATTTCGCGTTCGTTGGTTTTCACAGAATGTTCTCCGCTTCGTCTTCGGCGATTTTCTGCCATGCGTCTTGTTCAGTGCATTCCTCCGGCGTGAACAATGCCTTGATCTGCTTGAACGCGTAGTAATCGTAAACGGGGAAGTTCCGGCGTCCGGCCACAAAAACAGCAGTCGGTTTGATGCCTGCGGCTTCCAGTTTGCGGTCAACTGTCGCGGGGTGTGTGCCGAGTCGGCGCGCAATTTCGGACAGCGGGGCGACGATTGGGAATTTTTCGGTTTGTAGGGGCATAAGGGATTATGGTTTCGGTTTTGGGTTTGATTTAGTCAACGTATGGCAGCCTCGCGGCTCTCGGCTCTGACATCTTCCTGGTTTTGCTGGTCCGCGTCAGCGGGCCGGGCGAGCAGTTGGCGCACAAAATAAAACGGCAAGCCACCTTCGCGGCGCATTCGTCGGCCCCCTCTGGAAGCGTCAGAGAAAGTTTCACCAAACATTTGCAACAATTTGTGTTGATGGTCATTGCTCGCTCTCCGTTATTCGGCCTGCGACAGCTACAATCTCACGCGGATATTCAATCCCTTCCTCTTCCAGCCACGAATCATGTCCAGTGAGTGTCTGGTATGAATCAAATTCGCCTGCGAGTTCCAGCCAAGTGCAGAAAACAAGTCGATCAATCTTCTCTGGCGCGATGTCGATTTCAGATATGGCGACAGCCCTTCGGACTGCTCGCGGCAGTGCATCCGAGACGGTGAAGAAGACGGCCAGTTGCTTAGTGTCGTCTTTTTCGACACGCTCGCCGGCATCAGCAGAGATTTGCTTGCGCCCAAACGCCGCGAGATATTCTCGCCACGCCTGGACGTTGCAGCGCCCGTCCAATGCCCTTTGCGGTGAGCCTGGACGCTTCGCATGATGTGAAATCAGTTGCCGGCTGACGCCGAGCACCGTCGCAAGCTCGGACTGGTTCAGGGCGAAGGCCGGCGACTTCCTCGCCGCCTCAGTTGATGCCACTGCCTCGACAAGCTGGCGTTGCTGCCGCTTCAATCTCGCGAGCAACTTCCTGCTCTCTGGCTCGGTAAGGCGTTTCGACATGACAAATTCAGATTTTGACCGACGCCGCGTGGATTTCGCCATGACGACTCACCTGCTTGGCTTCTCGGCCAACAAAAGATTCCTTACCTTGTGTGACTGCCGGGCCGCGCATTCTGGCGCTCAAGTCGGCCCACGCCGCTAATCTGGTAAGTCTCTTTGACGTGCTCATGTCTGTATAAGCGGGAACGTCAAGCGGCCTTCGATTCCTTCTTGTCTTTGAAGTTCCAGCCATGATCTTGACAGCGATTGCGCACGGCGAATTGTCGGCGTGCTTGCGCTGAATGAAAGGAGAGCGCGGCGCGGGTGCAGCCGATGTCCTTTGCTATCTGCGCGAGTGACGGGGCTTCCTCGAAATAGTCTGGCGTTACGGTCCATGCCAAGGCGAGTAGCCGGCGGCCCATTGACCTGAGATGGTCTTGTCCCCCACTGAAACGTTTCGGTCCAGCGAAATTCAGGACGGCTTTGACTGCGATTACGAACTGCTCGCGCTCGGCCTCG
>QHNT01000393.1 GCA_003218515.1 Verrucomicrobiota bacterium | reverse complement strand
TGATTGCGACAATTTCCAGGATGCGCGGAAGTTTCTACTCAACGGCGGAGAGAAAGGCCGTCAACTCGGCATTCTCACCGCGGGCACCTACCGCATCAACACGGCGTTGTTCACCGTGATTACTTCCGCGACCGCCCAGGAGCACGGGATGTTTCCTGAACAATTGCAACTTCACCGCGTCGAGCCGGACATGGTGGGCATCGTCACCACGCTGGACGGACGGCCCATTGAAGCGGGCGAAATTGCCGGGCCGGTCATCCCCGGCCACGACAATTTCCAGAATGCCCAGGCGTTTCTCGACGGCGGCGGGCGGCGCGGTTTGCAGGAGCAAATTCTGTTGTCCGGCACGTGGAACCTGAATCCGTGGTTCGCGCTGCTCGAGCAGGTGCCCATGGTGCAAATCCCCATCGGCTACGTCGGCGTCGTTATCTCGTTCGTCGGCATGGCGCACGAAGACGTCAGCGGCCTGGAGTTCAAGCACGGCGATCTCGTGGTCGCCGGCCACAAGGGTGTTTGGGTGACGCCGCTTTACCCCGGCAAACATCCGATCAATACCCGCATCATGAAGGTCGAACTGGTTCCGACCACAAACATCGTGCTGAACTGGGCGAGCCGCACCGAAGCGCACCATTACGACGAGAAACTCTCGTCCATCACCGTGCGCTCGAAGGATGGTTTCGCCTTCAACCTTGACGTGGCGCAAATCATCCACGTCGGCGCGCTCGACGCGCCCAAGGTGATTTCGCGCGTCGGCTCGATGCAGAACCTCGTGGACCACGGCCTGCAGCCGATTGTCGGAAATTATTTCCGAAACTCGGCGCAGGACTACACCGTGCTCGACTTCCTCAGCGCGCGCAGTCAGCGGCAGGTCGAAGCCGCGGAGCACATTCGTGCCGCGATCGGCGCTTATGACGTTCAAGCCATCGACACGCTCATCGGCGACATCAATCCGCCGGCGACGTTGATGGAAACGCAGACCGATCGCAAAATCGCCGAAGAACAGCGCAAGACCTATGAGGTGCAGGAAGCCGCGCAGAAGCAGCGCCAACAACTTGTGCGCCAGACTTCACTCGCGGACATCCAGCAACAGGTGGTCGGCGCCGAACAAGGCGTGAATATCGCGGAACTGAAAGCGAACGCGAACGTCAAGCAGGCCACCGGCGACGCGGAAGCCACGCGCCTGCGCGCGCTCGGCGAGGCCGAGGCCATTCGCGCCACCGGCCGGGCGAAAGCGGAAGCTTATCGCGCCGGTGTCGAATCGCTCGGCTCGCAGGGCTACACCGTGATGCAGCTCATGCAAATCGTCGGCGAGCGCAACGTGCGCATCGTGCCGGACGTCGCCGTGAGCGGAGCCAACGGTAGCACAGGTTTGGTGGATGGGTTGCTGGGCTTGATGCTTCGCAATCAATCCAATGGAAGCCATCAGGCCAAGCAAAGCTAAACCGTCGAACGGTTGGCAAACTGCCTGGCAGGTCTGGACAAGCAAGCGGATTTGCTTTTTCATCGCCTAAACACCCTGGTTGCGACATAAGGAAACAGGAACTTATGATTTCTCTCCAGCACCTCACCAAGCGATTTGGAGCGCAGACCGCGGTGGATTCTCTCTCGTTTGAGGTTCCGGCCGGACAGATTGTCGGATTTCTCGGGCCAAACGGCGCGGGAAAATCAACCACTCTGAAAATGCTGACCGGCATGATCGAGCCCTCCCAGGGAACGGCCACAATCTGCGGTTTCGATCTGCGTCGCGAACCGCTGGAAGTGAAACGACGAGTCGGTTTCGTGCCAGAGTCCGGCGCCGTGTTTGAATCCCTGACCGGATTGGAATATCTCGAGATGGTGGCCGCCCTGTATGCAATCCCGCAAGACGCGGCCCGTGCCCGCATCCAGCAGTTCATCGCGTTTTTCGATCTCAGCTTCGAGACTTTGACCGACAAGTTGCTGGGGGCATACTCGAAAGGCATGCGGCGCAAGGTGGTCATCACCGCCGCGTTGCTGCACAATCCGCCTGTGGTGTTCTTCGACGAACCGCTGGATGGACTCGACGCGAACGCCGCTGTCGGTTTCAAGGCGCTCATACAGACGCTCGCGCGCGAAGGCAAAACCATCGTCTATAGTTCGCACATTCTGGATGTGGTGGAGCGCGTGTGCGACCGCGTCATCATCATTGATAAAGGCAAGTTGCTGTTGGATGGCCGGCCGGATGAACTCGTGGCGGCTCACGGCACAGGAACATTGGAGCGGTTGTTCACGAAACTGACCGGCGGCAGCGAGCTCGAACGTCGCGCGGAGGACTTCGCGAAAACGTTCCGGCCATGAACGCGCCTTCGGACACGCCGCCTCCGCTGCAAGCTGCGGGACCGGCGCTCTCGCCAGGCCGAACGTTGCGCCGGCTTTTTCTCACGTTGTTCCTGCGCGGTCGCAGTTCGCGGGGCCTCCGCAAGGAGAGTGCGCCGAAGTCAGTCGGCTCGAAACTCGCGCTCGCGCTCGTCTTTTATGCGCTGTTCGGAATGTTCGCTTTATTCTTCCTGCAACAGCCGGTTTTTGCCCTCTCAGTTTATCTGCATGCGATGACGCTCGTCTTTCTAGGCATGTTTGTCGCCGCCTCCGCAGGCGAAGTGCTTTTTAACAAGGACGAGGCGGACATTCTGATGCACCGGCCCGTGACATCGCGCGCATTGTTGTGGGCGAAAATTGGAGTGCTGACGGAAGTTTCACTTTGGCTCGCCGGCGCTTTTAATCTCACTGGCTTTTTCGTCGGAATCGGCGGCAAGGATGGCGGTTGGCTTTTTCCAATCACTCATGCGATTTCGACGATTATGGAGGCGCTGTTTTGCACGGGAACCGTGGTGCTGGTTTATCAGCTTTGTCTCCGATGGTTTGGGCGCGAGCGGCTGGACGGATTGATGACGACCGCTCAGGTGTTTGTCGCGGTGGCGGCGGTGGTTGCAGGCCAGGTGGTGCCGCGACTGCTCATACGCATCAGCGGGACAATAAAGTTTAACGCGGGTTCATGGTGGATTGGCCTCCTGCCGCCCGCATGGTTTGCCGGCTTCGACGACGCGTTCGCCGGACGCGGAATCCGTAGCTCCTGGGAGCTGGCCGGTTTCGGGCTGGCCGCGACAGCGGTTGTGCTTTGGCTCGCGTTTGGAAAACTGGCGCGGGATTATGAAACAGGGCTGCAAACACTCAACGAAGCGTCCGCGATCCGGTCGCAGCGACGTGCCGGTCGCCGCTGGGTTGACGTGCTGGTCCATGTGCCACCTTTGCGCTGGTGGCTGCGGGATCCGGTCGTGCGCGCGTCGTTTTTGCTGACCGCTGCCTATTTGGTTCGTGATCGCGACGTGAAGCTGCGAATTTATCCCGGTCTGGCACCCATGCTGGTGATGCCATTCATTTTTTTAATGCAGGATCATGGCCGCAGTGACGGCGGAGGCTTTGGCGTGGCGTTCACCGGCGGTTATCTCGGTCTGATACCGCTGCTCGCGCTGAATCTGCTGAAATACTCACAACAATGGCAGGCTTCAGATATGTTTCGAGCCGCTCCGATGCCGGGACCGGCGCCGCTGTGTCACGGCGCCCGGCAGGCGGTTTGCTGGTTTCTAACCTTCCCTTTGCTCGTCTTGTTCGGGCTGATGGTGTGGCTGCTGCGAGGTGAGAATTTGCACCTGCCTCTCTTGCTCCCGGGAATTATCGCCCTGCCGATATATGCTCTAATTCCCTGCCTCGGCGGCAAGGCGGTGCCTCTGTCTTTGCCGAACGAGGAGGCCAAATCCGCCGCTCGCGGCTTAAGCATGATCGGGGTGATGCTCGTCTCCATCGCCTTGTCAGGACTGGCTCTGTGGGCATGGTCTGGCGGCTGGTTCAAGTGGCTGTTGCTGGTTGAGACAGTTCTTGTCATCGCCTTCTATGTCGGTATGCGGCTCTCGCTCGCCGCCGCACGCTGGAGGCCATTGGAATAACTCTCATTGCCCCCGCGACTGAAGGCTGGTGGCGACGCAGAAGCGACCCGTTTTGAAGTGCTCGGCGAAGCGGAAGCCATCCGCGCCACCGGCCAGGCCAAAGCGGAAGCTTATCGCGCCGGTGTCGAATCGCTCCGCTCGCAGGGCTACACCGTGATGCAGCTCATGCAAATCGTCGGCGAGCGCAACGTGCGCATCGTGCCGGACGTCGCTGTGAGCGGCAACGGCGGAAGCACCGGTTTGGTCGATGGGCTGCTGGGCTTGATGGTCCGCGACCAGTCAACGAAACAAAACGCGAAGGGCGACTAGCAAGCGAAGTCAAGGCGACACTGGCGACCCCGAGCACAGGTTTGCCGCGCCAGGCAGGCCTGTGCTTTCTATTTCGGCGTCGCGTTGTCGAGCAGGCGGAACTCCTCGACGAGATATTCGACGGCGGCAGCGTCAAACGTCTGCGGGTCTTTGGCCGTGAAAATGCCGAGGCAAATGCCGTCGTCCCGCCTGGCGCAGTAGAGGAAGGCATGCTCGTAAACCCAACGGGCGCGTTCGTGAGGGAAGAAGTTGATTTTGAGCACTTGAAATGCGTCGCTCATGCAACGCAAGGCGTTGTCCAGGGCCTGTGCCGGAAAGTCGGCAGACCAGGTCTGGGTGAACGAAGTTTTGTCCGGATAGCGGACGCCGCACGCGAGGACGCCGGGAAGTTTAGTCCGGCGGGCGAGCCACTGGTGGAGTGTTTCCTTCATGCGTGTCGCGTCAGCTTTCCACCGGCACGCGGCTGGCGCGCACGAACAGCGCGCGGTCAGGCTCGATCTGGGTAACGATCCGGTGTTTCATCCCCTCGACTTCCAGGCGTTCAAAGTGACCCGTCGGAAGGCCCTGGCGCAGTTGCCACGACTTTTGCGACAGAAACTGGAGGAAACGGATTCGCGCGTTGACATCGGCGCATTGCCACTCGTAAAGCACGTCGCCCTGCGTCGAGCAGATCAGCATTTCGTCAATCTTCGAGCGAAGGACCTCAACCGGTTCCGACGCACGAACTGCCATGCCCTCATCCACGGCAGGAACCGGCTCGGATTCAGCGACCGATTCGCTCCCCAAGGCGGGAACGGAAGGCGATTCGACCGCGTGTTGAGCGGGGGCTGAGGGTGTTGGAGCGACCAGCGTCTCGGCGGTGGTTTCCGCTGCGGCCTGCTCAACGCTCGGAAAAGGCGACGTCGTCAGGGGATCGCTGGCTTCATCGCGCTTGCGCGCCGCTTCCATCAGCAGGAATTCCCATGAACCCGAGATGGTCCGCGCCGGCGGCTCGACGAACGGTTTGAGGTGGAATTGGCCGCCGCCGAGCGACATCAGATAATTGAACGCCTCCTCGCCGTTGACGTCCCCTGCCTGCGCGTGGATGATCTGGCCGTCAACGACAAAGATGGTTCCCTTCACTTGCGCGGTGGAAACTTCCAGCACGGACGAACTGCGCGCCAGGCATTCCATTTGCAACACGTCCTGCAACCCGACCCGCCGCAACATGCCTTGGAAACCTTCCTCCGGCTGCAACTTGATCAGTTCGTTGAGCGCCGAATAAAGATTCTGCCAACCCTCCCGGCTGGCGGGCTTCTCCAGGAAAAGTTCAGCCCCGTTGCTCAAACACGCGGCGCGATACGGCTCGGTAGCGTCACCGGTCAGCGCCACTTTCAGAATCTGAGGATACTTGCGATGAAGCAGCGCAAGGAATTGCAGGCCGTCCATCACCGGCATGTGAACGTCGATGACGAGCAGGTCGATTTTTTGTTCGCGAATCAACGCCAACGCCCCCGCGGCGTCCGGAGCCACGAGGACTTCCCACTGCCCCTCGGAGTAAGCGCGCATCAGGTTCTGGATGGCGTCCAGAAAGCCCGGGTCGTCATCGACGAACAAAACCGTTGTGCGCTTCGTTGGCATGCGGGACCGCGGCCGGCGGGCGAGTTTGCTTCCGCGATGGCGTCAGCATCGGCCGCACAATTCGGCGCATGTTTTGTAGAGGATTTGCGCCGGACAAAAAAGCAAAATCAACCTGCCGAAATCCGATGTCAGACCCGCTTCAGGCGTCGCAAGGCCGGAGGTGAAGCGCGGCCTGGTGCTGCGCATGTTGGGCGTCGTCGGCCGGTATCCAGCCGATTCGCTCCAATGCGCGCGCGGCAGCTTGCCGTACCCACTGGTCCGTGTCGTCGAGCGCGGTCACCAGCGGCTTCGCTAAATGCGCATTGCCGATGCGGCCCAGGGCCTCGGCGGCCGCCAGACGGAGATCGCGGTCATAATCGTTCAACGCCTTGAACAGCGCGTCGATCGCGACCTGCT
>QHNT01000392.1 GCA_003218515.1 Verrucomicrobiota bacterium | reverse complement strand
TTGGACGGTTCTGCGGTGGATCTGGATCGACAAGTTCAAAATGCCTGCGGAAGACGCAATTATCTTCCTTGGCGGGAAAGAAAACGACCTGTTCAGGCGAGTAATGATTTCGTACCTGGAAAGCAATCAGGCGAAGACCCTTGAGGCACTTAACCGGTTCAACTCCTCAAGAAACCTAATTGATGAGAAAGCAACGTTGGCGGCTTTTCTTTACAGCCGATTTCACCCATTGTCGCCGCCGCACGCTGAACCAGACCTGAAACCGGGTGACACGACTTCGGTCCGCAAGGCGGTGCTCGCAAAGGTGAAATCCAAACGCAAGTAACAGGCTGGCTGCCTTCGAAGCCCGCGGCGGCTACCGCTTCCCACCTTTTTTCCTCATTTTTTTAGCTGCCTTCGGTTTCCGCACTTTCTTAACCGCTTTCCTTTTCGTCGGCTTCCCGGCCTTTATCTTCCCGGAATTCTTGACAGTCGCTTTCACGAGCTTCTTTGCCGGTTTGGCTGTTTTCCTCGCTGCCTCTTTCGCAGCTTTCGGGATCACGACCGTTTCCATCGCCTTCGGAGGTTTGACTTCGGCGCCGTCGATCTCGCGCCAGCCGTGCGCATCACGAACGGCGATCATGGCCGACAAAATGTCGTTCCAGGTCTGCCGTTTCTGCATCACTTCGTTGGGAAACATGCAACCATCCCAGCAGATGTGACGAAACGCCCTGGTCAGGCGGCCATCCTCACCGTGCAACCAGTACCCCGCGTGGTGGGTGATGCGCAGCTTGCCGTTCGGGTCGTTGGGCAGGCAGTGATGACCGGTCTTGTCGTGCGTGCCGGAGCCTTTGACCGTGCCGTCGTTTTGCGCGACGTGAAAATCAATCGTCCACGGACAAAGCACCGCTGTGAGCGTCTTCATCGCCGCATCCAGCCGGTGCGGATCGGACCAGTCCCAGTCTGAAGGAAGGAGCGCGTCCTGCGGCGCGTTGTACCCAAGCGTGTAAAGCAGCGTGTGCGCCATGTCCGCCTGAAACCCGACGGTTTTTGGCCGGTCCGTCAGCTCGAGCAACTTCACCATTTCACGCCAACTGTGCATGCCGCCCCAGCAGATTTCGCCCTCGGCAGCAAGGCGTTCGCCAAAACCTTCGGCGATATCTGCGGCTTCGCGAAAAGTTTGGGCCACCAATCGGGTGTTCCCTTCCGGGTCCTTGAGCCAGTCGCTGGGACTGCAGGCGGAATCAATGCGAACCACTCCGTAGGGACGAACGCCCAGCTCTCTCAGTTTCGCGGCAATTCGACACCCTTTGCGGACCTGCCCGACAAATTTTTTCCGCTCCTCAGCATTGCCCATGGCCGAGCCACCACCGGTCGGCGGCCAGACCGGCGCAACCACCGAGCCAACGACGAATCCTTTCGCGCGAATTTTGTCGGCGAGCTTTTCCAGATCGTCGTCGCCGATGTCGATGCTGATGTGCGGGTCGAAGAGGAAGATGTCCACGCCGTCGAACTTGATGCCGTCCACTTCGGCCTTCGCAGTCAGATCGAGCATCGTGTCCAGGTCGATGAACGGTTCGGCGCCGGGGCTGCCTTTGCCCACGAGTCCCGGCCACATGGCATTGTGAAGCCTGGGATAATTGTTGTTGCTGTGATTGCTCATGGAATGTCCTTTCTGTTGAACGTCTTGCCTGCTGCGAATTCACGAACCGATGCCTTTGCCAGCCATATATCTCTCCGGAAATTGCGGAAAAACCCTAGCAAGGGCTTTTGGGCAATCAATGCCAAAGTGCGCTTCGCGGCGCCGTGCTCGCTACTCGGTACCGTCTCCTCGTCCTCGATCCGCCCTCTTGGTTTCGAGGACGAGGACGAGCACGAGGACGATTGGGTTCATGGTCCCGATGCGCGATCGTGAGGTCGTAGGGGCTCCACGAACGTGGTGGGGCGAGCGTCCTCGCGAGCCCCAATTCCTGTCCATTGGACATCGGGGCTCGACGGAGTCTCGCCCCACCGTATAGTTCCGGCTGATGCCAGTGCGGATGCCGCCGTTGTTACCGCCAGAAATTTTTGAATTATGATTGACCGATTCGGGTTTTGCTCGTTTCCGCTTCTTTGCGTCGGACTGTTGTTAGCGTTGGCCACGGCGCTCGCCGAAGACGCCCCGAAGGTGCCGCGTTTTTCCCTCGATTACCTGGACCGCTCGGTGTCGCCGGCGGTGGACTTCTACCGTTTCGCCGATGGCAACTGGCTTAAAAACAATCCGGTGCCGCCGGACAAATCGCGCTGGGGCGGTTTCAATGAACTGCAGGAGCGCAACTGGCGATTGATCCGCTCCATCCTCGAATCGTGCGCCACCAACAGCGATGCGCCGCGCAAAAGCCCGACGCGCGAGGTCGGCGACTTCTTCGCGTCGGCAATGAATACGAACCGGCTTGAACAACTCGCTTTCAGGCCGATTGCCGCTGATCTTGAGCGCATCGCGCGGCTTCGCTCTGCGGATGATGTTTTCCGGCTGCTCGCGGATTTTCACGAGCGCGGCATCGGCGCGTTTTTCAACCCACGGGTCGAACCCGATCCGAAAGACAGTTCGATTTACTCCTTTCGCATCGCGCAGGGCGGCCTCGGCCTGCCGGACCGCGATTACTACCTCAAAGACACGTTCGCCAAACAACGCGAGGCCTACCACTCGCACATCGCGACCATGCTGAAAATGCTTGGAGAGTCCGCGGGTGAGGCCACTGCTCATGCGACCACGATTCTCGACCTGGAAACAGCCCTCGCGCAGGCCAGCAAACCGCGCGCGGACCTGCGCGATCCTGTCGCCAACTACCATAAATTTACGGTCGCGGAACTGGAGCAGCTCACCCCTGCGCTGCCGTGGAAACCGTATCTGAGCTCCAGCCGGCTCGATAAAGCCCGCCATCTCGTCGTCGGTCAGCCTGAATTTCTGCAAGCCGAGGAGAAACTGGTCAAAGAACGCCCGTTGACGGACTGGCAGGTTTATCTGCGCTGGCACCTGTTGCGCAGCGCCGCGCCGTTTCTGCACCACGCGGCCGAGAACGAGAATTTTGCTTTCTATCAAACCGTTTTGAGCGGCACGCCGCAGCCCGAACCGCGCTGGCAGCGCGCCGCGCACGTTATTGACAGCTCCGTCGGCGAAGCGCTCGGCCAGCTTTACGTTGAAAAATATTTTCCGGCCGCCGCCCGCGCGCGCATGAACGAATTGATCGCGAACCTGAAATCGGTCTTTCGCGATCGCCTCCAAAAACTCGATTGGATGACCGATGCCACGCGCGCCAAAGCGCTCGCGAAGTTCGACCGCTTCACGCAAAAGATTGGCTACCCGGACCAATTCCGCGATTACTCGTCGATCAGGATCCGGCGCGACGACTACTGGGGCAACGCCGAGCGCGCCGCGCAGTTTGAGTCGCGCCGCCAGTTCGCGCGCGTCGGCAAGCCGGTTGATCGCGCCGAGTGGGACATGACGCCGCAGACGGTCAACGCTTACTTCAACCCGTCGCTGAACGAGATTGTTTTTCCCGCCGGCATCCTGCAACCGCCGTTCTTCGACATGCCGATGGACGACGCGGTCAACTACGGCGCGATCGGCGTGGTCATCGGCCACGAAATCACGCACGGCTATGACGACGAGGGGCGAAAGTATGACGCCGACGGTAATTTGAACGAATGGTGGACCGAGGAAGACGCAAAAAAGTTTGAGGCGCGCGCGCAGAAGGTCATCGATCAATACGGCTCTTACGAAGCATTGCCGGGCTTCAAAGTCAACGGCAAGCTGACGCTCGGCGAAAACATCGCTGACCTGGGCGGCGCCAGCATCGCGTTCGACGCGTTGCAACGCGCGCTTACTCAGGAGCCGTCAAAACGAAAAGCCATCGGCGGTTTCACGCCGGAACAGCGCTTCTTTCTTTCGCTCACCCAAATCTGGCGCACGAACTGGCGTGAAGACGAGTTAAAACGCCGGCTGACAGTTGACCCGCACTCGCCCGGCCAGTTCCGCGCCATCGGGCCGCATGTCAACCTGGAGCAATTCTACCAGGCGTTTGACATCAAACCGGGCGACCCGATGTATCGGCCGGCGGAACAGCGTGCGAAGATTTGGTAGGCGTCTTGCGCGTTCGAGGTTCAAGGTTCAAAGTTCAAGGTTCAAGGTTCGATGTTCTTTTTCTTGCCGGGAATGGCGCGGGGCGGCAAGCTCCGTCCGAACTCTAACCCCGTCAGTTATGAAAGACATTTCTCGCGCCGCCGATTTATCTCAAGCTTCCACCACGGAAAACGACGCCATCAACCGTCGCCGATTCTTCGCCACTGCCGCGATAGCCGCCGCCGCTGCGGCCCTTGCGCCGAAGGCGTTCGCCGCCGAGCGCGACTGGACGGGGAAGAATCCGGTGCGCTATCCCGATCCCGACATCATCGTGCTCGACGAGCGGTTCGCCAAATACAAGGTCGGCAACACACCGATTCAAAAGCTCTGGACTGGAGCGTTGTGGGCTGAGGGTTGCGCGTGGAACGGCGTCGGCCGTTACCTTGTCTGGAGCGACATCCCCAACAACCGCCAGATGCGCCGGCTGGAGGAGGACGGTCACGTGAGCGTCTTCCGCAATCCGGCGGGCAACAGCAACGGCAACACCTTCGACTTCGAAGGGCGCCAGCTTTCCTGCGAACACGGCAACCGCCGCGTCGTCCGCTACGAGCACAATGGTTCCGTCACCGTGCTGGCTGACAAGTGGAAGGACAAACCGCTCAACGCGCCCAACGACATCGTCGTTCATCCGGACGGCGGCATTTGGTTCACTGACCCGGGCTACGGCTCGATGATGAATTACGAAGGACACAAGGGCGAACTGCAGATTAAAGAGGCGGTTTATCGCATCGACGCCAAGGGCGGCAAAATGGAAATGGTGAGCGACGAATTGGAGAAGCCTAATGGAATTTGTTTCTCGGCTGACTACAAAAAGCTTTACGTTGCCGACACCGGCAAGGCGCGAGACATCCAGATGTGGGACCTGGCGGACGAGAAGAAATTGAAGAACCGCCGCCGTTTTGTCGACATGGCGATGCCGCCGCAGAAAGTCCAAACTGAAAACGGCGCGCGGACGGTGGGTGGCAACGGCGGCTCCGACGGCATTCGTTGCGACGTGGATGGCAACGTATGGTCAGCCGCAGGCTGGGTGGGCGACGGTTACGACGGCGTCCACATTTTTTCTCCAGAAGGCCAGCGCATCGGCATGATTCTGCTGCCGGAAATTTGCGCCAACCTCTGCTTCGGCGGGGAGAAGCGCAACCGCCTCTTCATGGCCGCGAGCCAGTCGATCTACGCGGTCTATGTCGAGACGCAGGGCGCGCACGTTACGTAATGGGATACGCGTCTCAGAAACCGATCCCGCGCGTAACCCGCCAATAGTGTCGGCATGAAAAACGCTGAGGGCATTTTTCCCTCTCTCCCCGCGAGGAACGAGTGGGGAGAGAGCTTGGAGAGAGGGGAAGCCGATGAAAAACGGCCTCCTCTCCCCGCCCTCTCCTCCTTTTGGGGAGGAGAGGGAAAAGGAAAGCGCTACTTTTCTGAAGCAATCTCCCTTGCTTAAGGGACTAACACAGCCCGGTAAAATTCGTGAGTAGCGTTCGCCGAGGGAGGGGCGTCGATTTGGATGACACCCAGCACGTTGGTCACTAGCGCCACCGACGACCATTGCTGCAGGTCGGAAGATTTCTCGATCGAATAACGACCGCCAGTTTCGCCGTTAAGTAGCACCCGGAAGCCGTCGCCGCCCATATATCCGAAACAGTCAGGCATCGTGAGCCGGGGCCGTTTCGTGAAATTCCCGGTGATCGTTTTGTTGTTATCCATCGTGAGAACCAGAGGATTGGCCGTACCCGTGGCGTCCCCGCCCCAACCAATGAAGTCCTGCCCGACTTCCGACACCGCCGTCAGAGTCACGCTCTGGCTGGAGCCATAGCGGTTGGCTTGCGGTGAAACGCCGACCTCCCCATCGCCGTCGGAGATGATTGTCAGCGAAAATTGTCCTGCGGGCAATGTCGTGAACAGCGCCGAAACGGTTGGGGTAGCGTTCGTGATTGTGAAATCCAAGGGATTGTTAGTTCCGCTGGCGGCGTTGCCCCAAAGAGCGAAATAGTTTCCGGCCACGGGAATCGCCGTCAGCCGGACGACGCTTCCGTAAGGATGCAGCGGATACGATGGGGAGATACTCACCGAGCCATTCCCCGCTGCCGTTGTGCTGACCGATGTGCCAAACACGCCACGAATGCATTTGTCACGAGTGATTGTGACGTTTGCGGTCGGATTCGTGCCTGTGGCGTCGCCTAGCCAGTACAGGAAGACCCAGCCGCTCGCCGAGGTTGCGGTAATCGTCACGACTGAATTGCTCAGATATGGTCCCGACGGCGGAGCTATCGTGAAGGTCCCACCTCCTGCCGCCTCGAGGGAGAGCGAGTACGTGGGAACAAAGCGAGCTGTCACCTGTTCGTTTCGATCCATCGTGACATTGACCGTGAGATTCGTGCCGGTGGCGTCGCCGGCCCACCCGTCGA
>QHNT01000391.1 GCA_003218515.1 Verrucomicrobiota bacterium | reverse complement strand
GTGACGCCCTTCCTGCACGGACAAGGCCTGAATCGCCTGCCGCAGTTGCTGCTGACCCACGGCGACCTCCGTCACATCGGCGGCACGGCGTTGATGGGAAAAGAGTTTTCGGTCGGAGAAGTCTTGACGAGCAACGCAAGGTTTCGCTCAGTTACGTATCGCCAAATCGTCGGAGAACTCGAGTTGGCGCCGCGACGCTGGCGGCAAGTCAATCGTGGCGACCGATTCGGCAACTGGACCATTCTCCATCCCGCAACCGACAACCGTTTCCCCGAAGCCGACGACAACGCCCTCGTGTTGCGCGGTGAGTTTCACGGCGTGCGCGTTTTGCTTTGCTCGGATTTGGGCCGGCCAGGGCAAAGGAGCTTGCTCGAAGGCGAACACGACTTGCGCGCCGACGTGGTGGTCTGCGGGATTCCCGCGCGCGGCGAACCGCTCGGTGACGCGCTGCTCGAAGCTGTGCAACCACGCGTCATCATCGTGAGCGCCAGCGAAGTGCCGGCGCAGGAACGCGCGACGAAGGAACTGCGCGAGCGATTGGAACGTCGCGGGATTCCGGTGTTCTACACCAGCGACGACCAAGCGGTAACCATCACCGTGCGCCCGAGCGGCTGGGAAACACGAGCGATGAGCAGAAAGCTGTTTTCGACCACCGCAAAATAACCTCCGAAGAGAAAGTCTATACAGGTTGCCAAAAGTAATTTCCGAAATGGTGGGGCAAACCTGCCGGTTTGCCGCGACGATCCGCAGGTCGTCGCCCACCATTTCGGAAATTTCTTTTGGCAATCACTCTAATCAGCAACCTCTGGCTTCCCATCTCGCCTGGAACCGGCGTCCTTTGGCGGAAGTGAAATCGCGGTTCAGCGTCGAAACATCCCCGGCATGCCGCCGCCCATCTTCGTCATCATCTTCGAGAACTTGCCCATCTTCTTCATCATTTGCTGCATCTGGCCGAAGCGGTTCAGCAGCGTGTTGAGCTCAGCCACGCTCACGCCGCTGCCTTTGGCAATGCGCTGACGCCGGCGCGCGTTGAGGATTTGCGGATTGCGGCGTTCCTGCGGCGTCATCCCGCAAATCATTCCTTCCATGCGGCGAAATTCCTTTTCACTTTTACTCATGTCCGCGCTCTTCATCATCTCCGAGCCGCCGGGCAACATGCCGACCAGATTTTCGAGCGGGCCGAGTTTTTTCATCTGGCGCAGTTGTTCCAGAAAATCTTCGAGCGTGAACTGGCCCTTGCGCATCTTTTCTTCCATGCGCTTCGCTTCATCAAGGTCCACGGCCTCGGCGGCCTTTTCTACGAGGCTGACGACGTCGCCCATGCCGAGGATGCGCTGGGCCATGCGTTCGGGATGGAACGGCTCGAAGTCCTCCAGCTTTTCGCCGACACCGGCGAATTTGATCGGCTTGCCGGTGACCGCTTTCAAACTCAGCGCCGCGCCGCCGCGCGCGTCGCCGTCCAGCTTGGTGAGGACCGCCCCGGTGATGTTGAGCGCCTGATCGAAATGCGCCGCGACGTTGACGGCTTCCTGGCCGGTGGCGGCGTCCAGCACGAGCAGGATTTCCTGCGGCTTGACCAGGTCGCGCAAACGGACGAGTTCCTGCACGAGCGGTTCGTCGATTTGCATGCGGCCGGCGGTGTCGAAGATGAGCGTGTTGCGGTTGTTCGCGCGGGCGAAGTCAAACGCTTCACGAGCGATTTTCAGTATGTCCGTTTCGCCGCGCTTGACGAAGACTGGAATCTCCAGTTTTTGGCCGAGCGTTTCGAGTTGATCCATCGCGGCGGGCCGATAAACATCCGCCGCGACCAGCAACGGCGCGCGTCCTTGTTTTTTCAGCAGCCGGGCAAGTTTGCCGCTGGAGGTGGTTTTGCCGGAGCCGTGCAGGCCGACCATCATCAGGCTCGAGGGATTGCCGCTCAGTTGCAGGCCTGCATTTTGCGAACCGAGCAGCTCGACCAGTTCGTCGTGGATGAATTTGATGACTTGCTGGCCGGGCTGGATGCTTTGGATGACCTGCTGGCCGACCGCCTTCTCCTTGACGCGATCAACGAAATCGCGCGCCACTTTGAAATTCACGTCGGCGTCCAGCAACGCCAGGCGGACTTCACGCAGCGAATCGGCGACGTTGGAGTCGGAAATCCTGCCGAGTCCGCGCAGATTTTTGAAAACATTCTGGAGCTTGCCGCTCAGCGAATCGAACATGGACTAAAGGTAGGGTTCAAAGTTCAAAGTTCAAAGTTCAAAGTTCGACGGCGGTCGGCGCAAGGCGCATTGACACTGCCACAATAAATGAGCCGGAAATATTTCCCTCTCCCCACGACGAAGGAGTGGGGAGGGTCAGGGAGGGGTCAGGGAGAGGGGAAACCTCAATAGCCTCTGTTGTTGCAGCCCCTCTCCCCGTCCCTCTCCCCGCTCGTCCCTCGCGGGGAGAGGGAGAGCAGCCATGCAATGGTGGCAGTGCCAGGATTCGCTCGGCGGCGCAAAGGCTGGCATTTGAAGAACAGAACTTTGCGCTTGAGGGGGGCGACGGGGTCTGGCTTAAATCCCCGTCCCTGCAAAGACGTCGGCGAGTGGTAGGATACCCAAGTGGCCAACGGGGGCAGACTGTAAATCTGCTGGCTTACGCCTTCGCTGGTTCGAATCCAGCTCCTACCACCACCCTTCATATTCAACGCGGAACAGCGGTTTAATCGCGTATTTAAGGCGATTCATGACGCAGGACACGTTTGGTATGGTGCGCTTTGGTGCTTCCCGTCTCTTGCGTTCCTTTCAAAATGGACCGAAGAAAGTCATACAAAAAGAATACAATGCTTTCCGGTAAGTTGAGCCAAGAAAGATGCGAAAGCGCGCCTATTGGTCAGATTGTGGCATCCGGTGATTCGACGGGGCCTCGGTGTGGCAAATTCTTCCGAGCACTGGTTGGGAGGAGATCTTGTAGTGAAGCTCGTGGAACGGCGGCGTGAGGTTGACACTCACGGGTTCCCATCGCCATGAAAGCACGGCGCACTTTCAGATCGCGCCCGATGCCGCGCTGGCCTTCCGGTGGAAACTGGCCGTCGCGTTGCCGAGTCTTCCGCCCGGCAGGGCCGCGCCAGCGAAAAGGAATTCTTTTTCCGGGCGAGCCGCGCAAGGGAACCCCCGGCAGCCCCTTTTTGACGCCCGGCTATCCGCACTGGCAGGGGCGTGAAACGTTTGGGGGACCCCGGCGAGAGCGCCTGCTCACCGTGAAGCCCCCTGCCGCTAGATGTTCAGATCGGTGCGAACTGCGGTGGCAGTCAATCCGTCAGCACAACAAGTGCATCACTGCTTCCTCCGCAGCAGCAAAAGCCCCGCTGGCACCAACCAACAGAGCCAGGTGCTTTCAGGGACCGACGAAGTTGGTCCCCAGGTATGATCGACGTCAACGATTGCGATGCCGTTCTTGCCGTCGGGTAGGCTTGCCTCGTCACCAGGCCCAACAAGGGTCTGCACTATACCAGGTTGGTAAATAAGGTCAAACGAATGAACCCCTTGCGCTAGCGTGACAGTATTTTCGTAACGTTCATCCATAAATGACACCCACAGGCTCGGATAAGGATTGTTATCAATCGTAAATGCACCTAGGCTGTTTCTACCACCAATGCCGCCAGTCATCATGAGTCGGTCAGTGCCCGGTGTCGCCACGGTGAACGTGCCATGAATGTGTGCCGTAAAGTAAGTTGCACCAAAGGGTCGCCAGTCGAGCGTATCGGCATGAAAATTTAATTCTGGCGAGTATTGACTGCCGGGAACGGTATAGCTGCCCGTTACATTGGCGTTGGGGTCGGTGTAGCGGCCAATAGGAGTCGTATTACCTTCGATGTCTACAGTGATGAGGTTGGCTTGTGCGCTCCCACAAAGGAGCGCGGTGAGTAATAGTGTGGTTTTCATAACTCTCCTTTTTGTTTTTCCGAAGTTCGCACAACGAGAAGCAAAATCAGCAATGGCACGAGCGACAGCGCGAAGAAAAGCCTCAGCCAACCCAATCGCTGTGAACCGTCGAATCTCGCGCATAAACTTATTTGCGCCTCCACAGCAAGAGTCCAAGCGGGAACAACCACACTAACCAGGTGCTTTCACGGACCGACGAAGCTGGTTCCCAGGTATGATCGACGTCAACGATTGCGATGCCGTCCTTGCCGTTGGGTACGGTTTCCACGTCACCAGGCCCAACAAGGGCCTGCGATTGACCAGGCATGTAAATAAGGTCAAACGAATGCAGCCCTTTTGATAGAGTAACAGTGTTTTGATACAGGCTATCAATAGAACTTGTAAATAGGACTGGGTTGTAATTGCCATCAATTGTTAAGGAGGCAATGCTCACACGTCCCATGATACCACCACGAAACATCAACTGGTCTGTGCCAGGTGTTGCAACTGTGAACGAACCGTGAATATCAGCCTTGAACCAGCTTAGACCAAATGGTCGCCAGTCAAGTGTATCAGCGTTAAAGTTCAACTCGGGTGAGTATGGATTGGCCATTGGCACAGTGTAGCTGCCAACGAATACAGTCGGATAAGCACCAGGGTCAGGAATGCCGAATTCGTTTAGGTCTGGCGCACGCCAGATGTCCACCGTGATTGCGGATTGAGCGCCAGCGCTTGCTTGCATGAGCAGGAGCGCGGCGAGTAGTGGTGTGGTTTTCATAATTCTCCTTTTTGTTTTTCCGAAGTTCGCAGAACGAGAAGCAAAATCAGCAATGGCACGAGCGACAGCGCGAAGGAAGCATCAGCTAACCCAATCGCTGTGAACCGGCGAATCGCACACAATACTTATTTGCGCCTCCAAAGGAGCAATCCCATCGGAGCCAACCAACAGAGCCAACTAACTTCCGGCACAGATGCCGCACTCCAAATGTGATCAACATCGATTATGTCAAAACCGCTCTTGCCGTTGGGGACGCGGTGGCCGTCGTCCTGTTGTTGCAGAGCCGGTTCAAATGTCATGCTAAAATCATACTGACCAGGTGTAAGAGATAGAATTGAATGGGTGGTTTCGTAACTAACACCAAAACCGGGTAACAGATCACCCGACACAACTTTGAATCCTCCAGGAAGCGAATAGAAACCTGGGGATCCACTATAGTCAATCTCACCAACACCGGCATGTTGAATGTCTAACGTGCCGTGTATTGTGGCTGTGAACCACGTCAAGCCAAATGGGTGCCAGTCGTGGTTGGGTCCGCCCAAATTTAACGCTGGTGAAGTCGGGTCCGACGGATAAACGATTGATCCGGCAAACACCATAGGCCGCAAATCGTCGAAGTCGCCCGAGGGTGTTTTGTAGATGTCGGCAATGAAGTCGGCGTGTGCGCCGGTGCAGAGCAGCAGTGCGCTGAGTAGTAGTGTGGTTTTCATAACTCTCCTTTTTGTTTTTCCGAGGTTCGCAGAACGAGAAGCAAAATCAGCAATGGCACGAGCGACAGCGCGAAGAAAACCGGGCCGCCGTGCGTGTGGACCCAGGAATGAATCATCCGCGGGTCGATATGCTCGCAGAGCATCGCCACGACGCAAATCCGAAGGCCGTTACGAATAATCCCAAGCGGGACAGCCGCGAGAATTAGAATCATTCTTGGCACCGGCCGATGAAGGAAGAGTATCGCCGCGACAATCGCAGTAGCTAAAAGCGCCAGATTAGCGTTGAGACCGCAACATTGCGGTTGCACATCAAGCCGGACGTTTTGCAACTGTAACACTGTCCCGTCCTGGTCCACAGACTCGCCAAGGAAACGGAGGAATATTGTGGCCACCGTGGCCGAGGACCATTGAAGTATGTAAATCATCTCTTGATCGCCTTTTCGGAGCTTGGAACGTGATCCTAGGAGCTTCCTTGTCCAGAGTCCATAAGGCGTCCACCCACCTTTGAAATACGGTGTTCACCCCACCTTTGTCATGGGTGTTGACCTTGTCATTCCTTTGCTCAGTCGCCTCAAGTACGCTTGGAAGCGGGGTCGGAATCGAACTGCCGGTCTCCCGCTCCAGTGCGACGGCACAGTTCCGCGATAAACGCAGTAGCCGGTGCGTCCCGGTGAGGGGTGCATCTTGACACTAACACCACAAGCGAGCCGGAAATATTTCCCTCTCCCCACGACGGAGGAGTGGGGAGGGGTCAGGGAGAGGGGAAATCCGATGATCAATAGCTCTGTTCTTACAGCCCCTCACCCCTTCCCCACCCCGTCCCTCTCCCCGCTCGTCCCTCGCGGGGAGAGGGAGAGCAGCCATGCAATAGTGGCAGTGTCAAGATGCGCCACCCGGTAAGCTGTCGCGCATTGACAAGTTGCGAAGGCGGAGCAGATTGCCCATGGTCGTTCCCCGTAGATTTAGCTTGGTTGGACATTTCAACAAGAAGTGACGCGATGCGAAAAAAACAGGCATTTACGCTGGTTGAACTGCTGGTGGTAATCGCGATCATCGCCATCCTCGCGGGCCTGCTGCTGCCGTCCGTGGCCAAGGCCAAGACCAAGGGACAGGGCATTCAATGCCTGAACAATCATCGACAATTGATGCTCGCCTG
>QHNT01000156.1 GCA_003218515.1 Verrucomicrobiota bacterium | reverse complement strand
TTTGGACACGCCGAATCAGCTCGTGCACATGGTCCGGCTTGAGGATGTCATGGTCGTAGGCCACGTTACACTCGTTGTTGATTTCAATCAGAACGTTGCGGTAGCCATGGTCGAAGACCCATTTCGTGGCGTTGTCCACGGCGCCAATCACAGCCCCTTCGTCCTTCAGTCGCTCGTCCTGTCCAAAGTAAAAGTAGCCGAGAATCACCGCCATTCCCAACTCGTCGGCCTTGTCGATGATCCGCTCCAGCCGGCCCAGGTAGTCCGAGCGCAAGGAACCGTCCGCTTCAATGGCCGAGTTGTGCCAAGGTTGGTCTTTCGAGTATCCCTGCGGGGAACCGCCCTGAAGATTGATCGTGAAGGCGAGCAGGCCGTGCCGCCGCCATTCCGGCATGGCGGCGATAAATTCCCGGGTGTTGCGCTCAGGGTCCCACTTGCCCGTGTCGGGATATTTCCATTGGCCCGCGGTCAGCGGATTGCGGTCGTCGAAGATGCCTTGCACCATTCGCGAGTTGAGGAGCAGTCCCTGAATCTTGCGCCCGCGCCAGGCGCGGCCGGTGTAAGTCGGTTTGCCGTTGATGTGAAATTCGTCACCGACGATGGCGACGGTGCTGCCGCGATCGGTCTCTGCTCCGGCCGCCGGAAGAGCGGTGCCGACTCCGAGCAACAGCGCCATTGCCGTCCGGAGGACTGAATGCCGCAGGCAAGTAGTGGCAAGGCTTAACCACGCTTTCATGGACTGAGGGCGTTTATCGCTTTGACTGAGCCGGAGCTTTCTGGGACATTCGAAAGACATATCCGATTGCCGGAGCTTATTCCGAGGACCGATTTATGAAAAGCCAACCGTTTTCCATCAGCCCTACCGGAGAGAAATTCGCCCTGCCCTCGCCCGGCCAATACCAGACAGAATTCGCCAAACTGAAGAAACTGGCGGACCGGCAACGAAAAGAGGGCCGGGAGATCGTTGTCGTCGTGGGGGTCGGTTTTGTCGGCGCCGTGATGGCCGCGGTGATAGCCGATGCCACCGATGCCAAGGGCCAGCCGTCCAAGTTCGTTATTGGCATGCAACGGCCCAGCACCCGCAGCTTTTGGAAAATTCCCTTGTTGAACCGCGGCGTTTCGCCCGTGAAGGCCGAGGACCCGGAAGTGCACCAGTTGATCGAGCGCTGTGTGAAACAGAAAAAGACCCTGGTCGCCACCTACACTGAAGAAGCCTTGAAGCTCGCCGATGTCGTCGTGGTGGACGTGCAGTGCGATTACCTGAAGGAATCTCTGGGCAACGTGCGGACCGGTGCGGCGGAGATGGCCGCGCTGGAAGCCTCGCTGGCCACCATCGCCGAGAACATCCCGCCCGAGGCGCTGGTGCTGATCGAGACCACGGTGGCTCCAGGGACGACGGAACAGGTGGCGTACCCAATCATGAAAAAGATGTTCGAACGGCGCGGGCTACAATCGGAGCCTCTGCTCGCGCACAGTTACGAGCGGGTGATGCCGGGCAAGAATTACGTCGCTTCCATTCGCGACCTCTGGCGCGTGTGCAGCGGTGTCAACAAGGCCGCCCGGAAGCGGGTCGCCCGGTTTCTCAACGAAGTGTTGAACACGAAGAAATACCCGCTCACCGTGCTGGAACGCCCCATCGAGTCCGAAACCGCGAAGATCATCGAGAACAGCTACCGCGCCACCATCCTGGCTTTTATGGACGAATGGTCGTTGTTTGCCGAACGCAACGGGGTGGACTTGAAAAAGGTCATCGACGCGATCAAAGTCCGGCCCACGCATTCAAATATGCTGTTCCCAGGTCCGGGCATCGGCGGCTATTGTCTGCCCAAGGACGGCGGTCTAGGCATGTGGGCTTACAAACACATTTTCGGATGGGAGGACGATATCTTTCGGATTACGCCACTGGCCATCGACATCAATGACACCCGCGCGCTACATGCGCCGCAAATGGTCCGCGACGCCCTCCGCAACATGGGCAAACCGCTGGCGGCCGCCGAGATTCTCCTGCTCGGCGCCGCGTATCGCGAAGACGTCGGTGACACGCGCTACAGCGGTTCCGAGGTCATGGTCCGCAAACTCACCGAGATGGGCGCCGAGGTCAAAGTGCACGATCCTTACCTCGATCACTGGTGGGAATTCGAAGCGCAAGACACCTATCCTCATCCGGCCTACAGCCTGTCGCGCTTCTTCCACCGGCAGGAAAGCTTGAACGACCTTCGCCTCGAGAAAGACATGTGGGCGGCGATGAAAGGCGCGGACGCCATCGTTCTGGCTGTGCGTCACGAGGCGTATCTGAAGCTCGATCCGGACAAGGTCTTCAAGAGCGTTGGCCGGCCCTTCGCGATGATCGATTGCTTCTGCATCCTCGATGACGAGCGGATACGACGTTATCTGGAGCTGGGCTGCGAAGTCAAAGGCATGGGACGCGGCCACATCAAGCGCATCAAAGACAGCCTCGACAAAGGAGAATAGACGGCTTCAACGCTCAGCGATACGGCTGATGCAACGCCACCTTGGGAGCAGGCTGTTTTGCCCGCAGCCGGATGTTCAAGCTCTCCACGCCGACGGAAAAGGCCATCGCGAAGTAGATGTAGCCTTTCGGGATTTCCTTGTGAAAGCCTTCGGCCACGAGCGCGCAGCCGATGAGCAGCAGGAAACTCAAGGCGAGCATTTTCAGCGTCGGATGTTTTTGGATAAAACCGCTGATGCGCCCGGAGAAAATGAGCATGAACACCAACGCGATGATGACGGCGGCAACCATCACGCCGAGCTGACGCGCCATGCCGACCGCCGTGATGACCGAGTCGAGCGAGAAAACGATGTCGAGCAGCAGGATTTGAATGACCACGCTGGCAAAATTGGGCGCCAGCCGGCTGGTGACGGCGCCGTCCTCGCCCTCAAGTTTTTCGTGAATCTCCCGCGTACTTTTCCAGAGCAGAAACAACCCGCCGCAAAGAAGAATCAAATCCCGACCGGAAACCGAATGGGGCTCCGGTAACAGCCCGAACACCGGAATGTAGAACAACGGCGCGGTGAGTTTCACCATCCAGGCCAGGCCGCACAGGAGCAGAACTCGCGTGATGAGCGCCAGGCTCAGGCCGGTTTGCCGCGCTTTGGCCTGCTGTTCCGGCGGCAACTTGCCGGCGAGGATGGAAATGAAAACGATGTTGTCGATGCCCAGAACGATTTCGAGCACGGTGAGCGTCAGCAAGCTGACCCAGATTTCGGGATTGGTGAGCCAGTCCATGGCGCGAAATCTTGGTGAACCTGCTCCGGACTGCAAGGCAAACTGGAAGACGGAAGCCAAGTGTGACGCTCACCTGCGTCCCGGCAAAACGAATGGGGTTGCGGGGGGGGAGAAGGGGTCTCTACAGCGAGGCACCGCGCACAGATGAGCCGGTCGTCCCGCAAGCCGTCAGCCACGTAGTGGCGCAAGAGGGTAGCCCACGGCGTTAGCCGTGGGGAAAATGCGCGATCGCCAAAAGGCCCGTTCAGGGCCGCCAGAATTCCCGCCCAAGAGGATTGTCTTTCGCCGCTACGCGGCTCCGATTTCCGATACCCCAACCCACGGCTGACGCCGTGGGCTACCTTCTATCGCTGCTCCGCAGCTATCTGCCGCCACTCCCAAAAACTGATTTGTGTCCCAAGACGGGAATATTCTTCACAGGAATTCGCGAATCTGCTTTCATCTCCACGCCAGCCAGGAGCAATCACTTCAACCCGCTCAAAAACTCCACCAGGTTGCGCAGGTCCTGTTTGGAGAGGATCTGCCCCATGCCTTCCGGCATCGGCGACAAGCCTTTGTCGCGCGTTTTAATTTCGTTCCTCTTCACCGTCACAAGGCCGTCTTCGGGCGAGTTGATGACCAGTTCGTCGGCGGTCTCGCTCTTGAGCACGCCGGCGTAACTCGTGCCGCTTTTCGACGTCACCAGCACGCTCTCGAATCCCGGAGCGATCGCCTTGTTCGGCAACACGACCGATTCGAGAAGGTATTGCCGGTCTTTTTGCGCGCCGATTCTGCTGAGGTCCGGCCCCACTTCGCCGCCTTCGCCGTTGATCTTGTGGCAGCGAACACACGAGGCTTCAGGCCGCTCGAAGAACATCTTTTTCCCTTCCGCCGCGCTGCCGCCGTAGAGATCTTCCCGATATTCGGCGATGGGATCGTCCTTCGGCTTCGACTCCTGATACTTCTCCAGCTTCTCCTTGAGCGCCGCCGAGGTTCGCCTGGCGGCGGCTTCAATCAAATCGAGCTGGATTTCCTTCGGCACGTCGCCGGCGAGCAGTCGTGTGAGCCAGCCGATCAACACGTCGTCGGCAGCGGGCTCCTGCAACGCGCCGAGCGCCGCCAGCGCCGCCTGCTTCTCACCCAGCGAGCCGTTGTCCAGTATGACCGACAGTTTCGTCGCCGCGTTCGAGCTCTTGACCCTGCCCTGCAACAACGTGGCGGCCCGGCGCAAATCCTCGTCGGCGTCGGCTCGCGCCGAATTCAATGCCTCTTCGAGCCTGGAATCATCGAGGGCAGCCAGCGCATTCAACGCTTCAACGCGAACGCGGCTGGAAATCTTCGTGTCGGCGACGAGCTCGGACAAAACGGGACTGGCGCCGGTGAAGGTCAACCTGCCTGCGGCGTGAACAGCAGCAACCCGAACGCTGTCCGGCGCAGAACGCAGAATTTCCGCCAGCGCGGTCTGCAGGGCCTCAATAGCCGTTTCACGCTGACGAAGCGCGGCCACCGGACGCCAGAGACCGACGACGCGGTCGCGCCCGGACGGACGCTGCCAGTCCGCCAGTTCTTCGAGCGCTTCGACTCGCATGTTTTCGGCGGCGTCGGAGCGCGCGGCAAACGCGGCCAGCGCTTTGGCGCCTTCAATCGTGCCGAAGTGGAAACTTGCGTTGAGCACGCGGCGCAGCAGCGCTTCCTGCCAGCCTGGGTAGGGACGCGGTGCTCCGCGTCCCTGGTCTTCGCTTGTTTCCGCCGGGCCAGGGACACGCAGCAGGGTGTCCCTACCGATTAATCGGGCCAATTCGCGCATCGCGCCGTTGATCGGCTCGTCGTTGATGGCGCGCGCGGCCTCCAGCACGATGGCCGGGTCGGTATCGTTCAAAAATACCGCAATCTCGTCACGGTGCAGCCGGCGCATCGCCAGCAACGCAGCCATGCGCACCGCGGAGGAACTGGCTTTGGCCGCAGCCAGCAGCGCGTCGGTGTCGCCAATCCAGGTCAACGCCATCACGCCAGCGTGCCGCAGGTAAGGGTCCTGGTCCGCGTTTTCGCGGAGCATCGCATAAATGGCGGGCAAGGCTTCGCGCCGGCCCAGCTTGCCGAGACTCATCGCAGCGAAGAACCGGGTGCGCGGACTCACATCGTTCAACAATTTGATCAGTCCGTCGTAGGCGCTTCCGTAGCGGCGGTCGCCCAGCACTTTTGCGGCCTGCGCCCGCACTTCCGCGTCGCTGTCATCGAGCAATGACAGCAGCGGCAGCAACGCCGTGGCGGCTTTGCATTCGATATTCGGGTTTCGGCATTCGGCAATTTGTCCCAATCCCCAAATCGCGTGGAGCCGCGCGAACTGACTGGCATCTTTGCGGGCCACGCTCACCAATGTTTTAATCGCTTCCGTCCCGTGGTCGGCCAGCGTGAACTGGGCTTCCTGCCGCACGCGCATGTCGCGATAGGCGAGCAGGCGGGCGAGTTCCTTGAGCGAACGTTTCTCCAGGCCATCAGCGAGTAGCTTTTTCGTTTCGAGCACGAGCGGGTCCTTGTCCAGCGCCGGGTCGTGGACGCGATAGATGCGGCCTTTGCCGGTCATTTCCCAGCCTTGCACCCAGTCGCTCACGTAAACGCCGCCAGCGACGCCGAATTTGACATCCGTCGCCAGAACGCCCCAGAGGAAGTGCTGCGGCTCCGCCAATTCGAAGTAAGCGCCTTTCGGTTTGAGCGTGAAGGTGTGGACGCCGCTGTTGGCGCCGCCGCCGCGAAAGTCCACCAGAAAGAAATGGTCCTTGAAACGGTCGGGCAGCCCGGTGCCGGGAAAGTAAGCCACGCCGGACGGACCGCTCGCGATGTTGGCGATGGGCGGCACAATGTAGGCCGCCTGGCGCTCAAACTGCGGATACCAAAGTTTCTCCGCGTTGAACGGTCCGCGCGAGTACGGTCTTTCCATGAACTGATAGCCGACGCGCCAGCCACTGTCGCCGCCTTCCACCAGGTAAACCCAGCGGGCCTGGTCGCCGCTGTCCGAATTGTTGTCGCCGGTAAACAGATTGCCGTATTGATCGAAAACGAGGTCCTGCGGATTGCGCAAACCGAAGGAAAAAACTTCGAGCTCGGAGCCGTCTGGATTACAGCGGAAGACGCAGCCGGTGTCCGGTTCGCCGACGTGCCGGCCATCGGCGACTTTGACGTTTGACCCGCGGTCGCCGACGCTGAAATAAATTTTCCCGTCCGGACCAAAATGCACGCCGTGCAGGTCATGGCCGATGAAACCGACACGCACACCGAAGCCGTAGTGGAGCGATTTGCGGAATTCGGCGACCCCATCGCCGTTCGTGT
Source organism: Verrucomicrobiota bacterium (assembly GCA_003218515.1). Classification (GTDB taxonomy): domain Bacteria; phylum Verrucomicrobiota; class Verrucomicrobiia; order Limisphaerales; family AV2; genus AV2. The sequence goes on along the minus strand of QHNT01000156.1, from coordinate 15,386 downwards.
CGCGCAGCAGCCAGAGATTCGGAATGTTCGCATACCAGACGTTTCCTTTGCGCGCCAGAACGCCGGCGCCGATACCATCGAGCGGTGTGTTGAAGCCTTCGGCAAACACGGTCGCATGATCCGCCTGGCCGTCGCCGTCGCGGTCTTCGAGCAAGCTGATGCGCTCGCTGTGTTCGGAATACTTGGCGAGACGATCACCCAAATGGCGCTTCATTTCGGCCAACCGGTCGTCCACACTGCGTGATGCCAGCTCTTCATCCAGCCAGTCCATGATGCCGCGGATGTCGTCCACGCCGGCGTTCAGACGGAACGTTTCGCAGACATACGCGCGTCCTTTCTCATCGAAGTTGAACGCGACCGGATTGGCGAGCATGGGCTCGGCGGCCCAGAGGTCCACTTTCAAACCGGGCGCGCCCTGGAATTTTTTGATGGCCAGTTCGCCTTCGTCGGAGGCGGGCGCTACGAAAGCCTTGGAGTTTCTCGAATCGGCTTGTTGATGCTGAGCCTCGACCCCAACCAGCATCAACCAGGATAGAAACAGGCACTTGACCGAGGTCCGAACACGCGTGGATTTCAGCATGGTCCGAAGATGATAATGACGAAAGGGCGGGAATCAAGCGGGCACAACAATGGATACAATGGGTAGTGCCCTAATCTGGTGGCGGCAGTGCTGCGGCACCGCCGTGCGCCGCGGCAGCGGCGCACCCACCTGAAGCAAATCAGGCGCTGCCCAACAATGGGCTTGCTTTTGGCCCTGGTTATGACATCATCCGGTCCGAAGAAATCAAAGGAACAAAGGAAAGAAAGGTTTGGTGTCAGAACTATGAAATGGATCCGTCTCAGCCTGTGGTCGTTTGTACTGCTTATTGGCTCTCTCACCCCCATTGCCCGCGCTCAAATCAGCTCTTATGGCGTGACCAAGACCGGGTATTACATGCAGAAGAGCGACGCCGCACCGGAGTTGGAGAGCGGCGAAAACCATTACTTCGACGCGTTTGTGAACCCGGACGGAACGACTGATATTGACAGCGCGATTTTCCAGACTCCCGGCGGCGTTCAACGGGAAATGGCCCCGTCGCTGTTTTACTTTGATGGATTCTCTTCGCAGTCCGCGCTCGACAGCAGTTTCGGCAACGGCACCTATTCGTTCCAGATTACCACCGTGGATTCGGACGTTTTCTTCGCGCAACTCAGTTTGTCCGGCGCCTATCCCACCGTGCCGCGGCTCAGCAATTTCGCCGCTGCCCAAGCCATCAACGCCGGCAAGGATTTTACCTTGCTCTGGGACCCATTTGCCGGCGGAACGGCCAACGATTTCATTCTGGTTTCGATCGAAGATGACGACGCTATCACGGTTTTCGCAACGCCTGACTACGGCAATGCCGGCGCTTTGACCGGCCAGGACACGTCCGTCGTCATTCCGGCGGGGACGCTCGCGCCTGGAACGAATTATTATTGCTACCTCACCTTCTATAAATTTGTGGCACTCGACACGTCCTCCATTCCGGGGGCGTTCGGGTATGCGGCGTACGTGCGTGAGACCAGCGGTCCGTTGAAGACGGCGTCGTCCGGCGCTCCTCTCAACGTCAGCCTGGCCGCCTTCAACCGCCAACCTGACGGCTCGTTCCAGTTGCAAATTACCGGCACCGCCGGAGCCATGTTCACCGTGGAAGCGACCAGTGACTTCAACACCTGGGCTTCAGTGGTGACCACGAACCCGCCTTCCGGCTCGTTCAGTTTCACCGACGCTGACGCCGCCGGGATGACGCAGCGATTCTATCGCGCCAAGGTGAATTAAACGGCAACGCAACGACCGGGCGGCAGGCCGGTCCACCGCGAATTCGTCAGGAACGCGAGGAGGGTGCCAGATTGGTCTGTATCGGCGCGCACTTCCGCGGTCACGGCAGACAAGCCGCGTTTGCCGCGACGGATTGAGGCTTCACATCACCAGGCAAAGCAAGTAATTCCTCCCCGTGCATTTGCGCCATCTGCGACTTCGTGATTTCCGCAATTACGCGCGGTTGGACGTCGATTTCCCGCCCGGTTTTCACCTGCTGCTCGGCCACAACGCGCAGGGCAAGACCAACATTCTCGAGGCGATCTATCTGCTCGCGACGTTGCGCTCGTTTCGCGGCGTCGGTGGCGCACAGATGATCCGGCACGGACAAACGGGTTACTTCGTCGGCGCCAGCGTCATCAGCCAGGGCGGGCACGAAATCAAAATGTATTGGTCCGCGGCGGAGCGGAAATTGAGCCTCGACGCACGACCCGTCCGCAAACTGACCGATTACCTCGGCGTGCTGCGGGTCGTGGTCTTTTGTACGGAAGATTTGCAACTGGTCAAAGGCACCGCCCGGATGCGGCGGCGGTTTCTCGACCTGCTGCTGTCGCAAACGCATCCGACCTACTTGCCGCTGCTCCAGCGTTACACGCAAGCGCTCCGCTCGCGGAACGTGCTGCTCAAAAAACGACCGCTCGACGAAGCCGCACTCGAAAGCTTTTCGCACGAGTTGGTCAATCTCGGCAATCAGATCGTCCAGCGCCGCCGTGAGCTGGCGCCAAAGCTTTCGCCCCTGGTGCGGCTGGCTTATCGCCGTATCGCCGATGACGCTGAGGAGCTGCGGGTGGAATACCAGCCCAGCGTCAAGACAGATTTTGCGGTGGAACTGGCTCAATCAAGATTGCGTGAGCGCACTTATCGCTCCACGCTCCTCGGCCCGCATCGCGACGAGGTGCAGTTGTTATTGAACGACCGCTCGGCCGCGCACTATGGGAGCGAAGGCCAGAAACGCACGCTCGCCATCGCGCTGAAAATGGCGCAAGCAGAGTATCTGACTGGAATTCACGGTTCGCCCTCGATCCTGCTCCTCGACGACGTGATGGGGGAACTGGACGCGAAGCGGCGCGCCGGCTTTCTTCCGTTGCTGGAGCATGCCCGCAAGGGGCGGGGCCAGGTTTTCATGACCTGCACCGAGGAAAACTGGCCGCGCGAACTCGCCGCCGGGTTGCAACGGTGGGAAGTGAGAGCCGGCTCATTGCGGCCAGGGCCGCTCTGAGCGCGGATGCCAGTTCTTGATGAAGTTCGTGCCCGAACCACCACGACTAACTCATCCGCATCGGCATGATGACGTAGAGGAACGGCCCGTTGATTTTTATGACGCCAGGGCTCAGTTCGTCCGTCAATTCCAGAAAAATCTCGTCGTTCTCCAACGCCTTAAGTGAATCCATGAGATAGCCAGGATTGAAGGCGATAGCGAGGTCCTTACCTTTGTAGTTTATGGCAATGCTTTCGCGTCCCTCACCTACTTCCGGTGTATTGGCGGTGATGGTGAGATTGTTTTTCGAGAATGTCAATTTGACCGAGTTTGACTTCTCGCTGGTCATGATTTCAGCGCGCCGCAACGCCTGCAAAAATTCTTCACGCATGAGCGAAACGCGCTCCGCCGCTTCCGCAGGGATGACCTGCTTGTAATTTGGATAATTACCCTCGACCAGTTTCGTAATCACCACCACGGAGTAACCATTCTCGCCCTTCAGGTTAAACAACGCCTGGTTTTCGCTGAATTTCAGCTCCACTTCCCCTTTCGGCTGTAAAAGGCGCGTTAACTCGTTGATCGCTTTTGTCGGCACGATAAACTCTGCCTGGCTGTCCGCAGTTATGTCCACTTCCTCATCGGTCAGGGCAAGCCTTCGACCGTCGGTGGCGACCATCGTGATTTTGTGATCCTTCAAGCTCATGAATATGCCGTTTAGAACATACCTGGTTTCGTCCGTCGATACGGCATAAGCGGTTTTGCGCAACATCCCTTTCACTTTTTCCTGGGGAATGACCACCTTTTTCTTTTCGCTGAATTTTGGAAGCGGCGGAAATTCCTCAGCCCCCAATCCGTTAAGTTTATAAAATGAGGCCCCCGCCTTTATCTTGCAGGCGTTCTTCTCATCCACTTCCACTTCAATCTCGGAGTTGCCCAATTCACGGACGATACCAAAAAGCTTTTTCACCGGAACCGTAAAGGCCCCCGTTTTCTTAATATCCCCCTCCACCGCGCAGGAAACGGTGACATCCAGGTCTGTCGCAGTCAGTTCCAGTCTTTTTTCTTCGCCGCGCAGCAGAACGTTGGAAAGAATGGGGAGAGTGGTTCGCGAACTGACTATGTTCTGAACGGCCTGCAAGCCGTTGATCAGTTGTTCTTTGGCAATTGAAAATTTCATCTGCCCCTTACTATTACTGTTCTCTGAAGAAAGAAAAGCATTCTTATTATGGGGTGTGAATAAGGACAATAAAAACAGAGTAGGGGATGGATCAAGGGCTTAAAAGGGGAAAGAATGGGCCAAACTAAAAATGAGCAGGGCCGAAAAACAAAAATAGGATGGCCAGGGGTGGGCAGTGAGGATTTATTGACAAACAGGTGACCGGAAATTAGAAGAGGCTCGTCCGTTTAATAACAGCGGGAAGTTTCCTGGCGGCCTTGTAAAAATGGATCGAGCGCATTAAGGACCGACAACCGGTGAGAAAAATAGAATCACCGGGGCCGCTGGGCCGCTCAAAGGTAAACCGCGCAAAAAGAAAGCGGCCGAACGTTCAGGCCCGGCCGCTGTCGGACAAAATAAGGTTATTTCTCTTTCTTTGCTTCGGGCTTATTGCACTTTTCGCAGACCTTGTGCTCTTTGGTCGCTTCCTTGCAGCACTGGTGCGAGCACTCTTTGCCTTGAGCTATAGCCTTGTCGCAGCAATTGTTAGCATCCTTCTGGCATTTTTCGCAGAGCTTGTGTTCTTTATGCGCCTTGACACAGCAAGCGTGTTCACATTCCTTGCCTTTAGCTTTCGCCTTTACGCAACAGCTTTGGCCCGCAAGGAGGGCGCTGCTACCAACCATCAAGGCGACAGCAAAGGCCAGTCCCGCCAACGTTTTTGGTAACTTCATTTTGTTCCTTTCTAGGCTTTTTTAACCGGACACTTATAAGTTCCTGCTCCAGCGTTTCCCCGAGGCACCCACCCCGAGGGGAAATGGACAGGGAACTTATGCGGTTCAGAATTGCACACGTTTTTGCGGCTGTCGACAGCTAATTGGCGCCGGTTTTTTTCACGGCTTTTGGACCATGGACACAATCCGTCAGCTACTGACGCCCCTCTCAAAAGCGACAGCGGGGCAACCGAAATTTCGAGCTGCTCGGTCGACTTCCGGTTGACCGGCAGGCACGCCGCACCATGTGGAGCAGTGTCTTGTTTCAAGCCTTGATGTCCAAAAGCTGGAATGCGGTGTTTTTGGCTTTCGGCAATTCGCGCGCGCAGACGCGGTCCGTGGAGCCCCGACTGGCTACTGAAAATGGAGTGGCGGTGGCACAAGTGGATGGCGCTCTCGTCGCCAGAGTAACGGCACGAGCTCTGCTGGAACAAGATGGCCCGTGATGAACGGCAATATGAAAATTGTCTGCGCATGGTGCAATAAGAAGATTGGAGGCAAAGGGACATCTCTCAGCCATGGGATTTGCAATAGATGCCTCGCTCAACTCAAGCAGCCGCAGTTCGGTTTCATGCAGTCTCTGGCCGTCTCGCCGACCCGCGCGCTGGGCGCGCGGACGAGGAATCGAAGTCGCGCAGTTCGAGCGGCTGGTTACCAGCGCCCTGGTTCAGACTTCTGACTGATCTAGCTTCCGAACGGTGCCCCTTTCTTTTCTGGACCGAGCAGGATGACGGCGATGCCGAGCAGAAAGACTGTCAGCGCAGTGAGGGCCATCGCAGTCGAGTAGTTCAATGACTTCGAGAATACAGCCACGGTGTAAGGAATGCTGCTGGCGAGCAAAACACCGCATTGATAGGCCAGGCCCGGCAGAAACCCGCGCACGGAGTCGGGGGACAGTTCGGTAATGTGCGCAGGGATCACTCCCCAGGCCCCCTGCACCATGAACTGCATCAGGAAAGCTCCAAGGACCAGCAGCGGTGTATTCGGCGCGTAGGCCCAAAACGGAATCATCACGGTCGCCAGCAGGAACGCCGTCGCCATCCCGCGCCGCCGCCCGAAGCGGTCCGAGTACAGCCCAAACAGGATGCCGCCGACCAAAGCGCCGATATTGTAGATGACAACGATGGCCGCAACCTGCCGTGGCGAAAATCCTCGCTCCAGCTTGAGAAAGGTCGGATACATGTCCTGCGTGCCGTGTGAAGCAAAATTCATCATCATCATCAGACAAGAAAGATAGAGGAAGAGTTTCCATTGCGAAACAATGGCGCGTCCGACACCGCTCCAGTTCGGCGGTCGCGTTCTTTCCCAGACCGCGGACTCTTTGACTTTGAATCGCACAAACAGCGCGAGGAGCGCCGGCAGCCCGCCGATGAAGAACATCGGTCGCCATCCCCATTTGGGAAAAACAAAGAAGTAGCAGCACGCCGCCAACAGGTATCCGACCGCGTAACCCTCCTGCAGGATTCCGGAGAGAACACCTCGCCATTTCGGCGGCACTTTTTCCATCACGAGCGACGCGCCGACGCCCCACTCGCCGCCCATGCCGATGCCGAACAAGGCCCGCAAGATGAGGAATGTTTTGTAATCGGGCGCCAGCCCGGAAAGGACTTCGATCACGGAATAAAACACGAGATCCAGCATCAGCGGAAGCCGTCGCCCGTAGCGGTCGGCCAACAGTCCGAAGATGAATGCGCCGACCGGCCGGAACGCGAGTGTTACCGCGATGGTCTTCGCGATTTCAGTCAAATCCACATGGAACTCCTCCGCGATGGTCGGAATCGCAAAGACGAGGACGAAGAAGTCAAAGGCATCGAGAGTCCAGCCCAGGAAACTCGCGATCAAGGCGTTGAGGTAGTCTTTGCTCTCTTCGTGGCCGGCGGGCGTCATGCGCTCGAGTCAAATGGAATTGATTCGCGGCCGACCTTAATCCATCCCGGCCACGCAAGGCGAACACTTTGAATTGGAGCGGCCAGTCTATGACCGCCGATACAACCAAATCAGAGCACCGCCCAGGCCGCGTCCGGGTTGACGCAGGCCGCCAGTTATGGTTGAATTGATCCGCGTTCAGGACGCATCCGGGTCCGCGGAAAGGGCCGAGCCCACCGATGAAGTGTCAGTGCAACCATAACCTTGATGCTGCCTGCCAGCGGACTACAGGCGATAGCAGAAAGGTTATATGCCAAAACTCCTTCCGCCTCGGCCGAACCTTGAGCAACTCAGGAAACAGGCCAAAGACCTCCGCAAATCCCTAAAGTCCGGAGATCCCGAAGCCATCAAGCGCATTCAGGAAAACCATCCGCGCTGGGCCAAGGTCTCCGGATCAGACATTCGCGACACCCCGTTCTCCTTGAGCGAGGCCCAGCTCGTGATCGCCCGGGAGTACGGCTTCGCCAGTTGGCCGAAGCTCAAAGCGCACGTGGATTCCGTCGCGCTCGAAAGGGGCGACCCGCTCGAACTGTTCAAGAAGGCGTTTGCCGAACATGACGCGGTCTTGTTCCGCAAGCTGCTCGAACGCCATCCCGAACTGAAAGCGAAAATCAACGAGCCAGTGGCCGCTTTTGATGCGCCCGCGATCACTTGTGTGCACAGCCGCGAGATGCTGGATGTGTTGCTCGAGGCCGGCGCCGACATCAACGCCAGGAGCCGCTGGTGGGCGGGCGGGTTCGGACTCCTTCACGGCGCGAATCCCGAGTTGGCAGCGTATGCCATCGAGCGCGGCGCGATGGTGGACGTTCACGCCGCCGCGCGCCTGGGCATGATGGAGAAACTTCGTGAACTCATCTCCGCCGACCCCGGCCTGGTGAACGCCCGCGGCGGCGATGGTCAAACCCCGCTGCATTTTGCCGGCACGGTGGAAGTCGCGGAGTACCTGCTCAATCACGGGGCGGACCTGGACGCTCGCGACGTGGACCACGAATCCACGCCCGCGCAATACATGGTGCGCGATCGCCAGGAGATCGCGCGGCGCTTGATCAAGCGCGGCTGCAAGACCGACCTGCTCATGGCCACCGCCCTGGGCGACGAGGACCTCGTTCGCAAACATCTCGACACTGATCCCGACTGCATTCGCATGCGGGTGAGCGACGAGTTTTTTCCTATGGTCAATGACAGGGCCGGCGGAACGATTTACCAGTGGACGCTCGGTTGGCACGTGTCGGCGCACGACCTCGCCAAAGAGTTTGGCCACGAGCACATCTTCCAATTGCTCATGCAACGCAGCCCCGCCGATGTGAAACTGCTCGCCGCGTGTTGGCTGGACGACGCGGCCGCGGCGAACTCCGTGCTTGCCGAGCACCCCAATCTCGTCGCCACTTTGCTTGACGCTTACCGTCGCCAACCCGCCCACGCCGCCCGCAACAACAACCTCGCAGCCGTCCGCTTGATGCTCGCCGCGGGTCTGCCGGTGGACGCGCGCGGCCAGCACGGTGCGACCCCGCTGCATTGGGCGGCGTATCACGGGAATGCGGCAATGACCGAAGTGATCTTGCGCTACAATCCACCGCTGGAGTGTCTCGACTCCGACTTCGAGGGCACACCGCTGGGGTGGGCCATCCACGGCTCCGAGCATGGCTGGTATTGCCGGACGGGAAACTATCCCGCGACCGTCGAGACGCTGCTTAAAGCGGGGGCAAAGCTTAAAAAGGGCGGGGGCACCGATGCCGTGAAAGAAGTGCTCCGGCGATATGGGGCGGAGGAATGACTCCGGTTGAGCGGGCGCAAAAATTTTCCGCATACCGCACCAGACTCCTCGCGGCGCTGCCCACGGTTTAGAGTCGAATCGGCCGCACGACGGCGCTGCATTCGGCGGTGGGTGTCATCTGAACGGCCAAATCCGTTTCAGGTTTTCGTCGAAATGGAACTGGATTTCCCCGTTCAGGGTCACGGATTTAGCGACGCAGGCGCCGCTAAAATTGAGGCTATTATTTCCGCTGGAACCCAATATGAAGTCAGCCTCTTCTTTTGGCATTCTTTTTTCACGCGACCAGACTAGAGAAAGACCTCCTCAACGCAAGCGGACACGTACTAGTACCGTGACAAAGAAATTTCGATAGATGTCAGGTAGGGCGCGTCACTCCGTGCGCGCCGATCGGGGACGGATTCGAGTCTGCGGCGCGCACGGAGCGACGCGCCCTACCCTGCTAGCCTTGCGACGGGCGGGAGCTTTGGGATGTAACAAAATCTCCGTGTTGTCGTACTAGTGCGGATATTTCATACTCCGCATGCAAACGGCCGTGGACATCAGCCCGGACAAATTCTGGCGCGCTGTAGGGTCTTTTCCTGTGAAAAATAAGGTGCTCAGCCCAGTGTTTTGATTCCATCTTTTCCTGCTCAATTAGAGTAGCGCCCAAAACGCGCAATTATGTAGCGAATCGAGAGGAGCAATATGACGGGGAAAAGGGTTTCCTGTTTCATGGCCTTCGCGAAGTCCACGGTGGTGGTAACTGCCGTGCGGCTGAACTCTCTGTTTGACACCGCGCCGGCTGTGGCCGGTGAATTTCCCGCGCCCAACTTCACGGCGCCAGGGACATTCGATGCTGGAGCGAACTGTTTTTCGGTTGCGGTCGGCGACTTTAACGGCGACGGCGCGTCGGACCTCGCCGTAGCCGACATTGACTCCGACAAAGTCTCCGTTCTGTTATCCAGGGGCGATGGCACGTTCCAACCCGCCGCAAACTACGCCGTGGGAATGGCGCCTGTTTCCGTTGCGGTGGCCGATTTCAACGGCGACGGCAAGCTTGATTTGGTGGTGGCCAACGATGACGTGTGGGACGTGAGCAACCTGACTTATACCAACGGCATCTCCGTGCTCCTGGGCAATGGCGACGGCAAATTCCAACCCGCTGTCAGTGTTGGCGCGGGAACGTCTCCCAGGTCCGTGGCCGTAGGCGACCTCAACAATGACGGCAAGCCTGACCTCGTCGTGGCAAACCTTGACTCTCACGACGTCTCGGTGCTGTTGGGCAAGGGCGACGGCACTTTTCGTGCCGCTGTCAACCACGGCGCGGGGATGCCGGTTTCTGTCGCAGTCGGTGATTTCAATAGGGACGGCAAGCTCGATCTGGCGGTGGCCAGCTATCTCGCGTGGGACAACAGCAAACTTGGTTTTACCAACGGCATTGTCTCGGTGCTGTTGGGCAAGGGCGATGGGAGCTTCCGGGCTGCCGTCAACTACAGCGCGGGCATCACCCCGTTTTCAATAGCTGTGAGCGACTTCAATGGCGATGGCAAGCCCGACCTGGCTGTGGCCAATTTCATTTCCGGCGACGTCTCCGTGCTGTTGGGAAAGGGCGATGGCACTTTTCAAGCCGCAGTCAACTATGTCGCGGGAATTTATCCGGTTTCTGTGGTGGTGAGTGATTTTAATGGCGACGGAAGGCCCGACTTGGTCGTGGCCAATGAGGAATCGGACAACGTCTCTGTGATGTTAGGCAAAGGCGATGGCACCTTTCAGTCCGCCGTCAACTACTGCGCGGGAGCGGGGCCTCGATCAGTGGCGGTGGGCGACTTCAACAAGGATGGCAAAACTGACCTCATCGTTGCCAATTGGTTTTCGCGCCATGTCTCGATGCTGGTGGGCAAGGGCGATGGCACGTTCCAGTCCGCCGTCAACTATACAGCAGGGTCATCCGCTGTCTCCGTATCGGTGGCCGACTTCAACGGCGACGGCAAGCTCGACTTTGCAGTCGCCAACGTTGGATGGGCGCCAGACTACCGCGAGAGCGGCATTTCGGTGTTGTTGGGTGACGGCGATGGCGCCTTTCAGTCCGCCGCCAGAAGTGGGGCGGCGGGATTGATTCCTGGTCCCATGGCGGTGGGCGATTTCAACGGAGACGGCAGGGTGGATGCCGCCGTTGTTGAAAGGAGATCTGGCAGTGTCTCTGTCCTGTTGGGCAAGGGCGACGCCACCTTCCAGACCGCCGTCAACTGCAGCGTGTCAGGGAGTCCCATTTCTATAACGGCAGCAGACTTCGACGGCGACGGCAAACTCGACCTGGCCGTGGCCAATCAGAACTCGACCAACAATCGTGGTTCCGGAAACGTCTCGGTCTTGTTGGGCAGGGGCGACGGCACCTTCCAAACCAGCATCAACTATGGCGTCGGAACTAATCCTGTATCCATAGCGACGGCTGATTTTAACCGTGATGGCAAGCTTGATCTTGTTGTGGCCAACGGTGGCGTACCGGGTTCTCCCCCGCCTCTCGACGGCGGCGGCACAGCTATTCCCCCGGATTTTGGCTCCATCTCCATACTCTCGGGCAATGGCGATGGCACGTTTCAGACTGCGGTAAACTTCCGGGCTGGAAAATTTCCTGTTTCTGTAGCGGTTGGCGATTTTAATGGGGACGGGAATCTTGACCTTGCGGTTGCCAATAACGGGGCGCAGCACAACTATTCTGACAACAGCATCTCGGTTCTGTTCGGCAGAGGCGACGGTACCTTTCCGACGCTGGTCAACTACGGCGTGGGAAAATATCCGGTATCTGTGGCGGTCGCTGACTTCAACGGAGATGACAAGGCCGACATCGCCGTCGCCGAATTAAACTCCGGCAGCATCTCGGTGCTGACGGGCAATGGTGACGGCACTTTCCAGGCCGCTGTCAATTACGCCGCAGGGTGTCCCTGGTTCCAGGCCGTGGGCGACTTCAATGGCGATGGCAAACCCGACATCGCCGTCGCCAACCTTAACCTGGGCACCGTCTCGGTTCTGCTGAATATCAGCATTGCCCGCGGGATTGACTTCGCGATTCAGCGTAGCGCTACCGCCATGACTTTTTCCTGGCCGCTGCCGTCCGCCGCATTCGTTCTCGAGTCCACCTCAAACCTGGGTTCGACGAACTGGCAACGCGCCGTCGAAGCGCCGACGACCAATAGCGGCCGATTGGAGATCGCGGTGCCACTCAACCAACCGCAACGTTTCTTCCGCCTGCGCGAACCGTGACCCAGCGCCACCAATCAACGGACGAAAAAATAAAAGCCGAGACACTGAATCCAACTGCGGCGGTATCTCTCATTCTGCTGGGCGTTTTCTTTCACAACACGCCAGTCTTGGCCGACGGTTGTCCCGAGCCCAGCTTCGCAGCGGCACGTATGTTCGACGTGGAAAGGTTGCCTAGTTTCATTGCGCTAGCCGACTTCAATCACGACGGGCGAAGCGACTTGGCCGTCGCCACCGCTGCCGGCGTCTCCGTGCTCTTGGGTAACGGCGACGGCACCTTTCAAGATGCTCTCAACGACAGCACAGGCACGAACGCGGTTTCACTGGCGGTGGACGATTTCGATGGCGACGGAAATCTTGATATGGCGGTTGCCAACTCCGGCTCGTGGGACGAGAGCAGCCGAACTTATACGAACAGCAGTGTCTCGGTTCTGTTGGGCAAAGGCAATGGCACCTTTAAGGCCCTCGTCAACTACGTTGTGGGTTCGTCTCCCCGTTCTTTCGTCGTGAGCGACTTTAACGCCGACGGTAAGAGAGACCTGGTTGTGGCCACGGGCGCGGGGCTCTCCATGCTGCTGGGCAACGGCGACGGCACCTTCCAGGTCCCCATCAACTACGATGTCGGAACGAACCTTCTTTCCGTCGCCGTGGGGGACTTTAATGGCGACGGCAAGCCCGACCTGGTCGCGGTGAATGCCGGCTCGATGTTTTTCGGGTTGTTCAATGGCGGGGATTTTCCAGGCGGCACTGTCTCGGTGCTTTTGGGCAAGGGCGATGGAACCTTCGAGACCGCCGTTAAATACGCCGGAGGAGGCGCGTCCGTCGCGGTCGGCGACTTCAACGGCGACGGCAAACCCGACCTCGCTTTGGCCAATGGTGGATATTCCGGCAGCATATCGATTCTGTCGGGCAATGGTGATGGCACTTTTCAAGTGCCCTCCAACCCCCGCGGCGGTTCCTTTTATCAATCGTTGACCGTGGCCGACTTCAACGGCGACGGCAGGCCAGACTTGGCTGTGGTCAACACAACATCCGACGACGTCTCGGTTTTGCTCAGCAGGGGCAACGGAACTTTCCGAGCCTCCACCCGGTACGGCACGGAATCAATTCCTGTTTCGGTGGCGGCGGGCGATTTCAATGGCGACGGCAAGCCCGATCTGGTCGTGGGCAACTTTACCTCCGCAAATGTCTCGGTGCTCTTTGGCAAAGGTGACGGCACTTTCCAAGTGGCCGGCAACTACTACGGCACGGGACCAGGTCCACAATTTGTGGCGGCGGCCGACCTCAACGGCGATGGCAAGTCTGACCTGGTCGGGGTCAACGTCGGGTCCGATGACGTCTCAGTGCTGTTGAGCAAGGGCGATGGCACCTTCCAGGCGGCGGTAAACTACGAAGTGGGATCGAGTCCTATGTCCCTGGCGCTGGGCGATTTTAATAGCGACGGCAAGCCGGACATCGCCGTGGCGAACTATAACTCGGACAACGTCTCGGTGCTGTTGGGCAACGGCGATGGCAGCTTCCAAACCGCCGTCAGTTACGCCGCGGGATTGTATTCTTCGCACGTGGCAGTGGGCGATTTCAACGGCGACGGGAAACCCGACCTCGCCGTGGCCAACGAAGGAACATTCCAGAACAACTACACTGACGGCGGTGTCTCGGTGCTCCTGAGCAAAGGCGATGGCACTTTCTTTCCTGCGGTCAATTACGGCGCGGGGACGCATCCGTTTTCAATAGTGGCAGGTGACCTCAATAAGGACGGCATTTCCGACCTGGTTATTGCAAATCAAGGCTCGTTTCGAAGCAACTATGTGGACGGCAGCGTGTCAGTGTTGCTGAGCAAGCGCGACGGCACTTTCAACGCCGCCGTCAGTTATGTCGCCGGAACGCGTCCCATTTCAGTAGCGGTGGGCGATTTCGATAGTGACGGCAAATCTGACCTTGCTGTGGTCGATTATCTGGATGTGGATTCCGCACCTCTCTGGGTTTTGTCGGGCAACGATGACGGCACCTTCAACGGTGGTTTCAAATATGGAGTGGGAAGATGGCCTGTCTCCATTGCGGTGGGCGATTTCAACAGCGACGGTGAACTCGACTGCGCTGTGACGGACTACAGCGGTGTCTCAGTGCTGTTGGCAAACGGCTTTGGGAGGTTCCAGCCTGCGGTCAGCTATAGTCCCGGATCGCAATATTCCATTGTAGTCGGCGATTTCAATGGAGACGGCAAGCCTGACTTGTCACCAGCGCTGTTGGGCAAGGGCGATGGCACCTTTCAGCCCGCCACCAATCACGGCGCGAGACTCGCTTCCGAGTATCCCAGATTTGTCGTCGGCGAGGACTTCAACGGCGACGGCAAGGCCGACCTGTGTGTAACCAGCGGAGGCGGCGTGGCGGTGTTATTGAGCAATGGTGATGGGTCTCTTCAAGTGGCCGCCAGCCAACCAGGATGGAACTTTAAGCCCGTTTCCTTGGTGGTGAGCGACTTCAATGGTGACGGCAGGACTGACGTCGCCGAGGCTAACAAAGGTTCACCCGGTGTTCCGGGCGATTGGGGTTACTGGGATTATCCGTCGGTCTCCGTGTCCTTGGGCAATGGCGACGGCACCTTCCAACCTAGCATCTACATCTCCTTTAACGACTGGAAGGAGCTTGTTTCCCTGGCGGCGGGCGACTTCAACAGCGACGGCAAGCCTGATCTCATCGTGGCCAACTCGACGGGACTCAAGTTACTCCTTGGTAAAGGCGATGGCACCTTCCAGACCGCCGCCGAATCCTCCGAAGTCACGGGGTTCCTCGCGGCAGGTGACTTCAATCGCGATGGCAAACTCGACTTGGCAGTTGCGAATCGAGGCACGCCACAGAACAACTATGCTGACGGCAGCGTCTCCGTCCTGTTGGGGAACGGTGACGGCACCTTCCAAACTTCGATCAAATACAACACGGGTGTTGGTTCCTCTTGCGTGGCGGTGGCTGACATCAACGCTGACGGCATACCTGATTTGGTCGTGGCCAGCTCCGCCTTTCTCACCGTGCGCCCAGCGAAAAACATCGCAGTGTTGTTGGGCAAGGGCGAGGGTACCTTTCAGACGGCGGTCAAGTACGGCGGCGGGGGTTATTCAATCGCAGTGGGCGACTTCAACGACGATGGCCAACTCGACCTGGCTGTGGCGAATTATTCCTCCTTGTCACTACTTTTGGGCAATGGCAATGGCACCTTTGAGGCTCCTGTTGAGTTCGGTGCAGGCGCCGGGCTTTCCGCCCTCGTCGCGGTCGATTTCAACCACGACGGCAAGCTCGACCTCGTTGTGGGCAAGCCGGCGGGTGTCTCATTCCTGCCCAACACCTGCGCCTCCGCAGGCATTCACCTTGGCGTTGCTCGGAGCAGTTCCGCCCTCACTCTTTCCTGGCCGCTCCCGTCCGCCGGATTTTTTCTCGAATCCACAGCGAGCCTCGGCTCGACCAACTGGCAGCGCGCCGCCGAAGGGGTG
>QHNT01000390.1 GCA_003218515.1 Verrucomicrobiota bacterium | reverse complement strand
GACGCAACGGTCGCATGCAGGGTTTTTTTCACGGCACCGGCCACGGATTGGGACTGGAGGTCCACGAAACACCGCGCCTCAGCGCGAATTCAACTGACTTTCTGCACTCCGGCCAGGTCGTGACGGTCGAACCGGGCTTGTATTATCCTGAAATCGGCGGCGTTCGCCTCGAGGACGTCGCGCATATCACCGGCAACAGCCCGCGTAACTTGACGAAGTTCGAGAAAGTGCTCGAAGTGTGACCGGTGAATATTGAGGGTTCATTTGTTTGAGTTTGTCTTTATGTTGCTGGGAGCCATCGTGGTCTGCTGGTTCTCCCGGCGCCGCGAATTCCGCGCCGACTCCGGCGGCGCGCGCTACACCAGCCGCGAACAAATGATCGGCGCGCTCGAAGCCTTGGGGCGAGTTCACGAAGGTCCGGCCCGTGCGACTGTGCCGGCGGATTCTTTTCAAACCTTAAAAATCACGGGTCAACGGGGCGGGTTGTTGAAGCTCTTTTCAACTCACCCGCCTCTCGAAGAGCGAATTGCGCGCCTGCAAAACGCCGCCGTTTGATCCACGGCGGCGAATCATCATTGCCCGCGTCCGCTTGATTTTCTATAGTGGTTGCCAAGAATAATTTCAATGTTGTGTGCGAACACTCCCCTCGCCCGGCTAAAGCCACCCTCTCCCCTCATCCGAGGAGGGGAGAGGGCAGGGTGAGGGGAGCCGTTGGACATTCGACAAGCGGTTTCATTGGCAATTGGTCTAGTCTCGCTGCCGTGTGGAAGCGGCGTCAGCGGAAATTTTCCAAAACCCTCTTGAGCGGTTGCGGCGCACTGATCATCTCGGCTTCATCGCTAACTGCCGAATCGCGGGTCGTCATCATCTCGCCGCACAACGAGGCGATTCGCTACGAGTTCGGGCGCGGCTTCGACCATTGGCATCGCCGGCGATTCGGCGGAGGCGTCACCGTCGAGTGGCGCGACGTGGGCGGCACGGCGGACGCGCTGCGCTTCGTGCAATCCGAGTTCGCCGCCAAACCCGACGGCATTGGCATCGACATTTTTTTCGGCGGCGGTTCCGAACCGTTTCTGTTGCTGGCAGACAAGAAACTCGCGCTGTCCTACACGCCGCCAAAGGCAATTTTGTCCGCCATTCCGCAGAGTTTTAACGGCATCGAAGTTTATGACGCCGGTCACGCCTGGTATGGCGCGGCATTGTCGAGTTTTGGCATTTTGCAAAACAAACTGGTGCAGCAGCGGATGGAGTTGCCGTTCGTCACGCGTTGGGAGCAACTGGCGCAACCGGAACTCCGCGGCTGGGTGGGCGTCGGCGACCCGCGCAACAGCGGCACGATGATCAACATGTTCGAGGCGTTCCTTCAGGTTTACGGTTGGGAACGCGGCTGGCATTTGCTGACCGAAATCGCCGGCAACGCGCGCAAGTTCGACCGGATTTCCTCCACGACGGCCAAGGACGTGACGCTGGGCGAAACGGCTTACGCGTTCGCGATTGATTTCTACGCGTTTGCGCAAATTGCAGTTGCCGGCCGGAGCAACATGACCTTCGCCCTCCCCCGGGATTTCACGGCCATCAGTCCCGACGGCATCGCGATTCTCAAAGGCGCGCCCAATCCTGCGGTGGCGCAACATTTTATCGACTTCGTACTGAGTGAAGACGGACAAAAACTCTGGTTCCTGCCGCGCGGCTGTTCAGAAGGACCGCAAAAATATTCCATCGAGCGAATGTCGGTGCGTCCGGACTTCTACAGCCGCTACCGGGACGTGAGCAACATCGAGTTCTCGCCGTTCGAGCTGAAACAGAACTTCGTTTACAACGCCAGGCTGTCGCGGGAGCGGCGCGAGGTGGTGGCCGCGCTGGCAGGCGCGCTGTTGGTGGACACGCTTCCGGAATTGCAGGCGGCCTGGCGTGCTGTGATCCGCCGTGGGTTGTCGGCTGCGGATCGCGACGAACTCGGTCGCATGCCCGTCAGCGAGCGTGAAGCGGCACAATTGGCGGCCGGATCGTGGAGGGACGCAGTCGTTCGTAACCGGAAGAAAGTCGAGTGGGCAAGCTGGGCGCGGTGGAAATATCGGCGAATTGTCGAGGGCCGAAGGGCCAGGGTCGAGGGCCAACAAAATCACAGTCCGCTCGCTCTCGACTCTCGGCTCTCTCCCCTCGACTAGAATCATGCGCGTTTCGATTCAAAACCTGACGAAGCGATTCGGCGACACCGCCGTGCTGAAAACATTTCGTTGGGGGTCCACGAGCAGGAACTCTTCTTCCTCCTCGGCCCATCCGGCTGTGGCAAGACGACGCTGCTGCGGCTGATCGCGGGTTTCTATCAGCCCGACGCAGGGCAGTTGTTCTTCGGCGACAAGCCGATGAGCGGTGTGCCGCCGCATCGGCGCAACGCGGGCATGGTTTTTCAAAACTACGCGCTGTGGCCGCACCTGACTGTGGCGGAGAACGTGGCTTACGGCCTGGAGGTGCGGGCCGTGAGCGCGACGGAGAAAAAACAGCGGGTGGCCGAAGCGCTTGCGATTGTGCAGATGGAAAAATATGCCGACCGCACGCCGAACCAGCTTTCGGGCGGCCAGCAGCAACGCGTGGCGCTGGCGCGCGCGCTGGTGATCAAGCCAGACGTACTGCTGCTGGACGAACCACTCTCCAACCTCGATGCCAGGCTGCGTCTGGAAATGCGCGAAGAAATCCGCCGTATCCACGCCCAAACAAAGATCACAACGATTTATGTCACGCACGATCAGAAGGAGGCGCTGTCGCTGGCGGACCGGATGGCGGTGATGCGGGACGGGGTGATCGAACAGATCGGCGATCCGCGCACGGTCTATCGCGCCCCGGTGAACCGTTTTGTGGCTGATTTCATTGGCGAGACGAACTGGCTGGCAGCGGAGGTGCAGGGCCAGTTCGACGGCGGGATGCGGTTGAAGACCGACTTCGGTGAATTTCGCGCGCAGGCCAACGCCAACCTGACAATCGGCCAGAAGGTCTGGTTGGGGTTTCGTCCCGAGGCCGTGGAGTTTGGCGCGGGCCCAGGCAATTCGCTGGCGATGGCCATCGCCCAGGTCAGTTACCTCGGTGAAATCGAGCAATACGAGTTGAGGTTGTCGCCGGCGGTCACGGTCAAGGCCTTTGAACAGAACCCGCAGGAGGTGCGCCGCGCCGGCGAGTTGCTCACGGTCCACGTTCGTCCGCAAAATCTGCTCGTTCTTCCCGCTCAATAAAATTCTCCGTGCCGCAACGGCATTTTTTCCCGAGTTGACGGTCAAGACCGTAACGCGAAGCTAATTTGCTTGCGCGGGTGAGTCGGTCAACTAACGTGGGAATGGAATTTATGGCCGCGAAACACAAATCGAAAAGGCGTCTCAGAAAGAGGGCGAACTCGAAACGGGTGCGCCGGCCGGCGCGTCGAAGAAGGGCGGCTAAAATCGTGTCGCTGGTTCCCGCGCAGGCGGTGAGGGAGGGCCGGCTGGCTGAAACGCCGGAGGTGCCACGCGACGAAGAGGCCATTGTGAGCGCTACGACCCGGGAGCGTTCTTCGTATGATGGTGACACGGCCATCAAACTTTACTTGCGCGAGATCGGGCAGGTGAAACTGCTCACGCCGCAGGAGGAAATTGAACTCGCCGCGCGCATCAAGAAGGGTGACAAAAAAGCGCGCGAGCAGATGATCAAGGCCAACTTGCGGCTGGTCGTAAAAATCGCCCACGATTATGAAGGACTCGGCCTGCCGTTGCTGGATTTGATCAACGAAGGCAACATCGGTCTGATGAAGGCCGTCGAGCGTTTCGATCCGGCCAAAGGCGGCAAACTTTCCACTTACGGCGCGTGGTGGATCAAGCAATCCATCAAGCGCGCGCTCGCCAACCAATCGAAAACCATTCGCCTGCCGGTCCATCTCGTGGACAAAATTTCCAAGATGCGGCGAACGGCGATGAAGCTGCAGGAAGTGCTCGGCCGCGAGCCGACCGATGAAGAGTTGGCCGAAGAACTTGGAATGACCGCGTCGCGGGTGGCGCAGTTGCGCACCGCGGCCATCCGGCCCGCATCGCTCGACGCGCCCATCGGCGATGAAGATTCCAACAACTTTTCGGAAGTGGTGCAGGATGAAAACGCCGCCACGCCGTATCAGGAGCTCGAGGAGAAGACCGTCAGCGCCATGTTGCAGGAAATGGTGAAGACCCTCGACGCGCGCGAGGCGACCATTCTCCGTTACCGGTTTGGCCTTGACGGTGGCAGCGAGAAGACGCTGGAGGAAGTCGGCCAGAAATTTGGCGTGACGCGCGAGCGCGTCCGACAGATTCAAAACATTGCACTGGCCAAACTCCGCAAAATGATCGAAAAAATCGAAGCTGTGAAAAGGTAATCACGGTTTCTCCGCCTGGCAACATTATGAGCGAGCCCAAAGTGACTCCCGCCGATTTGCAGCGCGCCATTCGCACCATACCCGATTTTCCCCAGCCCGGGATCCAGTTCAAAGACATCACGCCGGTCCTCGCCGACGCGCGCCTCTTCAGCGGCTGCGTGGATTTGCTGACGGCGAACTACCAGCCGGGATCGGTCGATGCTGTCGTGGGCATTGACGCCCGCGGGTTCATCTTTGCCGCGGCGGTTGCGCTCAGCTTACGCGCGGGTTTCGTGCCGGTGCGCAAGAAGGGTAAGCTGCCTTACCAGTCCTACGAACAAAGCTATGACCTCGAATACGGCTCGAACACTATCGCCATTCACGTGGACGCCTTCAATTCCGGCAGCCGCGTGTTGTTGGTGGACGACCTGCTGGCCACAGGGGGAACTGCCGCGGCCGCAGCCGCACTTGTGCAAAAGGCTGGAGCGAAAATTCTGGAGGTCACCTTTTTCATCGAATTGAGCTTCCTCAAGGGGCGTGAGAAGCTCAAGGGCTACCCGGTCCGGTCGCTGGTCGTGTTTTGAACCGCTGACTTAGCACCGTAGCCATAAAACCTGGCTTGGAAAGTGATCATTCTCTCGCTAACGTTCCTCCGCTTCGTGTTTCCCTACGACGATTTTCACGTCTGCCGAGTGATTCGTCGGCCATGAGAAGAGCGAGTCGCCAACTAACAATCAGAGACCCGATCGCCAGCGAGGTTCGGCCGCTTCCGAAGTAGGCTATCGGATTGACCAACGTTCCGCCCAGCTTCCACCAGATGAGTAAACCTGAGCAAATCAGCACTACGACCAATCCAGAAGTGAGCGACATGAAGAATCGTTTCATCCGCTCCTGCGTCGAGCATAGCAAGCGCTCGAACGCAGTATTAAGGACGGCTAAAAGGATCGCTGCAAAGAAGCCTTGATCAAAGGCTCCCGACGATCCGCCGCCATACGCGAGAACGAATGGGATCATGACTTCCAGCTTCAAACCGAATCGTGTGCACCAAAACGGGTAGTTTTCCTTTTTCATAAGCACATTCTACGTCGAGTCGTTACCACTGGCTAATCTTCTTGGCAATAGCCACCCCGCACGTTGAGAATGCGGGGGATGTCCTGGCTGCACTCACTCGACGTCGCCATGTTTCGGTTCATCAATGAGACGTTGAGCAATCCACTCTTCGACCGCTGCATGCCCTTCTTCAGCGGCAACTCACTGTTCGTTCCATTTTTGATTGTGGTGGCGGCGGTTTTGGTCTGGAGAGCGGGCATGCGGGGTCGCGTTTGCCTCATCATGCTTGTGCTGGTGATTTGTCTGGGCGACCCGCTTATCGTCAACACCATCAAACACACCGCTGGCCGGTTGCGCCCTTTCAACGATATTCCCGATGCCATCACGCGTGTCGGTCGCGGCGGCAGTTTCAGCATGCCTTCGGCGCATTCCGCGAACTGGTTTTCGGCCGCGATGGTGTTTTACATCTACTACCGACGCAGTATCAGGTTCATGCTGCCGCTGGCGGCGACGGTCGGCTTTTCCCGCATCTACAACGGGGTGCATTATCCCGGCGATGTGATCGTCGGCGCGATTCTTGGCGCGGGTTACGCCACGGCGCTGGTCTGGTCTCTGGACGCGCTGTGGGGGTGGGCGGGCCGGCGCTGGTTTCCGCTCTGGTGGGAAAGATTGCCGGCGCTCCGAAATCCAGACTCGCACAAGGAAGCATCCGTCGGCGTTGGCCAGGAATCGTCAATCGTCAATCGTCAATCGTCAATTGACCAGCATTGGCTTCGCTTCGGTTATCTGCTGATTGCCTTGCTGCTCTTTGCCAGACTTGGCTATCTCGCCAGCGGGAAGATCGAGCTAAGTGAGGACGAGGCATATCAATGGCTCTGGTCAAAACGCCTCGCGCTCTCGTATTACAGCAAGCCGCCGCTGATCGCTTACGCGCAATTCCTCGGCACGACGATGTGGGGCGACAGCGAATTCGGCGTGCGGTTCTTTTCGCCGGTCATCGCGGCGACGCTTTCGTTGATGCTGTTGCGCTTCCTGGCGCGCGAAGTCAGCGCGCGCGTTGGTGTGTTGCTGATCCTGGCGGCCACGGCAACTCCGCTGCTGGCCATTGGCGCGACGCTGATGACCATCGACTCGCTATCCGTGTTGTTCTGGACCGCCGCAACGCTTTCAGGCTGGCGCGCCGTTCAACTTGACTCAACA
>QHNT01000389.1 GCA_003218515.1 Verrucomicrobiota bacterium | reverse complement strand
TGTCGGACCTGAACAACGCCCAGATTGCGGATGAATTAGAGACATTAGAGACGTTCCTCTCGGCAAAGAAGCTGGACTAGCGCGCTGCCAAAACTTTGAGGCTTCTTCTTTGTCCATGCGCGATAAAGTCCGTTAATCATCCAACACAAAGAAAGAATTCAAATATGCAAAAGCGCAAACTTGGCAAAAGCAATCTGGAAATCTCTGCTCTCGGCCTCGGTTGCATGAGCATGAGCTTTGGTTACGGCCCGGCTGCCGACAAGCAGGAGATGATCTCGCTGATTAGGAAAGCCGTCGAACTCGGCGTCACATTCTTCGACACCGCCGAAGTCTATGGCCCGTTCACGAACGAGGAACTCGTCGGTGAAGCTCTCGCTCCGTTTCGCGGGCAAGTCGTCATCGCCACGAAGTTCGGATTCGATTGTGACAGTGGCCAGCAAGGTGGTGTGACCAGCCAACCTGAGCGCATTAAAAGAGTGGCTGAGGCTTCGCTCAAACGGCTCAAAGTCGAGACGATTGATTTGCTTTACCAGCATCGTGTTGACCCGAACGTGCCCATCGAAGACGTGGCCAGCACAGTCAAAGAGTTGGTTCAGCAAGGCAAGGTGAAGCACTTCGGGCTGTCCGAAGCCGGCGCGCAAACAATTCGTCGAGCTCACACCGTCCTGCCCGTGGCCGTGCTCCAAAGCGAATACTCCCTCTGGTGGCGCGAGCCGGAAACGGAAGTTTTGCCGACGCTGGAAGAACTCGGAATTGGATTCGTCCCGTTCAGCCCGTTAGGCAAGGGTTTCCTCACGGGGGCAATCAACGAGAACACCAAGTTCAGCAATGAGGATTTCCGCAACAAAGTCCCGCGCTTCAACGAGGAAAACCGCAAGGCGAATCAGGCGCTGGTGGATGTGATTGGAAAGTTCGCCGCACAGAAGAAGGTGACACCGGCGCAGGTCGCTCTGGCTTGGCTGCTCGCACAGAAGCCTTGGATTGTCCCCATTCCCGGCACAACGAAGCTCCATCGCTTACAAGAGAACTGTGGCGCAGCTTCCGTTCAACTCTCGGCGGAAGACTTGCGCGAACTGGAAAGCGCAGCATCGAAAATCGCCGTGCAGGGAGCGCGTTATCCCGAACAGTTGCAAAAGCTGGTCGGACGCTGAACCGAAGCGCGCACCAAACAACAATACGTGAAGTAATTAACCGGGAGAAATAGCATGAGCAAAGTTTGGTTTATTACGGGTGCCGGTAGCGGCCTCGGAACAGGAATTGCCAAGGCCGCGTTGCGCGCGGGCGACCGCGTCGTCGCGACCGGCCGACGCGGTGCTTCTGCCGCGTCGTCACCCTTTTTGCTTAGAGAACAATGAATCAGCGAAGCCCCTTTGTTCGTGCGGCAACTTCTTTTGCATCGCCAGCGCCTGTTGGACCTTCTCCTCCGCCTCGGCCGGTCTGTCGCTGATCAGTTCGCCGGGTCCCAGGCACAATTGATTTCGCGATGGCGACCTGAGCGGAGACACCACCGGGGCCGTTTGCCGGGAGCCGAAGCGAACGCACGCGAAAAGGAAGTTGAGCGCGAGGCGAGTTTGCGGCAGATTGGCGGCATGGCAACGCTATCTCTAACCGATGAGCAGGTAGTCCAGTTGGTGAAACAACTGCCGCCACAAGGCAAGCAGCGCGTGCTCATGGACCTTACAGCCGAGCGCGACCAGTGGTGGCAAACCGCAGCGCGCGAGGGCGAAAAGGACATGCGCCGGCTCGCGGCGGCACGCGGTTTTGATTGGGATGCCATGTCCGAAGCCCAGCGCGAAGCCTTTGTGGATGACCTCCTGCACCAATCGTGAATGGGACTCCCCGCGTTGTCTTCGACACGAACATCCTCTTTTCGTCTGTCGGGTGGCTGGGGAATCCCCACCAGTGCGTTCAAGCGGCCCGCCAAGGCAAATGTCTCTCCGTCACGTGCGAGCAGATTCTCGTTGAACTCACCGAAAAGCTTCAACTCAAGCGCGGCCTGGACGCGCAGAAGGCGACGGAGATAGCCGACGAAATTCGCGCATTCTCCAAAGGTGTAGCCATTCCGGGCACGCTGAAAGTGGTTCCCGCCGACCCCGACGATGACGCCGTCGTTGAATGTGCCGTCGCCGGACAAGCTCAATTCCTCGTCAGTGGCGACCGACACTTGCTCGGCCTGGGGAACTACCAGGGCATTCAGATTGTGAAAGCCGCCGAGTTTCTGAAACTGATTCAGGTCGCGCCCAAAGCCTGAAAACTCCGCTGGAGTTTGGCCGCGCGTAGGTGAATCCAATTCAGGAATTCGTCCGAGCGCTTCAGACTTTGAACGCATCAACGACTGCTATGGCGATTTTACTCGCGGCGCACTTGTGCCGGAGCGCAACACACAATCGCTCCAGGGTTGGCAGAACAGGAGAGTATTTGCTGGCTTCGCCCGACCCTACGAGTTCGCTGATTCAGAGTCCCTTGTTCAACTTCAGCTTTGCGATCTTTGTGCCTACATCCTATCGAAGCAGGCCGCGAACACAAAGCACGGAACCGCATTAAAACCGGGAATCCAGTAAATTAAATTATAAACAACCCGAACAGTGCAAGTGCCCAATTGTCACAAATATGCCTGGCCTCATGCGTTTGTCGGCAGGCGTTGACGGACGGAATTAATCGCACCCCGTTCCCCCACAGTTGAGAATTCCAAAAACGAGCTTACAGTAAAAGCTGCCGAAAAGGGTTCTAGGGTTCGGTAAAACAAAAACAAACCGAAAGGACACCGCTATGCAAACGACCATAAGTCGACTCCACTCGCCCGAAAAAGCCAAAGCTTACTTCGAAAACAAGCTGGCTTTTACCACTGGGCCGGTGGAACTTGACCGGTGGATCAAGAACAGCGAGAACAATCTCGTCGTCGTGGACGTCCGGGCCGCGGAGGACTATGCCAAGGGTCACATCTGCGGGGCCATTAATATTCCCAAAGAGCAATGGGATAACCCGGGCGGACTGAGCAGAGACAAGACCAATGTCGTCTATTGCTATACACAACAATGCCACCTCGCCGCCAATGCCTGCGTCCAGTTCGCTGGCAAAGGATACCCTGTCATGGAATTGGAGGGCGGGTTCGAGGCCTGGAAAGAAAACGACCTCGATATCGAAGAAGAATCGGCTAATCGGTTCAAACAACAATCCGGTAATCGCCTCGCAGGTCGGCGCTGAACCAGACCTCTAATCCCTCACCCAACCGAGCGGCCATGGCAGACGAGGACCAACCGATTGCCATTGTCGCTCTGTTGGCTTGGCTCAACGGTGGCGTGAGTTGCAGGTAGTAATGGGTCGAAGTTGGGCTGCCGTGGCCCACATAGGGTCGCCAAGTGTGACAATTTGGTTTGAACATCCTCACCTCCTCTTACGATGTGTTGAGCCAATGCAATGACGCGGAAGCTGTCCTGCGCGCCTTTACGCGCAATGAGGGCAGTGTGCTGCGCCTCTGGACTGACGATGTGGCCGCTCAGGTCACAGAGCGCCTTGCTGAGAAGTATCCTGGTCAGGACATGAGCCGGGTGGCCGAATCAATTGTCAGCCGCTCGGTTCAATCGGCAAACAATCAGTCACGACCAAACGCAGAAGCGAGGCCGCGGAATGGGCATTTGAAATGCGCTCGCGGGAAGTCTGCGGAATCAAGGCGTCGATTTTTCATCAGAGAGATTTGATACTGCCATTTGATACTGTTTGCCATTTTTCGGGCCAAGCGCAGCCAAATGCGGCAAAGGCGGAAAGACGAAATCGCAAATAACGACAGGGATTTGCAAGCATAGCCCAACGCATCCAAACGCGGAAAAAGTCTCTTTTACAATTTCCAGGCGTGCGCTTTAAACCACTCAGCCATCTCTCCACCAAGTCGTCTTAATTTGAAGAAATTCGACATGCCTCGCAATGCTTTTTGGCGGGCTGGCGCGGTGGTTTTGACTTTCATGGCTTTGGCTTTAAGGTGAGGCAAGCGCTTGCAAGTGCGCGTGGTTACCGAGCGTTGAATAGCGAAACAACTTATCCAGTCAATAAGTCAGATTAACTCGACTAAACGGAACGCAGCGACAAAGACCCGCCGAAAAGACAAACCACCAGATGAACCCAAATGCATCGCACAAAACGGTCGAACGCCTACGCGAATTCGTCACTCTCTGCGGCCGTGGGCGCGGTTTCGCGGGCAACAATTTTCCATTTGAACGGTTGATTAAAAGCCAACTTCTCAGAATTGGAGGCAGTCTATGAAAAGCCGCGTCATAATAACTTCGGTGCCCGGGCTGGTTGCCGGTGGAATGATTCTTTTTTTCGGGTGTGGCGCCGAGTCCCAAA
The DNA here is from genome assembly GCA_003218515.1 of Verrucomicrobiota bacterium. GTDB lineage: Bacteria > Verrucomicrobiota > Verrucomicrobiia > Limisphaerales > AV2 > AV2. The sequence goes on along the minus strand of QHNT01000389.1, from coordinate 2,012 downwards.
AGACAGGTTACGCCCAATCCGGGATTGACCTCGATGCAACCGCCGCCGCCGTTACCCCGGCGACGGCGAACCCGTCCGCGGCTCCCGCCGAGCCGATCCCCAAAATCGTTACCGCGCCATCCAGGCTTTCGCCCGGCGTGGATGAAATTGTGCAATTGGCCCAAGCGGGCGTGGGCGATGAAGTGTTGCAGGCCTACATCGAGAATTCGCCGACTCCTTACAAGTTGAACGTGGACGAAATCCTTTACCTGCACGACCTGGGGCTTTCGGTCGAGACGATCGCAGCCATGGTGCGGCACAGCCAGTCGGCACAAGACCAGTCAGCGGCGCCGGCGATTGCCAACGCGCAGCCGTCTGCCACGAATACTCTTGCGCCGCCAGCGGAACAATCGGTGGCGCAGCAGGCCGCGACCACGCAAGATGCAAACATAAACCCTGCTCCCGTGGACAACGCTTACGCGATCACTCCGCCTGAGCAGGTGAACTACAATTATTTTTATCAAACTCTGGCACCCTATGGAAGCTGGGTGGAAGTTCCCAGTTGTGGCTGGTGCTGGCAGCCGACTGTGTCCGTCATTGATGCCGGCTGGCGGCCTTACTCCAACAGTGGCCGTTGGCTTTGGACCGATTGCGGCTGGTATTGGCAATCCGATTATTCCTGGGGCTGGGCGCCTTTCCACTATGGCCGATGGTATCGCAGCCCGCTTCGTGGCTGGGTTTGGGCGCCGGACACGACCTGGGGACCGGCTTGGGTGACCTGGCGTTATTCGGGCACGTATTGCGGCTGGGCGCCCCTGCCGCCGGGTGCCTACTTCGATGTCGGCGTCGGATTCAGGTTCCACGGCGGGCGGGTCGGCGTCGGGTTTGATTTTGGATTGGTGCCGGATTGCTACACGTTCATCCCGACCGCCTACTTTTGCGACTACAGGCCGTGGCGTTATTGCCTGCCCCGTGGACAGATCGTGACCGTATTCAATCGTACGAAGATCATCAACAACTTCGGGACCACGCCGAACGGCCGCGCGATCGTGAATGTGGGACCGGGAAGAAATGCTATCGCTTCCGTGACCCGGACCGAGATCCGGAAAGTGACCTTGCGCGACGCAAATCCTACAGGCAACACTCTGATCAAACCCGACCACCTGGATCGAAACAGCGGCACGTTGGCGGTTTTCCGTCCGAAGCTGCCGCAGCAAGCCCAGACGCCTCCGCCTCAGATCATTCGCCACCAGCAGGAGCTGCGCAGGAGCGCAGAAACCCTGGCGAGAAACGAAGGCATCAAACCGGCAGCCGCGGGTGCCACAAGGGGCACGCCTGTTGCACCCTCCGCCGTTCCGGCGTCGGTCGGCCGCGGGACGCCACTGACCGCGTCCAGTCCGATAGAAGCAGCGACTGAGAATCGCGCGCCGAGAATTCAAAGCCAACGCGGGAACGTTGCTCCGCCGTCGCCACAGAATGCCCAACCTTCCCGGAATACGCCTGCGATTTCCAGAAGCCCGCGTTCGGAGCAGAGAAGCTTCGGAACAGGGCAATCTGCACCCACTGTTGTCAGGCCGCCCCAGACCGAAGCGGCTCCGCGACCGCTCGCCGAGATTTCACCAAGGACGATTGAACCTGGCGTCCCTAACGGTGGCGGGCGGCCCCCTATCTATCAGCCGCAGCTGAACGCGCCGTCACAGATTCGCTCGCAACCATCCCGGCGCGAACCGACTTTCCCGGCGGAACGGCCACAGTCCATTTACCAGCCGCAGGCAAGTCCGCAGGTGATAACTCCGCCGGTGTATCGTGAGGAAGGCCGCAAGTTTGAGTCGCCCGCCTATGCGCCATCGGTCCCGGTGCGGCCCGCTGCGCCAGCCCCGTACGCGATTTCACCACGGACGCCAGAGTCGAGGTCCAGCTCGCCCGGGTATCAACCGCCGCGAAACTTTTCACTTCCTCCAGTTGCCGCGCCGCGCGCGATCGAGGCGCCCGCCTTCCACAGCAGCCCGCCGCGATCGTACTCGCCACCACCA
>QHNT01000388.1 GCA_003218515.1 Verrucomicrobiota bacterium | reverse complement strand
GCATTGGACGATGCGGTTGCCCGGCGTGGCGGTTGTTGCCTCCAGCGCGTTGTTGGCCTGTTCAATGGGCATAATCCAATGTGTCGTCCAACTTGTTGCTTGCGACGGCATCAAGAAACGCCCGGAAATCTTTGAGCTGTCCTCCAACCCCTCGCCAAACAAAATTGGACTTGCTCTTACCAACGTTCAGCTTGGTAACCAGAACATGAAAGCTGTGTCCACGCCCCCCACGCTCATAATGCACGACATAATAATCGCCATCCGTGACAGCCCAAACCAAACGCTTGGTGGGAAGCTTTCCATCCGTGATGGAATCCGTGACCTGCCACTTCTGTCCTGGCTCCGCGAGCCTGCCACGGCTATCAGCACAAAGCGCCAAAACTCCCGGTGGCAGGTTCGTCGCGCCATGAATCGCATGAAAGCGCGATACTTCACGCAACACCTTCTGGTCATCGGCAGGAAGCTTCGTGACATCGGCGCGGCAGAAACTATGCAGCGCCATAATAGCCAGAAAACAATGAGCGAGGCGTTTCATACGCTAAATGGTCCAACGAGCTGAGCCACCGGAGAAAAAACCATGAACAATAAACCTGAAAGCGATGCCCGGTTGGCTCCAGCGACGGGGTTAGACGGCATAAAGCTTAAATACCCAGCGGGCATACAATCTTCCAAATCGGCGGGGGACTCGGCAGGGAATCCCGAACCCAAACCGCAGCTCTCGTCCACTCGAACCAATGCTCATCATGTTGAATCAATAGTCCATCTCTCCAAAACCTCTCCAAGTCCGCAGGTACTGGATCAGATGGGGCAAGCTTACAAAAGCACAACCAAAATGATTGAAACTTCAGGACGTAAAGGAAAAACAACTCATCATCGAACGCTCCGAAAAATAACTCAGTATCTTGCTCGCGCATCCATGCAAGTAGCTCAGTCAACTTTCGTTGAAGGTCATCATATCTGGCGTCGAATCTCTCGTCCCAGAATTGTGGCGGTCGCGCTGCAAAGATGCGGGCTTGCTCGTCAAATCTCGCGCGCATGGAGGATGGGAGGAACTGCTCTTGGCATCCAGCAACCCACGCCTGTACAACGCTGGCGGATTTTGCAGGAATCATCTTTGGAGTGCTGCTCATCATGGATGTGGCGTATGCCGCCTAACGTTCGGGCTCACCGACCACGCGCCAGTAATGCCTGGCATGCTACCGAGACGCAATCTCGGGGTTCGGTGCAGCCGGTTTGTTAGCCGATCGTATTCTGTGCATTTCTAATATCTCGGGATTACGATCCGCAACTGCCCGCTAAAATACTCAGCCCGAGCTAGCGATATGGCGTAACACGGAGGCACGTCGGTAGCGCTCTCAAACGCGGCGTGGCTGCTGGACTGCTTGCGTGATATCCGTACCTGCCTTGCATCGCATGTGACGTCGATATCCTCGCTGCGGACTTCCGGAAGCTGAGCAGTGATCATCAGTCCCCGATCCGTGAGGGTCACCTTCGGCGTAATAACATCAATCAGGTCCTTGCAGCCTTGCGGCAGAAGGTAATCGCGCTTCATGTAATCGGCGTTCACTTTGCCAAGATTGCACCGCGTGCCCGCATGGTCAAAGCGGCAACCTATTCTTTAAATGGAAAAAATTCCATGCTATTGGATAATAGCCCTCTAACCTGGAATCGCAACTTCATTCCCAGCAAGTGATCGACCGTCGCCGCTCTAACGTTCGGGAAGCGCTGACCTTGGAAGGCAGACACGACCATCGGTGGTCTTGTCCCGGAGCGATGAAGCCGATTGGCTGAGCTGCCGGGCAGCGATCACCGTGGCAGAGAAAAAGTGCTGCTCAATCCGCAAGGACTGCCAGGAACCGCCGTACGCGGACCCGCATGTCCGGTGGTGTGGGCCGGGAGGTTAATCCTCCCGGCTACCCGATTAGCCGTTCTTTCTTCTGTAATCATCCACACGACTGTAAAAATGGTGCGAGCAGAAGAAGTCCGAGCACAACATGCCGAAGGCATCTTCGTTGACTTCGATCTTGTCCTTCCTCAGATGTTCCCGAAGGAAGTCCCGCATCAACTCACTTCCTCGTCGGCAGGCCTCAGCGTCTGTGTTATCGAACGCCTCAGGATGAGCTGCCTCCAGCAAGTCGTAAAGCTTCGAGCGGTACGAATCGGACAGACATATTAGGTCGCGTGCCGAGTTCATGCCGGGAGTGCAGGAAAAATAGCTATCGGCGCATTGCTGACAAAAATGCTGCTCCCGTTGCGTCCCCGCTTCCGGGGCGAGCCCTTCGGCATGGAATGTGGTCGTGAGGTGAACCGTGGCCTCCTGTTGGTGACATGCTTCGCAGAACATAGGGCTAAGGGGCCACTCTCTGGTTCGGCGTTTCAGTCATGCTTTCGGTCTTCACGTGCCTGTTGGAGCCGCCAGCGATACTTCCCATAGTCGATCAACTGGAAGAGCGGAGGCGTATCATCTGGCCCGACCTCGACCAGATCCTCACCGCGACTCAGCGCCAGGTCGAGTGCGCGTTCAAGTGTCAATACTCCAAGCTCACCTCCCGCGTCGTCAATGAGTCTGACTCGTGTCGCTGTGATCTTGCCGTTGACTCTGGCTGGCATCATAGGTAATCCGCCGAACGCTCCGCATCAGCGACCCCGCGCCAGCCCCTTCGGCCAGATGTTCATACTCAAATGTCTATCTCGAAATGCCAACTGACGCCATGCTGCGCTGCTACAGTCAATATGCGCTCACACTCACGCAAGTCGTCAGCAACGTGGTCCGCGTGTGCTTGAGTGTGCGACAACAAGGCTCTGACGGTGGTCAAGCCCTCCTGGGCAGAGAACTGCTGAACTGGCGGCAATTCGATGTCACCCGTGTCAACGCCCTCGCCCTCCATGAACTCAGCCGCCTGCTCTGGGGCAATACTGAAGAACTCCGAGAGCGGACGGACGCCAAGCTCGCGTGCCGCCACGTCAAGAGACTCGATATGCCGCGACAGACTCTTGCCGTCCATCGTGGTGTCCAAACCTTCGATCTTCCGCTCCAGAACGATGTAGTGTGCTGATCCCACAAGAGCGCGTGGTGCCAATTAGCCGAACGACCCAGCGCCCCGGCCGACGAGGGGCCACGAGTGCAACCAGGGCGCACCAGCCGGGGCGCCGCAGCGCATGTTCGGCGTCATTGTAATGTGTGCGCTCGATAGCTGCACGTAGGCAGCTCATCAAGCCGTCCTATTGTGTACCTGCCACCCCGTGGGCAAACTGGTATCTTCCCATCTCGCGACAAATAGGGACGAATATCGTTCCACGTCGGCACATCATTCGTTGTCTTGTGCTGGTCAATCATCCACTGCTGCTTCGCGCCGTCAATCTGTCTCAACTGATTGATACAAGAATCAGAGCTCGCTACGTAGCGCGGACGCAGACAACCAATCATCAATGCCATGAATCCCGCGCAGATCAGATAGAATAGTGAGCGCATGCTGATGCCGAACGCAAAGCTGACCCATGACGAGGAGCGCCGAGGGCGGTCGCGTTGGAACGGACGGCTGACCGCGCTCCTCGTCATCCGGTCCAGCGTCTTGTTCGCCGATTCAACGCTTCTTCGCATAATCTGGCACGTCATCGTCGGTCAATGGTCGTCCCAAGGGCAACTCGGCACTCGAATGGAAATTGGCAATATCCTGCTCTCGCTTCGTTCCGACCAACCACCAAGAATTGCGCTCACTATCAGTGAAAAGACTCCGCAGCGCGATGTCGTTGGAGGATGTGAGACCGTCCGCGAGCGGTTTGCCGCTGTAATAGCTCGCTGTCTCTGAATGCCACCTTCGGAACAACCTGTCGTCCCTAATTACTAAGTGCGCATTCGTGGGCACGACAACCAGCACACGTCGTTGCTCTGAATCGGCTGAAGGCCATGCCGGTCAACGGAAATCTTGAACACGCCGTGAAAGCCGTCTGGAACGGAAAAATGAACAGGCGGGCTGCTACCGTCGCAGCCTGCGAGCAGCGATGCTCCACAAAGTAGAAGAGGGAAATACTGGCGCATACGCTAACACCTACTATTCTTTATTTGGAAAAAATTCCATGCTATTGGATAATAGCCCCATAACCTGGAATCACAACTTCATTCCCATCAGTGAGCGACCTGCGAGAGTGACAGCGTGCCAATCGCCGGAGGGATGAGCAGACGTTCTTTTTATGCTTCGAGGAACTGCTGGTTGTTGTCGCGCGGGGCTGTCTGGCGACGCGGATCTGGTCGGCAGCCGCCGTGCCAAGCGGCGCCGCGATGCTGCCGCATCGCCGTCCTTATCGCGCCTCGATGTTCGCGGGGAACGATGTTTTACGCGGTCGGTTTCGAGAACGTCACCTTCGCAGCCATGCTTTGCGAATGTTCGCGGCGCAGATGCCCATATATTTTCAACGCCAACATTCCGCCGTCACTATGCCCCAGCCAACGCGCGACGGTTGGAATATCAATCCCACTCTCAACGCAGCGAGTCGCAAAAAGGTGTCGCAAAGAGTGGTGCGTCAGCCGAGCACAACCGACAAGCCGGCACGCCCTGGTCAGAGCGCCCTGGCATTCTGACACCCGGCAAATTCGTTCGGCCGGCTTTGGTTGATGCTTCTGTTTCAGCCCTTCGAGCAACTGACGTAAGGCCGGAATCAGCGGGATAATTCTCGTCAGTGGGGCGTTGCCAGTAGCACGCCGCTTTACGCACTGAATGGTGATTTCATTGCGTTGCCAATTCACGTCCTGCCAGCGGGCTTGTTTCATCTCGGCGACTCGGCACCCGGTGAAGCTCAAAAACCTCACCAAGTCAGCGCAGTCTTTCGCCTGAGCCGCGCCGGAGGTTTCGATCACCGTCAGCAACTGTTCAAACTGCTCGGTGGTTGGAAGCTCCAGCGTTTTTGGGCGCACTCCAAGACGTTTGATTTTGAAGGCCGGATTCGCGTCGCGGCCAAGACCGGCCAGAGCAAGTATCTGCCGGAACACATTCAAGGTATTGTTAAAAAACTGCGGAGCATACTTTTCAGCGTATCGTTGCGCCCATTGTCGGCAGTCTGCCTCCGCGACGCTATCCACTTTCTTCGCGTCCAGTTCGGGCCACGAGCGCAACAAACTTTTCACGCAACGGAGCCGATAGGCTTTGGACAATTCGGCCAGGGTGTGATCGCACTTGGTCTGGCGCTCAAATTGCAGGCGCCCATCGGCGAATGTGCCGACTTCCGCCTTGGGCTTCCGCAATTCTTTGAGCTTGTCCGGCAGTCTCAGTTTGGCCACCGAGAACACGTCCGTTTCCAAACTTGCGCGAACTGGCTTGCCACTGACTTTGCAGCGCGCGTAGTATGTTCCGGCAATGACGTATAGCAGCAGATTCGGGACTTTTGGGAATGAACACCACTTGCCGTCTTTGGACAAGTGCGGGTCTCGCCTTGTTTTTGCTCGCGCCGTTGTAGCTTCGTTGGTTGCTTTCATCAAATCCAACCTACGGGATACAACGGTGGGATAAGAAAATATCGACCTGCAATACAGCGATATCATGCTGTATTTACAATGCTTTGGCTGGGTAGCTCAGTCGGTAGAGCAGAGGACTGAAAATCAAAAAACACCGTTTTCGCTACGTTGTGCTGCGTTCAGCGATCACTGGCCCGCTCAATGTTTACAAGGGTTTATGCACTTTTGCCTTTTGCAACGGCAAACGGCTTTTTGCTTTGAAAATGCGTTCGGGTATACAATTAGGGATACAAAGGAAAATTCCCCCGCAAGTAATCCTCTGCTTCCCCTCTCAAAACCGTCGAATCGCGGATTCAAACCTGCATCCCACGGCCTCCGCTTTTGCTCACTGTTTGTTTACCGAGAAATAATCCACTGTAACCTTGCTCCAAGCGGGACCGATTCCCACCCACGCATTCAACCCGCGATAATCCTTTCGGTTCTGATACCGAACCTGGCCATCAACGGATACCTTCATGCCGGTGTCCGTGACTGCCCAGACGATGTCGTGCCATACATTCGGAAGAATCAGACCCCTTCCAGGAACTCCTGTATCCCGTACGGTCAATGGATCGCGTACTCTGAGTTCTGATGGATTGTCCGCCCAACTCAAGATCACGGACCCGGGACCGCAATAGACGCGGATTTCTCTCGAGTCCGTTTTTGCCCTGGTGCGGATGACAAACGGCGGACTAAAACTTTCCTGGCTCTTGATGTATGGGCCGGGTTGATCGCTGGGAATCAGTGTCATTCCCTCGGGCTCTTTCGTTACCTTGACGTTGTCCACCGGCACCATTGAACCCAACATATCCCCGGGGATCACGCGATGTGGTCCAGATGCTGGAGGTTTCAGTGGCTCGAAAGGGTGTGGGGACTCAATGGCAAAAGTGTTTACTGTCACCGGGCTCGCAACCGGGCCGATTCCAGGAAAGGCGATAATGCTGCCGTAATAGCCTTTGCCTTCGAATCGAAGTTCCCCATCAACACTGATTTTCATGGCATTCGTCGATATTTCCCACACCAGATCATGCCATTCTTTCGTCGTAAGAAACCCTCGGCCAGGCACAGGCGTGATTCTGGCGGTCAATGGGTCGTGGACCCTCAACTCAGCGGGGTTGGATTCCCAATTGAAGATTACCCTGCCGACGCCGTAATAAAGCCTGATGTCCTTTAGATCAGTCCTGGCTCGTGTTCTGATAACCAGTGGCGGACGTATGGATTGCGGACTCTGAATGTAAGCCCAGCTCCCCGTCGAACTGAGGGTCACTCCCTCTGGTCCCTTAAGCACGCCCACATTGTTTATCGCAACCATCGATTCCAGGATGTCTCCCGAAACAGGTCCCGGATTCGTTGATGTGGAACGCGGCGGAATGCTCGCCAGGCTGCCTTCTCCGATGTTGGGTGTTTGCTGCTGCGCCACAGCGAGCGCATTGGATTCCGAGGAAACAGACGTGCCTTTGACATCCACCGATGTAGTCGAAATTGTGTTTGTCTTGTGGTGACCGCCCCACCAAAGAATCCCGCACACAATCAGCACAAGCCCGGCGAACAAAAATAGGATATTCCATGACACGTTCCGGCCGCGCCCCCTGTCCTCTGGCTCCACACTGAAATCTTGGCTTTGGTCTTCCGGTGGCGCCGGACCCGGTGATGGCTCACGAGACTCGCTCAGTTCCACCGGCGTGATCTGCGCTGCCGCTTTGGCGAGCAAGTAATCGTACGCCAGGTTGATCTCCTTCAGTTGTTCCTGCGCCTTGGATTGCAGACGCTCGTTGCTCGTAAACCGATCCGGATGCCAGACCTGCACTAAATCACGATAAGCCTTTTGAACCTCCTCCAAAGATGAGCCTGGCTCCAAGCCTAAAAGCCGATAGCATCTTGAGATTTCATCTTCATCCATCGCGAACTGAGGCTAATTTCAGCATTAAACATTGCAATCTCTTGTACGCGGACTTGCCGACTCCGGGTCCGAGCCGGTTTTGGTTTGGACTGTGTGGTGTCACATGTCTCGTTGACATGTCCTTCTCTGAAAATCGCAGTTTTCTTCGGTGAATTCTTAGAGGCAAGAAACGGGCGGAGCGAGCACTGTCAACCGAGGTGTGAGGGTGTGGGGGACACCGACGTTGACAGGCGCAGCGGAGCCGTATATTGCGCCGAAGGCGATTCACCGAGAAACGAAATGAACAGTCTCACTCGGTCTTCAACAATCTGAGCAGTTCGGATCGGGGCACCAACAATTTGCCGCGTAGCGCCCGGCACGCCTTGAGCTTTCCACGCTGAATCAGTCGGTAAATGCTGAAATAATGCACGCCAAGCATCGCTGCTGCTTCCGCGATGGAGTAAGCCAGCCGTTCGATTCTGGCGGGCGGCTCTTCTGGCTTCGGGATGGTTTCCATACGTCCTCCTTTCAGGAGATTTTCTTGTCGGCAGTCAACTGTGTGGAATCAAGCGAGACCGGAAGGAGCAGCTTGGCTGGAGGCGCCAGCTTCTGCGGGTTAATGTATTTCCCAAGCGCATCGACGACTGGCGCTCTCCAGTCGATCTCGGGCAGCAGGTCGGACACTTGGACCTTGAACACGGAAGCCAGCCAGATTAGGCGAAAATCCGGCACACAAATGGAGCCGCCTTCGATTTTGGAAACACCGCTACGGCTGATATGCCAGCCGGTCCTTTGCAAGAGGTCGGCCAGTTCGTCCTGGGTCCAGTTGCGCTGGTAGCGCAGGCGGCTAACCTGTCGGGCAATCAGATTCGATCCTTTCATACAACGTTCTCGCTCTTTCGCTCAATGTCGCATACTGTTCATG
>QHNT01000387.1 GCA_003218515.1 Verrucomicrobiota bacterium | reverse complement strand
AGGACTTCGGCGCGGGCGGTCGTCTCCTTCATGGCCTGCTCGGTTTCCGGCCTCTCCGCGGGGGTGGCTTCAGCCGGCTGTTCCGCTTCGCCGGGCGGCGGCGCGTCACTCCGGTTGGTTTCTTTCGACAAATTTTCCTTCGCACTCATCATTTTCAAAGTGGCCGCAAAATACACAAACCCCTGGTCAAGGGCAACTGCGTTAAAGAACCCAGGCGGGGAAACAACCGACTCACCTCGATTGAATCGCGGGGAACGGGAGATGGGGATACCGAAAGACTCCAAAGCGAGACGGGGTATTCCAACGGCAAGTGGAGGAGCGGCGGCGCCAGGAAGAGCCTCGGCAATACAAGGCGCTACGGCGGAGTTGGTGGCAATTGGCCCACGAATTTGTTGTTTGCCCGAGCGTGTCGTTTTGGCCTATGTTTGCCAGCGGTGCCGTGACTAATGTTTTGAATTTGTCGAATGATTTAGCGGTCTATAGCAGAGTCGCGGACCTCAGACTCGCGTAAAATAATAGATGCAACATCACCCGCCACGTCTCGAAGATACTTTTCTGACCCGGCGCGAGTTTCTTTGCCGATGCGGTATGGGCATGGGCGCGCTTAGCTTGGCGACTTTCTTCGGTGGAGTCGAGGCGCTGGCCGCTTCGGCGCGGGCGGAGGAGGCTGTTTCTCCGCTCATGCCCAAACCGGCGCAGTTCCCGGCCAGAGCCAGGCATGTCATCCATATCTTCGCCAACGGCGGGCCGTCGCACGTGGACACCTTCGATCCGAAACCCGCCCTGAAAAAATACGCCGGCAAACCGTTGCCGATGGAAAATTTAAAGACGGAGCGCAAAACCGGCGCGGCGTTTCCTTCGCCTTATCAATTCAGGAAATACGGCCAAAGCGGCATCGAAGTCAGCGAAATTTTTGAGCGAGTCGGCGAGTGCGTGGACGACATCGCGGTTATTCGTTCGATGCACGCCGACGTGCCGAACCATGAGCCGTCGTTGCTGCTGATGAATTGCGGCGAGGCGCGGCTGATCCGGCCGAGCATGGGTTCGTGGATCAACTATGGTTTGGGCACGGAGAACCAAAATCTGCCCGGCTTCATCGTGATGTGCCCCGGCGGCTATCCGATCCAGGAGTCACAGAACTGGCAGTCCGGTTTTCTGCCGGGGATTTTTCAGGGCACCTACATCGACACGCAGCACACCCGGATTGAAAAGCTCATCGAGCACATCCGAAACAACTGCACGTCGCCGCGGGAACAACGGGATCAGCTTGGTCTGCTGCAGGAACTCAACGAGCGGCATCTGAAGAAGCGCCAGCAGGACGCGCAATTGGAGGCGCGCATTCAGTCGTTTGAATTGGCTTACCGGATGCAGATGGACGCCACGGACGCGTTCGACATCAGCCGCGAGCCGGAACATATTCGCAAGTTGTACGGGGACGGGACGCAGGCCCGGCAGTTGCTCATCGCGCGGCGCTTGATTGAAAAAGGCGTGCGCTTCGTTCAAGTGTGGCACGGCGCGGGCCAACCCTGGGACAATCACGACGATTTGGAAGTCAACCATCGCCGGCTGGCGAAGGAATCCGATCAGGCCATCGCCGCGTTGTTGAAAGACTTGAAGCAGCGCGGCTTGTTGGAGGAAACGCTGGTCATCTGGGGCGGGGAATTTGGCCGCACGCCTACCGTGGAGCTGCCGACGCCCGGCTCAAACGCCGGCAAAATCAACGGACGCGACCACAACCACTACGGCTTCACGATGTGGCTGGCGGGCGGCGGCGTGCGCGGCGGCTGTGTCCACGGCGCGACCGACGAATTTGGTTTCCAGGCCGTCGAGGACAAAGTACATGTTCACGACCTCCACGCCACCATTCTGGCATTGCTCGGTTTTGACCACGAGAAGCTCACCTTCCGGCATGCCGGCCGCGACTTCCGTCTTACCGACGTGCACGGCAATGTGGTCAGGGAATTGATCGCCTGAGAACGCGCGCCGGTCCTCGCGCCCGCCTCCGGCGCAGGTCACACTATCAAACCTTGTTGTAAACGCTCCGAATCGCGGCTCGATGCGCTCCCACGGCTTTCAGGAAACTGTCCGCGTCAGCGTAACCACAACGCACGGCGACGCGATAGAGCGGAGCCGGATCGTCGGGCAATACCGCTTCGCCTTCAAAACTCCACCGGCGCAGGACGCATTCGATGCGCAGCAAGTCGCGGTAGTTGTCAATCAACGAACTGGCATCAGCCGGTGGCAAAGCATTTCTTTCGCCGGCAAGCTGCAGCGCGCGAAGTGTGTTCGGCTCCTGCCAACCGTTGGCCAGGCAGAACGTCTGGGCGATGAATTCGGCATCCATTAAGCCTCCGGTCCCGGTCTTGATGGCCAGGTGGTTTTTGCCAGGCGGCGTGCGTTCCTTTTCGATGCGCGCGCGCATTTTGGCGATTTCTGTCTTCCAATCGTGCCGATACGCCGCCAGACCACCCCTTGATTCTTTAGTCGCAGCCTTCAGGTGGCGCCCGGCGCGTGGAGGCGCGGGTGTCGCCGGGGTGACGCGCACGCGGAAGCCAGCGGCTGCATTTTCCGGCCTGAAATTCGCGAGGGTTGCTGCCAATCGTTGAAATTGTTCCCCCGTTTTCATGTCGCCGGCGATGGCGCGGACGCGGGTGAGAGATTGAATCTCCCAGAGCATGGCGCGGCGGCGATAGTAATCTTCACAAGTCTCAAGCGTGTTGACGAGCAATCCTTTCTCGCCGTCGGGACGCAGGCGCGCGTCGGTGACGAACGCAACGCCAAGTTCAGTCGGACTGGACAGCAAATCCATGACTTCCACCGCGAGACGCTGCAACGTCGGCAGATTTCTGGTCCTGGAACCGGCGACGAACATGATGTCGAGGTCGGAGCCGTAATTCAATTCCGCGCCGCCCAGCTTGCCCAGGCCGAGGATAACGAGCGGCGCGGTTTTGAACTTGTTTTTGCGCAACACGACTTCGAGCCCGTAGCGCAGGCACGCATCGGCAAGGGCGGAAAGTTCAGCGAGGTTCTGCTCGAAGTCCGCCAGACCGAGAATGTCGCGCAAGCCGATGCGCGTCAACTCGGCCTGGTGGTAACGCCGCAGCCAGAGGCGCTGGTCTTCGTCGTTGCGGCCGTGGCGCAAATCCTGCAGAATTTGTTCAGCCGTTTTGCGCCGACGCAGCCGGCCGCTCAGCTCCAGTTCGTCCACCAGGTCCGGCGTGCGAATGGCGGTTTCCGCGAGGAACTCCGAGCGGTCGAACAGCCACAGCAGCAATTCGAACAGCGATGAATTGCTGGTCCACGTTTCATACAGCATCGCGCGCGTGCCATAGGCAGTGACGAAACTGTCCAGACGCGTCAGGACGCGGTCCGGGTCGGACAACGCGTTCTTCGGCATCGTGATCCTGCCTCGGGAATCCTTCTTCGGGCAAAGCGCAAAAAATTTCGGCAACAATTCCATCGCCAAATCCACGGTGCGCGGCGAAACGTGAATGTAGCCGGGGCCGAGCGCGAACGTTTCGAGCAGGCGGAACGACTTGTCCACGTCCTGGAACGAATGGTCCATGAGAATCTTCCTCCATTCGGTTTCACTTCCGGCAAATTCGCGAGGCAGCGGACGGGTTGACTCCGGCTGTTGGATTTTGAGCAGCGCGTCGAACGTCTCGCGAACGTGTTGAGTGTGCGCTCGCAACGCGCGCTCAAACGCGCGCAGTGAGTCAAAGCCCATCAGCGCGGCGAGCCGTTCGCGCGCCTCGCGTTCCGCTGGAATTGTGTGGGTCTGCAAATTGTTTTCCATTTGCAACCGATGCTCCACGTCGCGCAGGAAGCAGTAGGCATCCGCGAGTTTCCTGGCGTCGGCTTCGGGCAGCAAATGGTACTGCACCATTTTTTCCAGCGCCGGCAACGTCTGGGCATTTTGCAGGAAGGGAATCCGCCCCGCCTTCAGCAGTTGCAGTGCCTGGACGATGAATTCGATTTCGCGAATTCCGCCGCGTCCCAGCTTGACGTTGCGATCGATTTCGCCCGCCTTCACCACTTCGTTTTCAATGCGCAGTTTCGTCTCGGCGACTTCGCGCAAAATCCATTCGCCAAGCGACCGCGGATAGCGGAACGGCTGGAGCATCTCGAAGAATTCAGAGGCCAGCGACTCGTCGCCGGCGACACGCCTGGCCTTGATGAGCATCATCCGCTCCCAGGTCTGGCCCCATTGCGCGTAATAATTCTCGTAACTGCCGAGCGAACGCGCCAGCGGGCCGGCGTCCCCCTCGGGCCGCAAGCGCAAGTCGATCCGGTAAAGTGTTCCCTCCGGCGTCAGGCGCTTGACTTCAGCGACGAACGCCTCGATGAGCCGCTTGAAAAACTGGTGGTTCGTCAGTCCTTTGCCGATCTGTGCCGTCTTTCCGGGCGGCTCCTTGAAAACGTGGCCTTCGTCCGCGTAAACGAAAATCAAATCGACATCGGAACTGTAATTGAGTTCCTGTCCGCCGAGTTTGCCCATCCCGAAAATGCAAAACTCCGTCTGCTGCCAGCGTTCGCTGGCGTCGAGGTGATACGGCTGGCCGAACCGCTCGGTGAACTGTTTCCGGCAGATTCGATACATGGCTTCCAGGCAGACGTCGGCTACGCCGGAGATTTCGCGTGTGATTTCTGTGACGTTGCCGAGACGGGCGAGGTCGCGCGCGGCGATGCGGAGCATTTCACGCTGCTTAAAGAGGCGCAGTTGCACGGAGGCGGTCGTGAAATCGCGCGCTTCGATCAACGGCTTCAGCCACGCGTCCACTTCGCGGCGCAAACCCTGTTCCTGCCGGGGGTGCCGGAGCAATTCGGCGTCCAGCGCCTGAGTGAGCCAAGCCGGATGTTTGAGCAGCAGTTCGTTGAGCGCCTGCGAACCGCTAAACAGCGCGGCGAGAATCCGCGCCTGTTCCGGAGAAGCTTTTCTTAAAGCGGACGCGGCCTCCGTGGCTTTAAGCTGCTCGAAGACGTGTTTGGCGCGGCGCGGGTCGGCGCTTGAGCGGATTGCGTTTTGCCAAACCGGATTTTGCATGGGCAAATTTAGGTTAAAATGCCTCAAGCGTGAAAACTTTTTCCTGCTTTCCCGATGAGCGTTTTCGACTAGACTGCCCCCATGCGCAATGTGATTTCAGTGGAGCTGAAGCGTGATTGCGACGCGGTTCAGATTCCTGAGGATTCTAGGGTTGGAATAAAATGAGCGGCGCGCGCGGTTAGCGTCCGGCAAAATGTTTTGACAACGCGGACCGGCTTACTAGATTGCACGCACTTTGGTTGGGGTCGTAGCTCAGTTGGTAGAGCACCACAATGGCATTGTGGGGGTCAGGGGTTCGAATCCCCTCGGCTCCACCATTCCGAGGACTGTTCAGAGAAAGAAGCGCAGACATGGCCGAGCCGGTTATGCTGCATAACACTATGGTCTGGCGATTTTGAAAATGTATGACGCCGGTAGATGCTTTTCTTGCGATTTCCAAGTTGCTCACTGAATTGGCCGAGCGAATCAAGGATGGAAAGACCGCGGCACTGGTGCACCAGGTGCAGTCGAACTATCAAGCGATTCAAACGGGTTACTTTTCCGCGGAACAAAGAGTGCTTGAGAGGCAGCAAGAGCTGGTTCGTATCGTAACGGAGAATGCGGAGTTGCAACTCAAGCTGAGAGAAACGCAAGACGCTCTGGCGCAGGAAATGGAGGCGCTCAAGGAATCCCATACGCAGCAGATAACTGATCTTCAGTCGATTATAGCCGGATTACAGGCTGAAATTGCGGCAATCAGAACCTCTCAAGCTGGCGGATTTGGATCCGATCCAAGAGCAGATTCGGGAACAGATTAAAGGATGGTATTATAGAGGCGGTGAATGATGCAGTCGATTTTTCCGGCAAGGCAGCGTTGGTCACAGGCAGCTCGGGTGGGATCGGAGCGGGGATCGTCACGGCTTTGGGCCGGCTCGGTGTGCGGTGCGCGGTGAATTACCTCAAGGATGCCGAGGGAAGGAACCAGGCGGCTGCGGAGCGCGTGGCGTCGGCTCTGACCGGCGCGCGAGTCGTTCCATGTGATGTGGGAGACGCGGAGCAGGTCCGCGCCATGATGGAGCAGATCAAAACGGATTTTGGCGGGCTTGATGTTCTGATTAATAACGCCGGCATCCTCCAGGACCGCACCATCCGGAAGATGACGCCCAAAGAATGGGAAAGTGTCCTGCGCGTGAACCTCACCGGGGCCCTCAACTGCATCCAACATGCTATTCCCATCCTGCGCTCCGGGGGACGGATCGTGAACCTCTCCTCGGTGAGCGGCCAACTGGGTTTATTTGGGCAGGCCAACTACGCTTCCAGCAAGGCGGGCCTTATCGCGCTGACCAAGGTCGCGGCCCGCGAACTGGCCAGACAGCAGATCACGGTCAACGCCGTCGCGCCCGGATTCATCGACACCGAAATGACCCGCAGCATGCCGGAAGCAGTGACCCAGCAGTTTCTAACGCAGATTCCCCTCGGACGGATCGGACAGGTGGAAGATGTCGTGTCGG
>QHNT01000386.1 GCA_003218515.1 Verrucomicrobiota bacterium | reverse complement strand
CATACTGCCCGACCAGAGTCTGAGGAGCGAAAAATCAAGACCGGAGTCAGGCAAGGCGCCCCCAATCGACATCAGTGGCCGTGACTTTCGGATGCATCCCGACACGGGCGAATTCGAACCGGCGGCGGGCCTGACGCAGCAGGGCCGTGTCCGCGACGATTGGGGGAACTGGTTCGGCTGCGACAACAGCACGTTGCTCTGGCACTATCCCCTGCCCGATCATTACGTGCGACGCAATCCTCACGTCCCGCCGCCCGAACCGCGGGTGTTTGTGCCGGCTGATTCCGATCCGAACCAACTCTTTCCCACCAGCCGCATACTTGAACGATTCAACGACCCCGGTGCCGCTGGCCGCACCACGTCCGCTTGCGGCCTTTGCATCTACCGGGACGATCTGCTGGGAACAAATTACTATGGCAACGCGTTCGTTTGTGAGCCGGTGCACAATCTCGTGCATCGCCTCGTGCTCAGATCAGACGGCGTCACCTTCAAAGCCTATCGCGCTCCGGACGAAGAGCAGAACGAGTTTCTTTCGTCGAAGGACAATTGGTTTCGCCCCGTGCAGGCGCGCACGGGACCGGACGGCGCGTTGTGGATCGTGGATATGTACCGCTTCGTCGTCGAACATCCGCGCTGGATTCCACCGGAACGCCTGGCGAAACTTGATGTTCGCGCCGGCGATGACAAAGGGAGAATTTATCGCGTTTATCCGAGCGGCAAAAAGCTTCGGCCAATCCCCGATCTAACGAAGCTTTCGACGACAGCGCTGGCTTACGAGTTGAAAACGCATAACGGGACGGTTCGCGATCTGATTCATCTCGAACTCGTGCGGCGAAACGATCCGGAAGCAGTGGAGACGTTGGAACGAATCGCCGGCAGCGCCACACTCCCGGCTCAGGTACAGCCCGATGAACTTCGTTTCAGCCAGAATTTCAATGCCGCGGCGCGTCTTCAGGCGCTTTGCATTCTTGGCGCGCTGAAAAAATTGCCGGACAACTATGCTCTGGGCGGGTTGATCGATGCGGACCCGGCCGTCCGCCGCCATGCCATCCGCTTGTGTGAAGCGGCGCTCCGTGCGCCGTCCGGCTTCCAACTCATGGATCGTTTGTGTGGGATGGCGAGTGATCCTGATCGGGGAGTCCGTTATCAACTCGCTCTTAGTTTGGGCGAATGTCAAAATCCAATCGTGGCTCAACCCCTCGGAGAACTGTTGCTGGCCAATCTGGAAGACAAATGGATGCGGGCAGCAGTGGCCAGTTCGTCGGCTCGTTTTCCCGCGGAGATTCTAAAATACATTCTGACGCGTGTCCCGTCAGCGCCGGATTCGGCCGCGCGCCGGGAAGTGATCGACCATTTGATCGCCACAGCGGCCGGATCGGAACGCGAGCAGGCGTTGGATGAAATGCTGCCGCTCATCGCGCCGCCGGAAGGCAGGCCGGTTGAACCCTGGCAACTGACGGCGTTGGGCAGTTTGCTGGATTCGTTGAGGCGAGCCGGACGAAACGTGAATTCACTCTCCTCGTCTTCAAGCGCCGAGGCGCGCGCAGCCGTCGCGCGCATCAAACAAGCTCTCGCTGATGCGGTGGCCGTCGCACAAAACGAGTCGGTTGACGAGGCTACTCGCGCTGCAGCCATCGCGCTCCTGGGCCGGAATCACGGCCAATCCAACGCGGACCTGGACTTGCTGAGGAAGCTTCTCGCGCCGGAAACGCCCGGGCGATTGCAGACCGCAGCTTTGGAGGCTCTCGCGAGGACAAGGAATCCGAAAGTGCCTGAACTGCTGCTGGCGGACTGGAACCACGATTCCCCGTCACTGCGCAATGCCATCCTTGGCGCATTGCTCGCGCGGGACGAGTGGATTGGCGGTTTGCTCGACGCGATCGAGAAACGAGTGGTCGCGCCGGCGGAAATTCCACCGGTGAATCGACAGCGCCTGCTCAAGCACGGCAACGAACTCATTCGAAAACGAGCGAGTACGCTGCTGGCCGGTAATCCATCGAGCAGCCGCGCCGAAGTGCTGGCCAAATATCAAAGCGTGATGAATCTGACCGGAGATCCGGGCCGCGGCGAGGCGGCGTTCGCCAAAGCCTGTTCGACCTGCCACGCCTTCGGCGGTCAAGGCCACGCCGTCGGGCCGGATTTGACTGCGTTTCGAGCAAAGAGTCCGCAGGATTTTCTGGTGGCCATTCTCGATCCGAACGCCGCGATCGAACCGCGTTTCATCAATTACCAGATCGAGACCAAAGACGGCCGTTCGCTTTCCGGCGTGGTCAAAGCGGAGACCTCGACCAGTCTCACGCTGGCCCAGAGTGGCGGGTTGGAGGAAAAGATTTTGCGCAAGGACATCGCGCAGATCAAAGCGTCCGGTCTTTCGTTGATGCCCGAGGGCCTGGAACAGAGCATGACTCCCCAGGAGCTGGCTGATTTGATCGCTTACGTGAAGCACTCGCTACCATGAAGACCGCTGATTGGCGCGCGAACGGGCCGTCCTGGTGGCGCGCGGCGAAATTGATCTGCGACTTGAGATTGCCGATGTCCGATTGCCGATGTCCAAGTGAGTGCTTGTTCCAATTCGGCCAGGTGCGCTATAAATCTCGTCGAAGCCTTGAGTTTTATGTCGGCGGCGCCTCACTTTTGCCGGGCATGGCCGGTGGTTCTGCGCGGATGGATCTTCGCGCTGCTACTGCTTTCCCCTCCCGGTGAGCGAACGGCGGCAGCGGAGACGGAAAACTCCAAAGCCGATCATTGGGCATTCAAACCAACAGTTCGCCCCTCGATTCCGGCGATAAAGAAACAGAGCTGGGCCCGGAATCCCATCGACAATTTCGTGCTAAGCAAGCTGGAAGCGTTGAAGCTGGCTCCCTCCCGGGAGGCCGGCCGTGTGGCGCTGATCCGGCGGTTGAGCTTCGATCTCACTGGTTTGCCGCCCGGACCGGAAGAGGTCAGGCAATTCGCTTCGGACACCAGGCCGGACGCTTACGAAAAGCTGGTGGACCGTCTGCTCGGCTCACCGCGTTACGGCGAACGCTGGGCGCGACATTGGCTCGACGTGGTTCACTACGGCGACTCACACGGCTACGACAAAGACAAACCGCGGCCCAACGCCTGGCCGTATCGCGATTACGTCATCCGTTCCTTCAACAGTGACACGCCCTATTCACGCTTCGCGCAGGAACAAATCGCCGGCGACGCGCTGTTTCCCGGCACGGCGGATGGTGTCGTCGCCCTTGGTTTCATTGCCGCCGGTCCCTGGGATTATGTCGGACACGTTGAATTGCCCGAAACCAAAACCGACGGTCTCATTGCCCGCTATAACGACCGTGACGACATGGTCATGAACACGATGTCCACATTCCTGAGTCTTACCGTCCATTGCGCGCGCTGCCACGACCACAAATTTGATCCGATTTCGCAGGAGGAATACTACAGTCTGCAAGCGGTCTTCGCCGGCGTGGACCGGGCCGACCGACCGTTCGATAGCGATCCGAAAGTTGCCGCCCGCAGAAAACGGTTGATGTCCGAAAAGAGCAAAGGAATCGAAGCTCTGCCGAAACCACAGATCGTTTACGCTGCCGCAACTGATTTTGCTACCAACGGAAGTTTTGTTGCGCCGCGCGCGCCCCGACCCATTCACCTGCTCAAACGCGGCGACGTTAAAAGCCCTGGTCCAGTGGTGTCTCCCGGCGCTCTGAATTGCGTCCCTGGCTTGAGCGGCAAATTGGAGATTGGCGACCCGAACGACGAGGGCAGTCGGCGCGCGGCTTTGGCGAAATGGATTACGGACCGACGAAACCTGCTGGCGCGTCGTTCCATCGTCAATCGCGTCTGGCAATACCATTTCGGTCGTGGGATCGTGGACACGCCGAACGACTTTGGCCACATGGGATCCCTGCCCTCTCACCCGGAACTGCTGGACTGGCTCGCCGGCTGGTTTCTCGACAATGGGGAGTCCCTGAAAAAATTGCACCGGCTCATGGTCACCAGCGCGACCTACCGCCAATCATCCCAAAACGATCCAGTGTTTGCGCGGATTGACGGCGACAATCGTTTCCTCTGGCGCATGAACCGACAGCGCCTCGACGCCGAATCGTTTCGCGACACGCTCCTGTTGCTGAGCGGCAAGCTTGATCTCACGGCGGGTGGGCCTTCCGTTCGGCAGTTTTTCTTCAAGGACGACCACTCGCCGACTTACGACTACACGCGGTTTGACGCGGACAGCCCGGCGGCTTGTCGCCGCAGCATCTATCGTTTTGTCGTCCGCAGCGTGCCCGACCCGCTTATGGAAGCGCTGGATTGTCCAGATGCAAACATGCTCGCGCCGAAACGAAACGTCACTCTTACGGCGCTTCAGGCCCTCTCCACTTTGAATGACCCCTTCGTCCTCCGCCAGTGCCAGCATTTCGCCGAGCGACTAAAAGCCGCCGGCTCGACCGCCAACAACCAGGTCCAAATGGCTTTCCGTCTGACGCTGAACCGCGAACCAACGACCGGGGAATTGCGGCTCATGTCCGATTACGCACGTAAGCACGGCCTCGCCAACGCCTGCCGCGTCCTGCTCAACAGCAGCGAGTTTGTCTTCGTCGATTGAGCCGTGAATGCGCGTCCCTTACTCTGGTTGCTCGCCTTGCTCACGGGCACGTTTTGCGGCCGCCCATCAGAACGCGCGACGGGTGGCCCGATCGACACACCTGTTCTGCCGGACGACTGGGCGTTCCGTTCCCTGGGACGACCCCCAGTGCCTGCTTCACGTTTCACGCGCAACGGATCACCCAATCCCATCGACGCTTTTATCGACGCAAAACTGGCCCAACTCAAACTCAGCCCCTCGCCCGAAGCCGATAAACGGTCGTTGCTCCGCCGCGTTTACTTCGATCTCATCGGCCTGCCGCCTGCCCTGGAAGAAATGCGCGCGTTCCTGGCCGACAAATCGCCGCGCGCGTACGAGCGTGTCGTTGACCGTTTGCTCGCGTCACCGCGTTACGGCGAGCGCTGGGCGCGACATTGGATGGACGCAGTCCACTTCGCCGAGACGCACGGCCACGACCAGGACCGCATCCGCACCAACGCCTGGCCGTATCGCGATTACCTCATCGCTTCATTCAACGCCGACAAGCCGTACACGCGCTTTGTTCAGGAGCAGGTCGCGGGCGACGTCTTGTTCCCTGACGATCCGCAAGCCGCGGTCGCGCTCGGATTTATCGCTGCGGGACCGTGGGACGAGAGTTCGCTGCGGGACATCCGTGAGGATACAATCGACCGTCAGATCGGCCGCTACCTCGACCGCGACGACATGGTCACCACGGTGATGCAAACCTTCACCAGCACCACCGTCCAATGCGCGCGATGTCACGACCACAAGTTCGATCCGATCAGCCAGCGCGACTACTACGCGCTGCAAGCGGTGTTTGCCGGCGTGGACCGGGCCAATCGGGTTTACGACATTGATCCGGCCGTGCATCGCCGCCGGCAGGCATTGCTACACGACCGCAAACGCCTCGAACGCGGTGACCGCGAACTATTGCTGGCTCCCGGCACGCAACGCGAAGTGGCCGAATGGGAACGCGCCCTTTCGGAGCGAAAACCGGGGTGGAAGGTCCTCGAGGCGCAGACGTTCGTGTCGGTCGGCGGCGCCACGCTCACGCGTCAATCGGACGGCTCGCTGCTTGCGAGCGGACCACGGCCGGAACGCGATACTTATACCATCACAGCCGCTGCGCCGCTGCCAGGCATCACAGCGGTCCGGCTGGAAGTACTCGCGGACGAGTCTCTGCCCAAGGGTGGTCCGGGGCGGCAAGATAATGGCAACCTGCATTTAAGCGAATTTCAGCTATTGGTCTTCGAACCGGTTGCCGCCGCACCCCGCGAAGTGCATCTGGTTAATCCTTCCGCGGATTTCGATCAGACCGGCTGGACCATCGAGCATGCGCTTGATCGCAACGAAAAAACCGCGTGGGGCATTCACCCGAAAGTCGGCGAGACACACCAGGCGGTGTTCCAGTTAAAGACGCCACTCACGTTGCCCAGCGGCTCCACTCTGACCTTCGCGCTCAAACAACTGCACGGCGAGGGTCATCTCATCGGCCGTCCGCGTCTGTCGGTGACCGACGCTCAACCGCCGGCCCGGGCGCGGGTGCTCCCCACGGAGATCGAGCAGATACTGGCGATCCCCGCCGCAAGCCTGCCCCCAGCCCGCGTCCGGTGCACAGGCTCAGACGCGGTGACATCAACAAGCCGGTTGAGCTGGCGATGCCCGGCGCATTGACAAGTGTGTCCGCGTTACCGGCGAAATTCGAAATCGCTGATCCACAGGATGAAGGCGCGAGACGCGCGGCGCTCGCCTGCTGGCTGGCGCACCCGGACAATCCAATGACCTGGCGTTCGATTGTGAACCGTGTGTGGCACTATCATTTCGGCCGTGGCCTGGTGGAGACGCCAAACGACTTCGGCAAGATGGGTGGCAGGCCCTCGCATCCGGAGTTGCTGGACTGGCTGGCTGTTTGGTTCCGCGACGACGCGCGCGGGTCCCTGAAACAGCTCCATCGGCTCATCGTCACCAGCTCGACCTATCGACAGTCCTCGACGTTGGTGGGGCGAGTGTCCCCGCGAGTCCACTTTTCTTCCGAACAGGGCTCGCCGGGAGTCTCCCCCCACCCATTTGATCAGGATAACCGCCTGCTCTGGCGGATGAATCGCACCCGGCTCGACGCGGAACAGGTGCGCGACGCCATTCTCCAGATTTCCGACGGTCTTGACCTCCGCATGGGCGGACCGAGCGACCTGCAGTTCGATCTCCAGCCGGGCATCCATGTCACGCCAAAGGTGGATTATTCGAAGTTCGACGTGGACAGTCCCGCCGCCAGAAGGCGCGGTGTCTATCGCTTCCTCTTCCGTACGCTGCCGGACCCGTTCATGGATGCGCTGGATTGTCCCTCCGGCGACCAACTCACGCCGGTGCGCAACGCCAGTGTCACGGTGCAGCAGGCGCTCGCGATGTGGAATAACGCCTTCGTGGCACATTACGCCGGACGCTTCGCCGCCCGACTCGAATCGCTGGCGAAGGCGCGCCAGGAACAGGTGGCGCTGGCGTATGAATCAGCCCTGAGTCGTCCGCCATCGCCGACAGAGTCAGAGGAGCTTACGGCGTATGGGGAAAAACACGGGCTGGCGAACCTTTGCCGACTGATTTTTAATAGCAACGAGTTCATGTTTGTAAACTGATCGCGGTGCAAAAGCCCTTTCCAGAGACTGTCCAAACAAGCCGCCGCGAATTCCTCTGGCGCTTCGGCGGTGGACTGGGCGGTGTGGCGCTGGCCCATTTACTCGGCCGGCACGGGTTATTGGCGGATGAGGGCGAGTCGCGCCAGGTTGCAACGAGCGCGGGGATTCGCGGAGTGTTGCGCGGCGGGCCGCATCACCCGGCGCGGGCGAAACGCGTGATCCAGCTTTTCATGAACGGCGGCGCGAGCCAGATGGATCTGTTCGACTACAAACCCGAGTTGATGAAGCGGCACGGGCAGAAGTTTGATCCGGGCACAGGTGAACGCGTGGAAGCGGCCACAAGCGAACCGGGCACCGTGCTCAAACCGGGCTTTGAGTTCAAACAGCACGGGCAGTGCGGCCGCTGGGTGAGCAGTCTGCTGCCGCATTTGGCAGCGTGCGTGGACGACATGGCGTTCCTGATGGCGATGGTGTCGAGGACGAACGTCCACGGCCCCGGAAGCTACCTGATGAACACGGGCTTTCTGCTGCCGGGTTTCCCTTGTTTCGGGGCGTGGGTCAGCTATGCACTCGGTTGCGAAACGGACAACCTCCCCGCGTTTGTGGTTCTGCCCGACCCGAAGGGGCTGCCTTACAACCAAAAAGGAAACTTCAGCTCCGGCTTTCTGCCTGTGACACACCAGGGCACGGTCATCAACGCGAGCGGCCCGGAGCCGCTCGCGCACCTGCGGGCGCCGGCTGCGCAGAAGTACATTACGCCCGAAGCAGAGCGCGACGGGCTGGCGCTGTTGCGGCGGCTCAACCACGCGCATTTCGTCGCCAACGACGCCGATGCCCGACTTGAAGCGCGGATTCAGGCTTACGAACTCGCCGCCAAGATGCAGCTCAGCGCGCCGGAAGCCTTCGACGTCAGTGGTGAGAGCGAGGTGACGCGCAAACTCTACGGCTTGGACGACACCGTGACGGGGGATTTTGGACGACGCTGTCTGCTCGGCCGCCGACTCATTGAAAGGGGCGTGCGCTTCGTGCAAATCTGGAGCGGCGCCGGTGGCCCGACCAACAATTGGGACAACCACGCGAGCATGACCCGGGAACTCCCGCCCATGTGCGCCGCCACGGACAAGCCGGTCGCCGCGTTGCTCAACGATCTCAAAGCGCGCGGACTGCTCGACGACACGCTGGTGTTGTGGAGCACGGAATTCGGCCGCATGCCGTTTTCGCAGGGCAACGAGGGGCGCGACCACAACGGCGCCACGTTCGTCGGTTGGATGGCCGGCGGCGGCGTGAAAACGGGCGTGGCCTACGGCGAAAGCGACGAGTGGTCGTGGAAAGCGGCGAAGGATCCCACGACGACTTACGACTTTCACGCGACGGTGCTGCACCTGCTCGGCATCGATCACGCGAAACTGACCTTCCGACACAACGGCGCTGATCGGCGCCTCACCGACGTGCATGGCGAGATCGTCAATGACATACTTGCATGAAACTGTGAAAAAGGCGCGAACAGCATTCGCTGTTCTCCTGCTTGCGGCCTGCTGTGATTGCGCGCAGGTGTCGCCGAAGCCGGCAGCCGGCGCTGAACACCAAATCCGCGCCGTCCTCGACGCGCAGGTGCGCGCCTGGAACGCAGGTGATCTTCGTGGTTTTATGGAAGGTTACGAGCAGTCCGCCCGGACACGGTTTCAGTCCGGCGGCGATGTTTCACTTGGATGGCAGACCGTCTGGGAACGTTATCAAAAGCGTTATGAAGATCGGGCCAGCATGGGCACATTGACGTTGAGCGAGGTCGAGGTCACGGTGCTGGCCTCCAACGCCGCGATGGTCGTTGGTCGTTGGCGGCTGGAGCGCGCCCAAGACGCGCCGTCCGGTTTGTTCACTTTGTTGTTTCGTCGCACAGTCGCCGGGTGGCGGATTGTCCACGATCACACCTCCGTGGCGACAAAATGAGAACGCTCGTGTTCTTATGAACAAAGGCGCAACTTCTTATCATGTTTGTTCGTCTCGGCAGTCGCCGCTCGCTCCCGGTGCGGCCCGCAATGTGTTGATTGACCGGCGCGAGTTTCTCTGGCGTTTCGGAGGCGGGTTGGGCGGCATCGCGCTTACTCATTTGCTGGCTCAAAACGGGTTGTTGGCCGATGCCGTATCGCCCACCTCAAGAGCGTCCCTCAACGGCGGCGTCCATCATCCCGCCAGGGCCAAGCGTATCGTCCAGCTTTTCATGTCGGGCGCCGCCAGTCAGTGCGACACTTTCGATTACAAGCCGGAGTTGATCAAACGAAGCGGCCAGAAGTTTGATCCGGGCGAAAAGGTCGAGCTGTTCCAGAGCGATCCCGGCGCGGTGATGAAAAGCCCTTGGGAATGGAGACCGCGCGGCCAGTGCGGCAAGTGGATCAGCGATCTGGTGCCGCACATCGGCTCGTGCGCGGACGACATCGCGTTCATCCACTCGATGATTTCAAAGTCCAACGTGCACGGCCTTGCCACATTCATGCAAAACACGGGCTTCGTGCTGCCGGGTTTCCCTGCGATGGGCGCGTGGATTTCGTATGGCCTCGGCTCGCTGACGGAGAATTTGCCAACGTTCGTCGTGCTCCCGGACCTGCGTGGTTTTGCGCCGAATGGCCCGGCGAACTGGAGTTCAGGTTTCCTCCCCGCAACACATCAGGGGACGATGATTCGGGTCGGCAAACCCAATCCGATTTTCGATTTGTTTCCGCCCGAGTCGGCCAGGTACATCACACCGGAAAGCGAAAAAGAAGGTCTGGCGCTCCTTCAAAAAATGAATCGCCAATACCAGGCCGCGCGTGAAGGCGATTCGCGGCTCGACGCCCGCGTCGCTTCCTATGAACTGGCGGCAAAGCTTCAGCTCAGCGCGCCGGAAGTGCTCGACATTTCCGCTGAATCCGAGACGACCAGGAAACTTTACGGCCTTGACGAAACCATCACGGAGGATTTCGGCCGACGCTGCCTGACTGCGCGACGGTTGCTCGAACGCGGCGTGCGTTTTGTTCAGGTCTGGAGCGGCGCGGACAACGGTTTTCCGCGCCGCAATTGGGACAGTCACGAAGACCTCGCGCGCGACCATCTTGACATGGGCCGTAGCATGGACAAACCAACCGCGGCGCTCCTCAAAGACCTCAAGGTCCGCGGCTTGTTGGACGACACCGTCGTGATGTGGACGACGGAGTTCGGTCGCATGCCGTGCAGCCAGGGCGCCAGGGGGCGCGACCACAATCCATTCACTTTCACGACGTGGCTGGCCGGCGGCGGCATCAAAGGCGGCGTAAGCTATGGCGAAAGTGACGAATGGTCCTACAAAGCCTCGGTCAATCCGACTTACTGTTACGACGTGCACGCAACGGTGTTGCACCTGCTCGGCATCGACCACACGAAGCTAACCTTCCGTCACAATGGCATAGACCGGCGGTTGACCGATGTTCACGGTGAAGTCATCGACGAGATCGTAAGCGGCTGACGTCACCGCCCAAACATGGCGAGCGCCAACTGCCTGGCGGATACGGTCCCACGGCGCGCTTTGGCACGGGTGTGCCGGCAAACGCACACTTGCTTTCTTCAGGGCGCGGCGTAAAACTGCGGTGTATTCCGCCCAGTTTCAGCAAACGCGCTAGTATGCGAAAGATGCGCTCATTGGTTCCACGTGGGTGGCTCGGCTGCCCGGCATTCACACTCATCGAGCTGTTGGTGGTCATTGCCATCATCGCCATCCTTGCCGCCTTGTTGTTGCCCGCGCTCGCGAAGGCCAAAGCCAGCGCCGACAAAGTGCTTTGTGCCAGCAATTGTAAACAGTGGGGACTGGCCCTGACCATGTACGCGGGAGATGCGAACAACTCGTTTCCGGATAACAGCCAGGGCTTCGATCTGAGCTGGATTATGCCGAGCATGAGCAATTTTTGGAACAATTACCTCATGAAGAACACGCATGGCAAAACCGAGCGGGCCAAGAACAACGTGTTGTATTGCCCAACAGACAAATGGCATCGCGCCTACGAGAGCGACAACGTGCTTACGGACAATCAGCCACAGTTGATCGGATACTTCTATTTGCCGGGCAGGACGAACAATGACCCGCGCGTGTTGAGCTATGCCAAGGGAACGGAACAGTGGTTTTACCGGAATAAACTGGGTGGACAGTTTGCACAGGCGCCCGTTCTCATCGACCGTCTGCAAGGAATCGGGCCGCAGACTACGAACGTTTACGACGCCCGGTTGACCTGGTACACGGATTATAACGGCAAAAAAGTTCCCACCGCGGTTCATCGTATCGCGCGCGGCGCGCCCGCCGGCGGCAATTTCCTGTTTGAGGATGGGCACGTCGAGTGGTTCACAGGCCGCAAAGTAAGTCTGGGCGCGGGAGGAGGCGGCATCGGGACCTGGATGTGCTTCTTCAATATTCCGGTCTCGCAGTGACTGGCTGACTGAATTAAGACCCGAACCCTCTCCAGGTACCTCTCCGCTCCCCCCTTCGATGAACGGGCGCTTGTAGTTTGCTGCAAAATCTGCTACAAATGCCGGTGCCATTGATGTCTCGTCTTATATCGCGTCTCCTGATTTTTCTCGCCTCGTTCGTCGCTTCAAGCGTCTCTGCCGACAGCACCATCGTCTTCAACGAAATCATGTATCACCCGGCAACAAACGAGCCGGCACTGGAGTGGCTCGAACTGCACAATCAAATGGCGGTGAACATGGACGTCTCGGAGTGGTCAATCGAAGGCGGCGTCCAGTTCCAATTCCCGGAAGGCACCGTCGTGCCGGGCGATGGCTACCTCGTGGTCGCGCTTTCGCCATCGGCCTGGCCCGTCGGTTCGGACGGCGCCGGAGTTTCGCTGGCGAAAATCTACCCAAGTGCCGCCAGCCCGCCGGCAACGAACTGGACGATGAGCGCGCAAATCGGCGGCACGCCCGGCGCGCCGAATTTCCCCGGACCCGGCGCTACAACCACCAACACCGTTCTCGTGCGGATCGACGAGCTCTGGAAGTATCAGAATTCCGGCAACGACCCCGGAACCGCGTGGCGCGGGGCCGCTTTCGACGACAACGCGTGGCCAATTGGACGAGCGTTGTTTTGGGCTGGCAACGCGCAACTTCCGGCGGGCGAATTCCAATCCATTCCCACTCTCTTCAACACCGGAGTGGATGACAGTCACAACGCCCTCTCGCCCGGCGTTCCCGACCCGCATTATCTGCTCACGGTCTCCGCCCAGAGCACGCCGCCGCCGCCGCCCATCGCCGCGACAGTGATCCAAAATCATCCCGCTTGGCTGGCGAACGACGCGCTTTCGAGCTGGATCGGGCCAGTCGATCCCGGTACAGCCAATGTCGCGCCCGGCGAGTATCGTTATCGCACGTCGTTCAATCTCTCCAGCTTCGATCCAGCAACGGCGCAGATCACTTTGAGCGTCGCAGCCGATAATCGCCTGAACGAAGTGTTGATCAACGGCGCGAGCAGCGGAATTTCTTTCGTCGGTTTTAACGAATTTAGCCAGAGCTTTGTCATCACGAACGGATTCGTCAACGGCACCAACACACTGGAATTCGTCGCGTTCAATGACGCGACCACGCCGAATCCGGCCGGCTTTCGCGCCCGGTTGAGCGGCACCGCACAAGCGCTCCTGCCGCAGAACACGCAACTGAATCCCGGTCCCGTCACGGCTTATTTCCGCGCCACATTCACGTTCACAGGCAATCCGACCGCAACGCTGCTCACGCTCCGTCCGATGGTTGATGATGGCGCAGTCTTCTACTTGAACGGCGCTGAGGTGTGCCGATTGAATCTGCCCGGTGGCGCGATCAGTTCATCCACGCCCGCTTCGCTCGATGTCACGAACGCAAGTTCGTCGGGAACGCTTTCTATTCCTGCATCAGGCCTCGTCACGGGAACCAACGTGTTGGCGGTCGAAGTCCATCAGGCAACCAACGATGCAAGCGACATTTTGTTTGGCGCCGAACTGCTCGCCACGCCGGCGCCGTTCATCAAACCGAGCCTCGCGTTCAACGAAATTGCAGCGTCAACGAACCCGGTCTTTTGGCTCGAACTCGCCAACAGCGGCACCAACGGCCTCCCGCTGGATGGCTACGTCCTCGTCCGCGATGGCGCGACGGACAATCAGTTCGTTTTTCCCGCGAGCCAGACGATAGCCGCGGGCGGGTACCTGTCGTTGAACGAAACTCAGCTTGGGTTTCATCCGCAATCCGGCGACAAGCTTTTTCTCTATCCGCCCAATCGCAGTTCGGTCATCGACGCCGTCGTCGTGAAAAAGACTTTGCGCGGAAGATACCCGGATGCGACCGGCCGTTGGCTTTATCCCGCGCAACCGACGCCGGGCAGCTCAAACGTCTTCGCGTTCCACGATGAGATCGTCATTAACGAAATCATGTATCACCATCGCGGCCTGCCGGCGACGCCCGAGATTTACCAGGACACGACGCTTTTGCCTGTCACCGCCGCGTGGAAATACGATCAATCCGGCCTGGACCTTGGCGCGGCGTGGCGCGCCAACAGCTACGATGACAGCAGTTGGCCATCCGGCGCGGCCCTGTTGTACGTGGAGGACGCCGCGTTGCCGGCGCCGAAGAACACACCGTTGACGCTGGGGCAAACGACTTACTATTTCCGCACGCAGTTTGTCTTCAACGGCAGCACCAACGGACTGGCGCTGCAGCTTCATCCGATCATTGACGACGGCGCCGTGTTCTATCTGAACGGCCAGGAAGTCTTCCGCACGAATATGCCTGTGGGACCGATCAGCTATTCGACGCCCGCGTCGTCGGGCGTCACCGACGCGGCGTTCGCGGGTCCGTTCACCATTCCGAGCGCCAACGTGGCGGTCGGCACCAACGTCCTGGCGGTGGAAGTGCATCAAGCCTCCACGAACAGCACGGACATCGTCTTCGGCACCGAGCTGCTGGCGCACGTTCAGACCTCCCCTGCCCTGCCGTATCGCGACTCATCCGAATCGTGGATCGAACTCTAGAACCGCAGCCCGAACACGGTGGACCTGAGCGGATGGGAATTGGACAAGGGAATTGATTTCGCTTTCCCCCAGGGCACGGCCATGACAGCGGGTTCGTACCTCGTCGTGGCCGGTGACGCCGATTATCTGCGCTCTCTTTATCCGAACATTTCCATCATCGGCAATTTCACG
Organism: Verrucomicrobiota bacterium; assembly: GCA_003218515.1. Classification (GTDB taxonomy): domain Bacteria; phylum Verrucomicrobiota; class Verrucomicrobiia; order Limisphaerales; family AV2; genus AV2. The sequence goes on along the minus strand of QHNT01000386.1, from coordinate 1,047 downwards.
AACAAGCTATCACATCACTCCGACCTGATTGCGCTGAAAGACGCCTATAAAAATCCCGTCAACGAAGTTCGTTACTACGACGACGGCCGTTGGCCGAGCTATGCCGATGGCGGCGGCTCCAGCCTCGAACTGCGAAACGCCTCCGGCGACAACTCCCAAGCCGAAGCCTGGGCAGCCAGCGATGAATCGGCGGAGTCTCAGTGGAAGAGCTACGCCTATCGCGGCTCCGCCGCGGCCGACGGCGGCCCGACGCTCTGGAAGGAGTTCGTGCTCGGCCTATTGAACAGCGGCGAAGTTTTGCTGGATGATATCAGTGTGATCGAATCGCCCGATGCCGCGCCGCGCGAACTCATCCAAAACGGCTCCTTCGAAAGCGGCGCGACGGCGTGGCGCATCATCGGCAATCATCACGGCGAAGTCATTGTTGATCCGGATAATGCTGCGAACCACGTCCTCCATCTGATTGCCGCCGGGCCGACGGAGCACATGCACAACCACGCGGAAACGACTCTGGCGGCCGGCGCGACGATTATAAACGGGCGCGAATATCAAATTTCTTTCCGCGCGAAATGGTTGGCCGGCTCGAATCAGTTGCACACCCGGCTTTATTTCAATCGCCTGGCAAAGCTGACGTTGTTGGATGTCTCGACTCTCAACGGCACGCCCGGCGCACAGAATTCGCGCTACGAGGCGAACCTCGGCCCTGCGTTCAACGATTTCCATCATCAACCGGCTGTTCCGCAGGGCGGTGAACCCGTGGTCGTTTCCGTCAAAGCGAGCGACCCAGATGGCGTCTCCACGTGCACGTTGTGGTGGTCGGCCAACGGCGGCGCCTGGAACAATGCCCCAATGCCGCCAACCGACCACGGTCAATTCGCAGGAACGCTCCCCGGCTACGCAGCCGCGACGGTGGTCCAATTTTACTGCGACGCGACCGACGCTCGGGGCGCGCAATCCGCTTTTCCCGCCCGAGGACGCGCTTCACGCGCGCTGTACAAAGTTAACGACGGGCAGGCTGTGTTGGGCAAGGCGCACAACATTCGTTTG
>QHNT01000385.1 GCA_003218515.1 Verrucomicrobiota bacterium | reverse complement strand
AGGCGGAAATCATCCGCGTCTATCTGCCGCCCGATGCGAACACGCTGCTCTCGGTGACGGACCACTGCCTGCGCAGCCGCAACTACGTGAACGTGATTGTCGCCGGGAAGCAACCTGCGCCGCAGTGGCTCGACATGGACGCCGCCATCAAACATTGCACCGCCGGCATCGGCATCTGGCCGTGGGCGAGCAACGACCAGGGCGGCGAGCCGGATGTCGTGATGGTGTGTTGTGGCGATGTGCCGACGCTCGAAACCCTGGCCGCTGTCGAGTTGCTGCGGAAGTTTTTCCCCGAGTTGAAAGTCCGGGTGATCAACGTGGTGGACTTGATGAAACTCCAACCGCGGAGCGAACACCCGCACGGTTTGACCGACAAGGATTTCGACGTGCTCTTCACGGCGGACAAACCGATCATCTTCGCCTATCATGGTTATCCCTGGCTGATTCATCGGCTCACCTATCGCCGCGCCAACCACAGGAACCTCCACGTGCGCGGTTACAAAGAAGAAGGCACGACCTCGACTCCTTTTGACATGGTGGTGATGAACGACCTCGACCGCTTTCATCTCGTCGCGGACGTGATTGACCGCGTGCCGCAACTCGGTCCCAAGGCTGCCTACGCCAAGCAAGCCATCCGCGACAAACTCATCGAACACAAGCAATACGTCACGAAGCATGGCGAGGATCTGCCGGAGATTCGGAATTGGAAGTGGGGAGCAAAGTAATCGACAGGTAGAACGTGCTCTCGCGCATTTGCCACATTCGACACGGCGAAACCCCTGTAGTTTTCAAACAGGCTCTTAAGGAGCATTTTCAGGTTCCGCCCGGCCGGCGTAATTAGAGTTGAGACTGTGGATATCGTAATACTCATATTCATTGTCGCCGCGGCCGCTCTGATCCTTTTCGGCGCGTCCTGGCACGACTATGACTGAAACGCTTGGGTTTTTGGTGCGTCACGGTCCCGGGGTCCTATTTGCGGCAGTATTTGTCGAACAAATGGGCGTTCCGCTGCCCGCCGCACCCTGGTTGCTGGCGGCAGGCGCTTTGGCCGCTACCGACAACATCAATTGGTTTGCGGCGCTCGCCGCCGCCACCTTCGGCTCGCTGCTTGCCGATTTGATTTGGTTCTATTTGGGGCGATATGGCGGCCACCGCGTCCTCGATCTTCTCTGCCGTATCTCGCTGGAGCCGGACTCGTGCGTTCGTCGGACGCAAGATGTCTTCACGCGATACGGGATGCGCGGCGTCGTGGCGGCGAAATTCATTCCGGGTCTGAGCACCTTGGCGCCGCCGCTGGCGGGCAGTTCAGGTGTAAGCGCTCCTCGGTTCTTCCTCTTCGATGGATTGGGCTCGTTCCTTTATCCAGCTAGTTTCATGCTTCTCGGAGCCCTGTTCAGCCGCCAGTTGGAGGAGGTTATCGCCGCGCTCGCCAGTCTCGGGAGCGGCGCGTTGGGAGTGGTCATCGCCTTGGCGGCCCTTTACATCGGCTACAAGTATTACCAGCGACAGCGTCTGTTGAAGGAGCTGCGGATGGCGCGGATCACCGTGGACGAACTGCATCAAAAGCTGGAGACGGGGGAGAACCCAATCATTCTGGACCTGCGGTCTCACGCGGAACTCGAACGGGATCCCTCATTGATTCGCGGCGCACGTCACATGACCATGGAGGAGGTGAAGTTGTGGCAGCACGAGATTCCGCGCGATCGCGACATCATTCTTTATTGCTCCTGCCCGAACGAAGTGAGCAGCGCGCGGACGGCGTTGTTGCTTCATCGAAATGGTATCCTGCGTGTTCGACCTTTGCTGGGAGGCATTGACGCCTGGCGAGAGCGCAATTATCCGACGGAGCCGCGGCTGGTCCGCGTCGCAAGCTTGCCGGGCGCAGGTCAGGCGAGTGGAGAACGAAATCTTTTCAACCAGACCTGAAGGGAACACGTATGACTAAACCGGTGATTTGGACGGTGGACGACGACGCGGACGTGCTTCGCGCTGTCGAACGTGATCTGCGCCGGCACTATGGAGATCGTTACAAGGTTATCTCCGCCGATTCCGGCGTCTCAGCCCTCGATGCGACGAAGCAATTGAAGCTTCGCAACGAACCGGTGGCTCTCTTCCTTGTGGACCAACGAATGCCGCGCATGTCCGGCGTGGAGTTCCTGGAAAAGGCCATCGAGTTATACCCGGAAGCAAAGCGGGCGCTGTTGACGGCTTACGCCGATACGGACGCGGCCATTCGCGCCATCAACAACGTCCACATCGACCATTACCTGATGAAACCGTGGGACCCGCCGGAGGAACGCCTCTACGGCGTGGTCGATGACCTGCTCGACGATTGGCAGGCGTCCTATCACCCGGCATTTCAGGGCGTGCGCGTGATCGGACATCAATGGTCGCCGCATTCGACTGAAATCCGCGATTTTCTCGGCCGCAATTTCGTACCTCACCAGTGGCTCAATGTCGAAACAGAGGAGGACGCGAAACAAGTTCTCAAGACAACTGGAGTTGACTGCTCGGCATTGCCTATCGTCGTATTTCCTGACGGCTCCTTTCTGAGCAAGCCGCCCGCCGCTGAGATCGCGCACAAGCTGGGACTGAAAACCAAAGCGGAATTTCCGTTCTACGATCTCGTTGTCGTTGGCGCCGGTCCGTCCGGACTCGACGCAGCGGTATATGGCGCGGCCGATGGTTTGCACACGTTGCTTATCGAACGAGAAGCCCCCGGCGGACAGGCCGGTCGAAGTTCGCGCATTGAAAACTACCTCGGCTTTCCGATGGGACTCAGCGGAAACGACCTCGCGCGGCGTGCCGTCGCCCAGGCGCGTCGCTTCGGAGTGGAAATTCTGACGCCACAGGAAGTCTGCGGCGTGCGTGTCGAAGGTCCGAGCCGCGTGCTGCTATCGAGGCGGCAACATCTACATCATCGGCGGCGCAAACTCCGCCGGGCAGGCTGCCATGTATTTTTCGAAATTCGCGCGGCAGGTGACGATGCTCGTGCGCGGCGGTTCCTTGTCCGAATCCATGTCGCAGTATCTGGAAGACCAGATTGCCGCGACCAAGAATATCGAAGTCCGATTGAACTCCAGCGTCATCGCCGTGGAAGGCGCCGAACGCTGCGAAACCATCACCGTTCAGAACAACAAAACCTGTTCCACGGAAATGGTCTCGGCGAGTGCGCTGCTGATCTACGCGGGCGCGGTCCCTCGAACGGATTGGCTCGCAGGAGTCGTCGAGCGCGACGCGCAAGGTTATGTGATTTCAGGTCAGCACCTGATGCTTGAAGGCAAGCGCCCGACCGGATGGACCGCGGATCGCGATCCCTTTTATCTTGAGACCAGCGTTCCCGGCATCTTCGTGGCCGGTGATGTGCGTCATCGCTCCGCCAAAGGTGTCACGTCCGGAGTCGGCGAAGGCGCGATGGCTGTGAAGCTCGTCCATCAGTACCTCGGCCTCTTCTAGTGATGAACGCGACCGACCTCCAACGGGTCCGCTCCATGCCTTTATTTTCAGGGCTGGATGACACTCAGTTGGGCTGCATTGAACCGGGCGAAGTGATTGAGTTGCCCGCCGGCACGGTGCTGGTGTCCGAAGGGGGGCGGTTGCCGTTTTTCTTTGTCGTGCTCGAAGGTGAAGTTCGCCTTTCACGGACTTACGATCGTCAGACCATCCTGATGGGGATCGTCAAGTCCGGCAATTACACCGGCGAAACCACGCTGTTACTGAACACTCACTGGCTCGCTACAGCCCGCGTCGGCAAGCCGGCCAAATTGTTTCGGCTCGGCGAGGAGGATTTCTGGCGTATGTTGAGCACCTGTCGTTCGGTGGCGCGCGACATTTTTCACACGGCCGCAAACAAGATGCGCAACCTGGAAGGCTATTCACTGCAACGTGAAAAGCTGGTTTCCCTCGGCACGATGGCAGCGGGTCTGGCGCACGAACTCAACAATCCCGCAGCAGCGGCACAGCGGGCAGCGGCGCATCTGCAGCAGACCACGGACAAGGTGCAATCGCTTCTCTGTCAATTGAGCAGAACTCTCGATCACGATCACATGCAACATCTCGTGGCTACATCACATGCTGCTTTGGACCGGCTCGCGAGCGTTCCCGTACTCGACCACCTTGAGCGCAGTGACCGCGCGGAAGCGATTGCCACCTGGCTCGAAGCCCATCACGTCGCGAGCGCTTGGGAACTCGCTCCCACTTTCGTCGGTGCCGGCCTCGACTCAGCCTGGCTGGAGGAATTCGCGGCGAAACTTCCTTCCGCCAGCCACGCCGACGCTCTCGGATGGCTCGAAGCGCGTTTGAATCTGAAATCGCTGTTGTTACAGGTCGAGCAGAGCACTGGACGAATCGCTGAACTGGTCAAAGCCATCCGTTCGTACTCTTACATGGACCAATCTCCGATGCAGGAGATCGATGTTCATGACGGCATCGAGAGCACCTTGACCATGCTCGGCCATAAATTGAAAAATGTGACAGTGGTTCGAGAGTTCGATCGTTCCGTTCCGCGCATCATGGCTTACGGCAGTGAACTTAATCAGGTGTGGACCAATCTCATCGACAATGCCATTCACGCGGTCAACCGCGCCGGAAAAATCTGCATCGGCACCGGCCTGGAAGACAATCAACTCGTCGTCGAAATCGTGGACAACGGTTCAGGCATTCCTCCGAATGCCCAGCCGCATCTGTTCGAGCCTTTTTTCACGACCAAACCCGTCGGCACCGGCACCGGCCTTGGCCTCGTCATCAGCAATCGCATCGTCGGCGACCGTCATGGGGGCGAAATCGAATTTGAATCCCGCCCCGGTGAAACGCGCTTTAGAGTGCGGCTTCCCATCCACCGCACGCAACCTTCCAACGCCTGACCAAGCTGATCCTGAGGTATCGTGAAACTCATTGCGGAAATGCAAACGGTGACGTGCTCCCAGTTGTCCAAGGGCAAATTCCACCTGCGGCGGCGCGGTGGCGCGGCAGGCTCCCAATGATGGCCGCCGGACCCAGTGCAGAGCCGGTTGTCGGTCGCGGCCCTCTCGCGCAATCGTGTTTGGTCGGCATCGCTATCTTGGCCTTTCTGTCCGGTTGCGCCACGCGGGTCGGAGTAGTGCCGGCAAATCAATCCCACCCCGTTGCGCACGCGGCAATGTCTCAAGTGACGCTCCCCTGGTGGTATGACCCTCTCGATCGGGAAATAACTCGCCGTCACAATTTGCAGGCGCTGCTGCGGAGGAATCCCGATCGTGCTTTGCTCGAACTTCAGGCCGTCGTTTCGCGCTGTCCGGAGATGGGAGAAGTCGCCACGCTTGCCGACTTGAATTGTCGTTATGGACGGAAACTGGAGCGCACCCAACCGCAGAAGGCGCTGGGTCTTTATCTGAACGCGGCGGCTCTGGCTTATGAGCGGATTGCGAATTGGAACGCGCTCTGTTCCACCAATGCATGGAACACCCGGATGGTTCAATCCTACAACCAGGCGAACGCAGGCGCGGCCATGCTGCTTCAAAGGCTGCCAGGCGGGTTGCGCACAAACCACGTGGTGTCGGTCGGTGACCGGTCCTTTTGGATCGAAGCACAATCAGGCGATGCATTCTCAGGCCCTGGACTCTATGATCAGTGGCTTTCGGCGGATGATTGGAATCAGACGGGGTTGAGCCACCGCTATCGAAATGAAGGACTGGGCGCGAGACTGATTGCCATCCGCACGAACCGGCAAGCGACTGCGCTTGAAGCGCATCAGCCCGACGAAGGCATTATTCATCCATCCACGGCCATCTTGCGCTTTGGATCTGCGTACGGAGATGCAGGCGCGCTGAAGACAAGCCTGGTGTTCTACAGCCCCGCACTCTCCCCTCAGGTTGATTTCGGCGGCAGGCGCTGGCCGCTCGCGGCGGATTACACGATCCCCTGGGCTACGCTGCTTTCCCGCACTCGTCCTCTGTTCAAGACCCGTTGGACGGCCCTCATACGCCCGGGCGAGACTTCCCGGCCACATCGTCTTTACCTGATGGAGCCTTATTCGCCCGACCGGATTCCCGTCATCATGGTACACGGTTTGCGCTCGACGCCGCTCGCGTGGGAGCAATTGACCAACGAGTTGAAGGGTGATCCTGAAATTCGCAGGTGCTATCAGATCTGGCATTACCTCTATCCTACGGGATTGCCTTTTCTCACCAGCGCCGCCGCTTTCCGGGATGACATTGAAGAAGTGCGCCGGATGTTGGACCCCGAGGACCGCGATTTCGCGACGCACAACATAATTGTCATCGGACACAGCATGGGCGGGTTGCTGGCACGCACGCTGGTGACTGACAGTGGGGACGCGCTTTGGAATTCGACGTTTGCGATATCCGTTTCCGAGCTTGATCCTGACTTGGAACAACTGCCTGAACTGCGTCGCATGTTCTATTTTCAGCCAAAACCTTACATCAAGAGGGCGGTCTTCATCGCTGTCCCGCACCGTGGGAGCAAATCTGCCGACGGTATTTTTGGTCGTTTCGTGTCGAGGCGAGTGCGTCTGCCGGACGAACTTCACAAGTTCATTGCAAGGTTGCGGACATCCATCACCGGCCTATTGAAACCCGAGGCAGCAGCACTGTTTGACCGAGGCTATCCCAACAGCATTCGCGTGCTTTCTCCCAACACGCCTGGTCTGATTGCACTGGCGGAACTGCCGATCGCTCCTTCCACGCCATTTCATTCCATCATTGGTGATCGCGGGTTGGGAGGCGGACCGAAGAGTTCCGATGGCGTCGTACCCTACTGGAGTTCACACCTGCCGGGAGCGAGTTCCGAAGTGTTCGTGCCGGCAAGTCATCGGACTTACGAAAGCCCCGAAGCTATTGCGGAAGTGAAACGCATTCTCACACTACACCTCACCGAACTTGCGCAACGAGAAGGAAGAGTTCTCGCTGGACAGGGGAGTGAGTCGGCGGAGAGACATTCGCCATGACGCACAACCCAAATGGAAAGCACCAACTCTGGCTGCTGGTCATGGGCATGGCAGTTTGTCGAACCGCCAGCGGCCAATCCACCGATTCGACGCTTCCCACAAGCGCGCCGCCCTTCAAACAGCTTCGCTACGACGAAAACTACGAGTATCTCCGCGACCCATCGCGACGCGCTGATTACTTCGATGCCATCAAATTCATTCCGCTTGATCCAAACGGAGATTGGTATCTGACGCCGGGCGGCGAAATCCGGGAGCGCTACGAGTATTATCACAACAGTCTCTGGGGGCGCGGGCCGCAGGATGACAATGGCTATTTGCTCCAGCGCTACATGGTTCATGCCGACGCCCATTTTGGAGATTATTTCCGAATCTTCACTCAATTCAAAAGCGGCCTTGAAGATGGTCGCAATGGCGGACCTCGACCCACTGACAGGGACGATGTTGATCTGAACCAGGCGTTCTTCGACGTGCGCGTTCCGCTGGCGGAGTTGGATTGCCTGACTCTCCGTGCAGGCCGCCAAGAGCTTGCCTACGGCTCGTCGCGGCTTATCTCGGCCCGTGAAGCTCCGAATGTGCGTCTGAGCTTCGACGGCGTGAAGGCCATCTTGAACGTCAGTGGCTGGCGGGTGGACGCATTCGCCGTGAAGCCGGTGCGAACGAAGACTGGTGTGTTCGATGACGACTCTGACCCGAATCAAAAATTTTGGGGACTCTACGCTGTGATTCCAGTTTCCTGGCTGCCAGGGGGGAATGTTGACCTTTACTACCTCGGATTGGATAGGAACAACGCACACTTCGACCAAGGCACGGCTCACGAAATCCGGCACTCCGTCGGCACGCGGATTTGGGGACGAAAAACCGGTTGGGACTACAACCTTGAATTGGTCTATCAGTTCGGCAGCTTCGGCAGTGGCGACATTCAGGCTTGGACAGCAGCGTCTGATGTTGGGTTCACATTTGAAAATGCTCCGCTCAAACCCCGACTCGGTTTCAAAGCGAACATTACCAGCGGCGATGACGACCCGAACAACGCCGACCTCCAAACTTTCAACCCGCTTTTTCCCCGAGGCGCCTATTTTGGCGAACCAGCTCTGATCGGTCCGGCCAATCACATTGATGTTCATCCATCACTCGACCTGAGCTTGTGCCGAAACGTAACTCTGATCTTGAACTGGGATTTCTTCTGGCGTGAAAACACGCGCGACGGCATCTACGGCCCGGCGGTCAACGTGATCCAATCGGGCCAGACCAGCAACGCCCGTTACGTGGGCAATCAGGCAGAGGCAATGCTCGAATGGCGAGTGGACAGGCACTTCACGTTCACCATTGATTACGCCCATTTTTTTGCCGGCGATTTCCTGAAACAAACAACGCCGGGGAAGGACGTGGACTACTTTTCTGCGTGGGTTACCTTCCGCTTTTAGCGACGCATCATCTCGCTGACCACTCTCTGAATCTAAATACTCAACTCAAATTCCTCTCAACTCCGCTAATGCCAAAACGTGGCACTTTTAGTCAGTCTATCCGGCTTCACCGCTTCGGAATTTCATCGGCAGCCCAGAAGGCGCGGATGGTTTGTTCCTGACCGAAGCCGTTTGGAGTCGCGGCGCTGGGTTGATTCACGTCGTACCAGCGTTTGCCATCGGCAGCGCCGGAGATGACGCGCATGCCAGGCATTTCCACGTAGCCGTCCGGGTCGTGCTCGCGGACCCAGCTCCACGCGTAGCGCAGCCAATCGTTGCGCGCGTTTTCCGGCTGTTGCGAGAACCACGTGATTTCATCCCAGCCCCAGACCCAGAAACGGCCCTGGCCGGCTTCGCCGGGATGGCGGCTGTGGCCGTAGTTGTCGAACTCCACGAGATACGGCAGGTGCTCGCAACTCCAACCACTCGGCGTGATGCCGCCGCGGCTGCGCCCGTAAATGGCGTCGGTGTAGCCCACGCGCAACTGCGCCTGCTTCGGTTTATGGGGAATCTCCTCGATGCGCAGCGGGAAGGAATGAAAATCGAGGAGCAACTTGCCGTCGCGAACCAATCCGCCGTGAGGCACGTGCGCGTCGCACAAAATGAAATGCCGCCGCGCGTGTTTCGCCGCGTAACGGCGCGCCTGCGCCAGCACCTCGGCCCAATGATCCAGCTTCGGGTCGTTGCCGTTCATGAGTTCGGCCTGACCGTAATGAATCGCTTCGCAGCCAATGCCGATGTAGGAGCGCGCGAGAAAA
>QHNT01000384.1 GCA_003218515.1 Verrucomicrobiota bacterium | reverse complement strand
CGGAAGGCAATGCCAACGATATCAGCGACGGCAATTCCGGCAGTCTAACAAACGGGGCTGCCTTTGTCGGCGGCGTGGTTGGCAGGGCGTTTAGATTTGATGGCAGAAACGGATCGGGCGTACTGCTGGGTAACCCGACGAATTTGCAGCTACAGGACTTCAGCATTGAGGGGTGGATTCAGCGCGCGAATACAAACAAGATTTCGTTGGATCCGCTGAACGCAGGCGGCGAGATTCTCTGCTATGGCACGTGGGGATACGCGTTTGGCCTGGTTGATAACGGACAAGTCTTTTTGAGCCAGGTTGACATCAGTGATGTCCGCTCCACCAATCGGATAACCGATACGGGTTTTCACCATGTGGCGGTGACTAAGACCGGTGGCAACGTGGTGTTCTACGTGGACGGCGCGGTTGCTGGTGTTGCCACCAACTATAGTCCGGTCTTTCAATTCACCTCGAATGTTGGTCTCGGGGTGAGAGGTGATAATTTAGGAGGCAGTTTCCTCGGAAGCCTGGATGAAGTGGCCATCTACGACCACGCGCTGGATTCGTGCGACATTCGGGACATTTTCGAGGCGAACGTGAAGGGCAAATACAGCCTGCTGGGTCGGCCGGCGCCGTGCCTGGTCACAGCCGACGTCATCGTGGATGATCGCGTGACGAACACGATTGGCTCACTGGATTGGCGGAGCTGGCAGACCAACCTTATCCGCTTTGGCGCCACGCAGAAGGGTACGCCCCTTCGCCTGGTGGGACATGAGCCGGAGATGCAGTTCGACACGTTCGAGCTGAGCGAACTGACTTCGGGCAACTATTATCTGCCGGAAGAAACCCTCAAGAGGCTGATCGGGGAGTCGGCTCTGGGGACCTGGCGGTTGGAGGTTTGGGACAATCGGGTGGGCGCGTTCATCAATCCGTCGCCCGAATTGCTGAGCTGGCAGTTGCGATTCATCTTCGCCAACACCAATGCGCCGGCGATTGCGCTGACGTTCGTTCCGGCCACGACCAACGTCGCGTCGGTTTACGACACCAACGGCGTGGCTGTGACAAATATCGTCGCCGGCGGCCAGATCCGGTATTTCATCGTCGATGTGCCGCGGCGGGCGACGCTGGCGACGAACGTCCTGGCGGGGACCGGCGATTTGAAATTGCTCTTCGACCAGGACGCGCTGCCCACCGGAACGCTGCCGGGAGACGTGGTGTTTAACAACAACGGCGCGGGCGGAGGCGAAACGTTTCTGCTGGCGACGAACGGACTGCCGCCCAACCTGAAGCCGGGCCAGCGCTACTATCTGGGCGTGGGGAACGTGAATGCGGGGGAGACGAACACATTCACAATCAGCGTCGCGTTCGACCAGACCGACACGAATCTGATCTCCGTCCTTGAGTTGACCAACGCGATTTGTTACACGAGCACGATCCCGGTCACCAACGCGATTGATTACTACCAATTCAACGTTTCCACCAACGCGACCGCGGTCAGTTTCGATCTGAGCCCGCAAAATGGGAACGTGGATCTGGTGGTGCGCCGCGCTTTGCCGGTGCCGGACCCGTTGCCGCGGCCGATGGCCGGCAAATACGATTATCTCAGCGCGAACCCGAACACAACGGCCGAGCAAATCCTGGTGACGGGCAGTTCCTCGCCTGTTGCGCTGGCGCCGGGCATCTGGTATCTGGGCGTTTACAATCAGGACACGAACGCGGTGACCTATACGGTGTGCGCCACGGAGTCGACCAATTCGCCTTACAACATCATTCGTCTGACTAACAACGTGGCGCTGGACTTCAGCATCGCGTTCGGATCGCAACCGACCAATTTCTTCCTGTTCACCGTGGATCAGACCAACGCGGCGGTGCAGTTTGATCTGTATAACCTGAACAATCCGGCTGACCTGTTGATCCAGCGCGGGGCGCCGCCCACGCCGAGCGATTATTTCGACGGAGGCTCCGGGGACAGCGCCTATCCGGTCTCGATCACGGTTGTCACCAATGACTTGTTCCCTGACCTCAATGGAGACTGGTATCTGGCGGTGAATAACAATGGGCCCGGCGATCTGACCTTCACGATTCGCGCGTCGCTTGCAGGCAGCGGCGGGGTGATCATCAACCCGCAATTGATCATCACCAATGGCACGATTTGCCTGAGCTGGAATTCAATTGTCGGGGTGAATTATTACGTGGAGTCGAAGACCAATCTGACGGATCCAACGTGGACGGTGATCTCGCCCACCATCACCGCGAGCGGCAGCACGACGACTTTCTGTGTTCCGATAAGCGGCAATCAACAGTTCTTCCGCGTCGTGGAGGGAACAGCGCCTTCATCGGCGGCAATCAATTTTTCGAGTCTGACCATGACAGCGGGGGGTTTTGTCTTGAACTGGACGGCGGCGGTCGGGGAGCGGTTCCAGGTGCAATACACCACGAATCTGCCGCCGGTATGGATCACGTTTACGAACCAGGTGACTTCCGCGACGGGCAATTTCGCCTTTACTGACGACGGGTCGCAGAGCGGCGGTTTGAGTGCTCTGCGGTTTTACCGGTTGCTTTTGTTGCCATAGCGGCTGCCGGTCCGGCGTTTTGAAGCCTGCACTCTTTGATTTTGGCGAGGGAATGGCACATTCTGGATAACCCGCTTCCCTTCCTTTTGGCCTTTCTTTAGACTGATTGAATGATTTGGTGGCACAATTCTGGCTTTATGCGGCAAAGGAATTCATCCTGATTAGCGGTGTGCGTGAGTAAATAAAGACGAATGCTGATATAGTGACCACATTGATTCCATGCGTTTGAACAGTCGTTTTTGGTATTTGTTGAGCATCCTTTTTTTTGTGGCGGCGGTGTGGTTTTGGTTGAAGGGGGACGAAGAAAGGGCGAGGCGCCAGGCGGGGCGCGGTTCCGCTGCGGCGCGAGAGGCAGGTCCTCTGGCGAACAGGATGGCTCAGGCTCCCGCCGGCGGGACCAATGCCTCGCCTGTCAAGGCCGGGAGCGTAAGCGGCGGCAATCAGGCCACTGGAGGAGTGGAGACAAAGCCATCGGCGAGCGGCCCGCAGGGTCGTTTTCCTTATCGGCTGAGCAACACGGAGCAGCCGCTGAGCAAGCTGGGCCGCAGCGACACGGCGATTTTGTTGGACAACGCTTTTATAGAAACGACGAGCCAGAGGCCAGTGGAGGTGCCGGAGCATCTGCGGGCCAAAGGGGACCCCGGAAGTTACCTGGTGCAATCGCGCCATGCGCTGGACAAGGCATTTTACGGCTCGTTGCGCGAGGCGGGGGCGGAGTTTGTATCGTACATTCCGAACAACGCGGCGTTGGTGCGTGTGTCAGCGGCGGGGGCGAGTCAACTGGCCGGTTTGTCCGGGGTCCAGGCGGTGTTGGCGTATGAGCCGTACTACAAGCTGGCGCAGCCGTTGCTGGCGCTGGCGGTGGAAAAACAGTTGGTGCCGCCGAACAGCCCGCTGAATGTGACGCTCTTTGCGGGAGCAAAGGAGGAGGTATCGGGGGCTTTGCGCGATTTGGGCGCGGCCGTGATTGGGGAAGAACGGACGCCCTTCGGCCCGTTGCTGAGGATCGAGGCAGCGCCGGACAGTCTGGCGGCGCTGGCGCAGTTGCGTGGGGTGCAGCGCATCGAATACGCGAGGGGGCGTGGGTTGTTGAACGATCGGTCGCGCGTACGACTCCAGGTGTCCGCGGACCCGGTTGCGCCGACAAATTATCTGGACCTGACGGGGACCAACGTGATGCTGAATATCAACGACAGCGGGGTGGATGCGACCAATGTGGGTCTGGTCGGGCGTGTGTTCACGACGGACACCAATACCTTCACGCTGGTGGACGTGGAAGGCCACGGCACGCACGTGGCGGGAACGCTGATCGGCAACGGCGTTCAGTCCGACACGGCGCGTGACTCCAATAGCAAGCCGCCTTCCGGTTCGGTTACCAACGCGGACTTCCGGGGCATGGCGCCGGCGGCCAGTCTGTTTGTCTTGCCGATTGATCTGCGGATCGGGCCGCTGATTTCCGACACGTATCTGCAGGAGACGGCGGCATCGAACAATTTTATCGTTCTGGGGCGGACCAACGCGGTCATTTCCAACAACAGTTGGTCTTACGTGAACGCCTTTGAGTACGATGCTGCCTGCGCCAGTTATGACGCGGCGGTGCGGGACGCGCTACCCGAGCAGCCCGGTTCGCAGCCGATTCTGTACGTGTTCGCGGCCGGGAACAGCGGTTTCGGCAGCACCAACGGAACGGTGGGCGAACCGGACAGCATCCTGGCCCCGGCGACGGCCAAGAACGTGATCACAGTGGGGGCGATTGAAAGCTCGCGCAACATCACCAACGAAACCGTTATCAACGGGGAGACCAACCAGTTGTTCCTTGGCTTCACGGACAGCGACAACGAGGTGGCTTCGTTTTCCAGCCGCGGCAATGTCGGTATCGGGACCGAAGGGGACTTTGGGCGCTTCAAGCCGGACGTGGTGGCGCCCGGCACGTTTGTCGTCTCCACCCGCTCGCAGAACATGGACCCGAACAATCTCAACCCGTTCGTGCCGGACCTGGGTCCGAATTATCGCTACGACACGGGCACGAGCATGGCGGCGCCGAGCGTCAGCGGGATGCTGGCGCTGATGCAGGAATTTTTCGAACAAAAACTGCAGCGCGGGTTCAGTCCGGCGCTGATGAAGGCGCTGTTGATCAACGGGGCGCGGTCGGTGAACGCGAATTACGACTTGAGTGTCAGCAATGCGATCAATTTTCAAGGGTGGGGCCTGGTCAATCTGACGAACAGTCTGCCGGCGGCCCTGACCAACGCGACGGGGGAGAGGAGCTGGCCGGTGCGGTTCTTCGATCAAAACCCGACCAATGGCCTGGCGACCGGCCAACGGCACACCTGGAATCTGGCGCTGTCCAGCGATGCGCGGTTCCTCCCGTTGCGGGTGACGCTGGTCTGGACCGATCCGCCCGGAAATCCCGGCGCGGGGGTGAAGCTGGTCAACGACCTGGATTTGATCGTCACTAACCTGGACAGCGGCCAGGTGTTCCTGGGCAATAACATATCGGCGGGTGCGGATTTCAACCAGCCCGGCGACACCAACGCGCTTGCTGATTTCGTCAACAACGTCGAAAACGTTTTCCTCCAGCCCGCGCTCGGCACGAATTATTCGATCACCGTGGCGGGGCGCCGGGTCAATGTCAACGCCGTCACTGCGAACACGAACGACGTGGTGCAGGATTATGCGCTGGTCGTAGCCTCCGGAAACGGGGAGGTGGCCGGGGCTATTGATTCGTTGACGCGGGCCGGCGACGGCGTCATCCCGCGGCTGGGGCTGATCGGGCTGACCAACGGCGTGCCGTTGTTGAAGCAGCGCGTGGGAGCCAACTTCCAACTGGCCCCCTCGGCCGACGGGCAAACCAACCAGTGGCGCTTTTACGCGTTCACGAACGCGTTTTTCACGAACAACCTCAGCGGTCTGACCAATGGCAGCAACGTGGCGTTCATCACCTTCCTGCCGCCGGACCTCGCGCGCCCGCGCAATCTGGACGCGGACATAGACCTGTACGTCTCGACCAATGCAGCGCTGATCGAGCTTGATGCCGCGGTGATCGCCAACGCTTACAAATCGACCAATCGCGGCGGCAACGAAGTCATCCTTTTCACCAACGCGGCCGTGGGCCTGGACCAGATTTATTACATCGGGGTGAAATCGGAGGACCAGCAAGGCGCGGAGTTCGGGATTGTAGGTTTGTCCACCGACGTACCGTTTTCGGCGGAAGACCCGAATGGCAACCGCACGCTGCGCGGGATGCCCTTCAGCGTGGAAATCCCCGACGGCACGCCGGACGCGCCGGGCGCGGCGCTGATGTTCGCCGTGGATCCCCTACCGCCGGTGGCCATCGGGAGTGTCACGGTGGACCTGAACCTGACGCACCAATCGATCGGCGATTTATTCGGCAATTTGAGTCACAGCGATCAGTTCGCGGTGCTGAACAATCACACCCGTTTTGAAGGCACGACCAACACGGTTTTCCAGTTGAGGTATGACGACAGCGGCAACGGGCAGTTATTGCTGAGTCGGCCCACCGACGGACCGGGCAGCTTGAACAACTTTGTGGGCGGGACGACGGCCGGCGCCTGGCTGCTGACGATGAGCGACAACGCGCATAGCGGCACCGGGCGAGTAGATGGGCTGAGCATCCATGTCCAGCCCGAGCGTCTGCTCTCCGGCGTGGGCGTGGACGTTTCGGTGCTGGCCAATCAGTGGCTGTATTTCCCCATTGAGGTGCCATTGGATGCGACGAAGCTGACGGTTTTTCTTTCCGCCGTCTCCGCGCCGCTGAATCTTTACATTAAACGCGACCAACCCCCGACCACGACGGACTACGACAAATTCGCGCTGATCAATCCGCCCGGCGGTTCGCTGTCGATCGGTTTGGGGGACGTGCCGCCGCTGAACGGAGGGCGCTACTTCATCGGCGTGTTCAATCCCAACGCCTTTACCGTGGATTTCCATATCGCGGCGAGCATCGACGAAAACCCGGCGGCGCTCCTGTCGCAAGCTTATCTGCCGACCAACTCTGCGGGTTTGCCGGACGATGCGATCATGGACTCCTCGATTGTGGTGACGAACAGTCGGTCCGTGGCGGACGTGCAGGTGGGGGTGCGCATCGATCATGCCCGCGCTTCGGACCTGGTGCTGCACCTGGTCAGTCCGCAGGGAACACGCATCCTGCTGGCGGAGAATCGCGGCGCGGCGTCAACCAACGGGTATGGTGTCGATACGCAGGTCAAGGCCTACAATTTTCAACATGTTGCATTCACGTATGACAAATCGACCGGCAAAGCCCGCCTCTTTTACAACGGACAGATGGTTGCCGAGAAAAACATGGGAATTGTCGCGGTAAAAACTGCTCCTGATCTTTACTTTGGTTACCGTGCCAGTGACCCGGGAAAAGGAATCGCCTTTGTGGGCGCGATGGATGACGTTGGCCTTTTCAACCGGGCGCTTTCTCCTGCGGAGCTACAAGGCATTTACGACGTGGGCAGCGGCGGCAAGGCCGCCTCTCTTCCCGGACTGGTCGGTTTATGGCGGCTTGACGGCGATGCTTCGGACGCGCTGGGTGCCAACCCCGGCCAGTTGCTCGGACGTCCTTCATTTGCCCCCGGCAAGGCTGGACAGGCGCTGGTCTTCGATGGGACCAATACCTACGTAAAGATTCCAGCCTCGGCCAGTCTGAACGTCGGTCTTTCAACCGGCTTAACTATTGATGCCTGGATCAGTCCAGATGATATTTCGACTTCACGACCCATTGTTGAATGGGACGATGGGATCAGCTCATATGATGGGGCTCATTTCTGGTTGAGTGTGACGCCTTTGGGCGGGCCGGGTTCGTTGTATGCGACTCTGGACGTAATCCAGCCCATGGCGTCAGCCAACGTTTTGTCCACCAGTGGCTTCGCGGCACAGTATGTTTACACGACCTTTACAGAGGACACGAACCTGACGACCACGTCGATCAAGTTCGGCATCCCACCCTTTGCCAGCACGAACGGTTTCTCCACGAGCCTTGTTTACACGAACAGCTTCGAGGGGGCAAAGCCCGGCGATTATTGTGCGGTGACAAATTTCGGGGCCTGGCAGCTTTACAGCAACCACGTGACGGTGGTGAGCAACGTTCTGCAAAGTCACACTGGAGTTAATTACCTGGAGTTGGTCAACGGTCAGGCTTTATTGACTCTGCCGACGACAGCGGGCAGGCAATACGAGTTGAGCCACGTTTACCGACGCAGCCCACCGGATCCGTCCCTGGTCAGTTGGTGGCCGGGGGAAGGCAACGCGGATGACATTGTCAGCACGAACAACGGCACGCTGAAAAACGGAGTGACCTTTGCCGCAGGTGAAGTGGCCCAAGCGTTCCAGTTTGATGGAATGGCGAATGGCGTATTGATTGGGAACCCCGGCAACCTGCAACTGCAGGACTTCACCATCGATGCCTGGATCAGACGGGACCGGCTCGATGTGGGTGGAGGCGGACCGTTGAGTGAAGGCGGGATTGTGCTTTATGGCCACGATGGCTATAGCGTAGGGTTGTTCGCCGACGGACAATTATTCCTTAGCAAAGTGGATGTCGATTTCGTTGCTTCGGGCGCTTCGCTGAAGGTTACAGACACCAACTTCCATCATGTCGCAGTGACTAAGTCAGGCAGCACGGTCATCTTCTACATTGACGGGGTCGCTGGCGCTCCCGTGACCTACAACTCGGTTTTTGCGTTCACGAAGAATCTCTCGATCGGCGCGCGGTTGGATCTCTCGGCACCGAGTACCACCACACTGACTTCCACGTTTGCGGGCCGCATCGACGAAGTGGAAATCTTCAACCGCGCGCTTTCGCTGGTTGAAATCCGCGCCATTTATCTTGCGCAATACGCCGGCAAATGCGGCGCGCAGACGCTGAAATTCCCCACGCCGATAAGTTGGTGGCCGGCGGAAGGCAATGCCAACGATATCATTGACGGCAATCCTGGCTCTTTGAGCGCAACCGGAGTGACCTTCGTCGGCGGCACGGTCGGCAAGGCGTTCAATTTTGACGGAACGGGTGAAGTCCGCATTAACAACAATGTAAATCTCAATCTTCAAACGAACGTGACGATGGAAGCTTGGGTATTCCCGACGGTGCTCGATGGAGAAATGGACACGATCCTGTACAAAGAGGCGGACAGTTCGATTCCGGAACAGTACGCGATGGCCATCAAAGGTCCGCTGAACGTCTCGTGCCCTGGCGGCACGATTACCAATGGGCACTTCGCCTTTGCTCTGGTGGGGGTCGTCGGACTGCCCAATGAGTTTTGCGGATGGGTGGATGGCGGAGGAACCGTGCCGACAAACCGATGGACGCACGTGGCGGCGACGTGTGATGGTTCCACCGCCAGAGCTTACATCAACGGCGCGTTGACCAGGACGATCACCAACTTGAGCGGAAGGGTGAATGTTTCGTCCGGCCATCTGTGGATCGGATCGCGGTCGCCGGCCATTACAGGTCCATTCCCGAAGGAACGCTTTAACGGCCTGATTGACGAACTGGCCATCTACGACCACGCGCTGGATTCGTGCGACATTCGGGACATTTTCGAGGCGAACGTGAAGGGCAAATACAGCCTGCTGGGTCGGCCGGCGCCGTGCCTGGTCACAGCCGACGTCATCGTGGATGATCGCGTGACGAACACGATTGGCTCACTGGATTGGC
>QHNT01000383.1 GCA_003218515.1 Verrucomicrobiota bacterium | reverse complement strand
CTCGAAATTAAACGATAGAAACGCGCCAGACCTCAAGCTGCGCACAAAACGGTTTGCGCTCGACGTGATTCAATTCGTCGAATCACTCCCGTCGGGTGAGACCAGTCGCGTCCTTGGTCGGCAGCTTCTCCGATCGGGAACTTCAGTCGGCGCTAACTACCGCGCCGCCAAACGCGCCAAATCCACCGCGGATTTCATTTCCAAGATGGGGACGGTGGAAGAGGAAGCGGATGAATCTGCCTATTGGCTGGAATTGCTGATGGACTCCGGCAAAGTGAAACCAGTGCAAGCGCAGCCTTTGGTGCGGGAGGCAAACGAATTGCTCGCTATCGCGGTCGCCTCGATCAACACGGCAAAACGAAAGGTGAGATGAAGAGCGTTGAGCAGGATAATTCCGCGTTCCGCGTTCCGCGTTCCGCGTTTTTATGAAGTTTTTGACTCCCGCAGCCCTTTGGTTCGCCGCCGCCATTCCGGTGGTGATCCTGTTTTATTTGCTCAAACGCAAGCGCGTCGTGCGGCTCGTCTCCAGCACGTTGCTCTGGCAGAAATTCCTGGCGGAGACCCAGGCCAGCGCGCCGTTCCAACGGCTGCGCCACAACTGGCTGTTGATCCTTCAACTGCTGATGCTGGCGCTGGCGATTTTCGCCCTCGCCCGGCCCTACTTCTCCGGCAGGCTCGCGGGCGGCAATCTGCAGGTGCTCATCCTCGACGCCTCGGCTTCGATGCAATGCACTGACGAAACGCCGTCGCGCTTTGAGAAGGCGCGCGCCGAGGCGCTCAAGCTCGTGAACAGTCTGCGCGATACCGACCGCATGGTCGTGCTGCTCGCGGCCGCGGTGACCGAGGTCAAACAATCCGAGACCAGCGAGAAATCGCTGCTGCGACGCGCCATCGAATCGTGCCGGGTGACCGATTCGCCGACGCGCCTGGTCGAAGCGTTGAAAATGGCGGAGTCGCTGACGCGCGACAAAACAGGCGCGGAGGTTCATTTGTTCAGCGACGGCGCGGCGCCCGGATTGAGCGAGATCGAAAACAAGGGTCTGCCGCTGGTTTATCATCTCGTTGGCCAGCGCGCGAACAACCTCGGCATCGTTTCGCTCGACGTGCGGCCGAATCCCGAAGACCCCAGCCGGCGCGCTATCTTCACCAGCGTGGCCAACTACTCGCCCGACGAACAGAAGACCGAAATCGAGCTGCGATTCGACGACCAGTTGCTCGAAACAAAATCAATCACGATTCCAGCGACAAACACCGCGCCGGTCGTTTTCCTGGCCGCGCAGCCGCATGACGGCGTTTTCAGCGTCCGGATTACCGCCCGGGACGACCTGGCCGCGGACAACCAGGCCTCCATTGTGAGCGTCTTGCCGCAGCCGGTGAAAGTGCTGCTGGTGACGCACGGCAATCGCCTGCTGGAGAAAGCGCTCAAAGCCGCCGGCAAAGTGGAACTGTCCGTCGCATCGGACGTGACCGAGTCGAAGCCGATCTTCGATCTCGTCGTGCTCGATGATGTCACGCCCGCCGTTTGGCCCCGGTTGAACACGCTCGCGATTCACACCATGAACACGAACTGGTTCAGCAGCGTCGGCAGTGTGGAGGGGCCGGCCATTGTGGATTGGAAGAGCACGCATCCGCTGCTGCGTTTCGTGGGTTTTGACAACGTCGCGATCATGAAGTCGCTCGTGGTCAAAACGCCAACCTGGGCCGTGGCCGTGGCGGACGCGCCACAAACGCCGCTGATCCTCGCCGGCGAACTGGCGCGGCAACGCATCGTGTGGCTCGGTTTCGACGTGCTCGAAAGCAACTGGCCGTTCCGCATTTCATTTCCCATCTTCATCGCCAACGCGGTCGATTGGCTGAACCCGGCGTCGGTTCAAGCCAGCCAGCTTCTGGTCAAGGCGGGCGAGCCGTTTCGTCAGGCGCTCAACGAGCCAACCAAGTCGGCGGAAGTGACGTTTCCGGACGGCGGCAAGCGCGCGCTCGCCCTCGACCCGAACGCGCAGGAACTGGTGTTTGGCGACACGGCGAAGCAGGGCGTTTATCACCTTAGCCTCGGCACGAACCAAACGGCTTTTTGCGTGGACCTGCTCGATTCGGCGGAGAGCGACACGCATCCGAAAGCGGAACTGAACTTCGGCAAGTTCGGCACTGTGGCCGCCACGACCATGCGCCGGGCGAATCTCGAAATCTGGCGCTGGATCGCGGCCATCGGTCTGGCGGTGTTGATGTTTGAGTGGTGGTGGTATCACAGGCGAACTGCCTGAGGATGGGAGATGAAGATGGCGGGCGACGCGACAACGAAACCGGCAAGCATTCCCGAAGCGCGCTGCGAAGCAAAACGCGCGAGCGGCGAAGCTGTCCCCCTCTCCCCATCCGATGGGGAGAGGGTCGGGGTGAGGGGTGCGCCTATTCCTTCCAAGGAGCACATTGAACGCGCCAGACGTCTGCGGAAGAAATCTACCTGGGCGGAGAGAGCTTTGTGGCGAATGCTGCGAAGCGGACGGCTCGCGGGCTACAAATTTCGCCGTCAGCATCCGTATGGAGAGTACATTCTCGATTTTTACTGTGCTGAAGCGAGGCTCGTGCTCGAAATGGATGGAGGCGGTCATGGCCATCCGACAAAGCAACTGCGCGACGCCAACCGTGACGCGTTCCTGCAAAGCCACGGAATCCTGGTAAAGCGAATCTGGAATTCGCAGCTAAAGAGAGAACCGCAAGTTGTCCGCGACAGCTTGTGGTCACTCCTCCAACAACGAGCGCCGCATCCGGAAAACGCGAAGCCTGCGAAACGTGTGACTTCTCGCGTTCTCGTTCCTGATCGCCCAGCGACGAAACCCCTCACCCTGCCCTCTCCCCATCGGATGGGGAGAGGGTGTCCGTTGCGTCGCCAAAAACGTAAATCGACTCTGCCGCTATGACTCACGACCCCGAGAAAATGGATCACAGTTGGCGGAACGACGGGTTCGCGCGGCGTGAAGTCATTGCGCAATGGTGGTATTACCACAGGAGGACGGCGTGAGCAAACGCGGAGCGCGGAACGCGGAATGCGGAGTAGACCGTGCTGACTCATCGGAAGGCAGGTTGGGCTACACTCTGTTCCCCTCACCACTGGAATCGTGGAGGCTCCGATCAATTTCGGATTTCGGATTTCGGATTTCGGATTTCGAAAAATGAGCCTCCTTACGTCGGCTGCTACAGTAAGCCTTGGGCAGCCGTCGGAAAAGAAACGTAACTGGAGAATGAGCGAAGAAAATCCAAAGTCAGACAAACAGGCAAGGTTGAGTGACGACCTTGACCGCAGCCGAAGGTTCTGGGTTGGCTGTGGGATGACGATCGTTGTATTCGGCGTTATGGCTGGCTTGTTTCTACCCGCCATCGTGCGACTAAAACTGAATGTCGCCATGCATAGACGACAGGAGGTCCTTATCTATTGTTCCCAGGACCAGGTCTATGCTGAGCCGATTCTAAGAGAATTCGAGCAGCAGATTGGTATCAAAGCCTTCGCGGCCTATGACAGCGAAGCAGTGAAAACGGTTGGCCTGGCCAATCGGTTGCTCGCTGAAAAGGATCATCCCCAGTGCGATCTTTTCTGGAACAATGAGGAACTGCGGACGCGTCAGCTCGCCGCGAAAGGAGTCTTTGAGAAATGGGCGGCGGTGGGCTATCGCAGCCGGCGGATGGCGGTCAACACGAACGCGCTTTCGCTGGCAGCCGCGCCGCGTTCGCTGACGGAACTGACGAACGAAGCCTGGCGCGGCAAAATCGCGCTGGCCTACCCGCTGTTCGGCACGACGGCGACGCATTTTCTGGCGCTCCGGCAATTCTGGGGTGATGAACGCTGGCAGGGATGGTGTCGGGCGCTCGCCGCCAACAGACCTTTTCTCGTCGATGGCAACTCGGTGGCCGCCAGGTTGGTCGCGAAGGGCGAAGCATGGATTGGATTGACGGACTCCGACGACATCGCGGCGGAACAGCGCGAAGGCGCGCCCATCCTTGCGCTCCCGCTGACGGAAGAGTCGCTGTTGATTCCGAACACGATTGCCGTCGTGCGCGGCGCGCGCCACGCGGGGACAGCGGAAATGTTGTTCGAGTATCTGCAGCGGCCCGAAGTGGTCAAAAAGCTGGTGGCGGCTCAGGCACTCGAGGGCCTGTCGCTACCAGGCGAGACGAAGGCGACGCTGAGGCCGGATTGGGACAAGCTGCTGACTGGTCTGGATGGAGGCGCCCAATCCTTAAAAGAGATATTCTTGAGATGAAACAGGAACTCGACGAATCCGCGGCACGGGTTTTCGCGAATGATGCGAGCAGGCATGGAAGGATGGGACAGGCATCCTGCCTGTCTCCGGTGGGCAACGCTCGCAGGGAAGGAATTCAGAGACAGGCTGGAAGCCTGTCCTACGCTGGTAGATGAACTGGACACTGCTCGAAAACAGTCTGCTCATCAGCGCGCTGACCACGCTGCTGGCGACAGTGATCGGCTTTTTGGCGGCGCTGTTTCTAGCCGGACTCGAACCGCGGCGGCGCCGCTGGTTTCTGGCGTTAGCGGTGATGGCTCTGGCGCTGCCGCCGTTCCTGGTCACCGGGTGCTGGCTGCATCTGCTCGGCCTGACCGGCGTCTGGCGCGGCTGGCTGCCGTTCGATATTTATTCGCTCGGCGGCACGGTCTGGATTCTGTCGCTGATGCTGTGGCCGATTTCCCTGCTGTTGATTCTGGGCGCGTGGCAGCGGCTTGAGCCGGCTCAACTGGAAGGCGAACCGTCCATGAGCGGCTGGCCCCTGATGCGCTGGCTGCTCCTCCCGCTCGCGCGCAATGCGCTCGCGCAATCCGCCGTCGTGACGTTCGTGCTCGCCCTGAACAATTTTGCTGTGCCCGCGATTCTGCAGGTGAAGGTGTTCCCGGATGAAGTCTGGGTGAACTTCAACACCACGTTTGATTACACGAAGGCCGCGCAAATAGGCTGGCCACTGGTGCTCGCGCCGCTGCTCCTGTTGGTCTGGCTGCGGCGCTGCGACATTTCCTGGCCGCGGCTCGAGGGAGCCGTTCCAGCCAAAGTCTTTCGGCGACAACTCGGCGCCGGCTGGTTTTGGTTCAGCGGCGGCCTCGTGATTGCTACGATGGGTTTGTCCGCCGGATTGCCGCTGGTGGATTTGTGCGCGGGCGAGCGCACGTGGCTGGAATTTTTTCCGGCGTTCAAAGCCGGGCAGAGCGCGATTTTCAATTCGGCGCTGTTCTCAGCGGTGGCGGCGGCGCTGGTCGTTGTCATCGCGTTGGCGACGTGGCGTTGGCCGATTGGTCCGATCACCTGGATTCCGTTTCTGACCCCCGGCGTATTGCTCGGCATCGTCTTGATTTATCTGTTCAACCGGCCATTTCTTTCCGCGCTGTACGAGAGCGTCGGCATTGTGTTCCTGGCGTGGACGGCGCGCTATCTCGCGGTGGGCTGGAACACGGCGGCGCATGCGCTGCGGTCGGTCGATGGCGATTTGACCGACGCCGCGCGATTGGAAGGGGCGTCGCGCTGGCAACTGCTGCGGCACGTCCAATGGCCGCAAATCGCGCCGCAAATTGCCGCGGCCTGGTATCTGACCTACCTCTTTTGCCTCTGGGACGCCGAGACGCTCATCCTCGTCATGCCGCCGGGAGCGGAAACGTTGTCGGTGCGCGTGTTTAACTTCCTGCATTACGGTCACAACGCGCAGGTGAATGCGCTTTGCCTCCTCCTTCTGATGCTGGCGGTCGCGCCCCTGGTGATTTGGAGCGCGGGGCAAAGCGTGCGCAACCTGAAGGTTGCGGCTACAGCGCTGCGCCTCGTCGTGCTGGCGACGCTGATCGGCCCTGCGCTCGCCGGCTGCGCGCCCGCGACGTCGTCGAACGACGCGCCGATTGAAAGCAAAGTGTTCAGCCGCGTGATTCTGGCAGATGCCGCAGACGGACAAAGGCAAGCCGAAAGGGATGTGCCGCGACGAAAAAGGAAACCTGGTCGTGCTCGAACCGCATTACTCGCGCGTGAACCACTTTACACCCGAGGGCAAACTCGTCGCGCAATGGGGCGCCCATGGCACCAACGCCGGTGAGCTGGCTTTTCCGCGATCGGTCATGGTGAATTCGCACGGCGACATTTTCGTGAGCGAATACGGATTGACCGAGCGCGTGCAGCAATTCAGCGCCGGGGGAAAAAAGTTGATTCGTGTCATCGGTCAGGGCGGCACCGGAGGCGGCGAGTTTAACCGCGCCGAGGGCTTGGGCATCGACGCCCAGGACCGTCTCTACGTGGCCGACTCGTGCAATCATCGAATTCAAACTTTTTCGCCGGACGGAAAGTTCCTCGGCGCGTACGGGAAGCCTGGGACGGGCCGCGGGGAAATGAGTTATCCCTACGACGTGAAGGTGGACGCCCAGGGTCTGCAATTCGTCTGCGAGTTCGGCAACAGCCGGATTCAGATTTTTGACGTGAACGGTCAACCGGTGGAAATCCTCGGCGGGCCGGGCGCGGCGCCCGGCCAATTCAGCAACCCCTGGAGTGTGGCGTTGGACTCGAAAGGCAATCTTTATGTCGCCGATGCGATGAACCACCGGGTGCAGAAGTTTATTCGACGCCAACCTGTAGCTGCCGACGTAAGGAGGCGGACTGATCGTGCCTTTGATCATCTGGCCTCGAACCAGCAAGTCCACCTCCTTACGTCGGTGGCTATGGCAGGCCGGAAATGAATTTCCAGTTTACCAACCCGGCATGGCTATCGTTGCTGCTCGTGGCGGCGCCGTGGACGGTCTGGCTGGCGTTGAGGTCGGACGTGCAAATCAGCGCCTGGCGGCGGTGGACTGCGTTCAGCTTGCGCATGGTGATTGTGCTGGCGCTGGTGCTGGCCATCGCCGGGTTGCAGTGGAAGCGGCCGCAGGAAGGGATGAACGTTTATTTCCTGCTCGACCGCTCGGACAGCATTCCGCCCGAACAACAAGAGGCTGCGCGGCAATATGTCGTCAAGGCAGCGGCGGAAAAGAAGCCGGTTGACAAGGCGGGGGTGCTCGTTTTCGGGACGGACGCAGCGATCGACACGTCGCCGAATGCAAAAATCGGCGACCAAAAAATTCAGGCGGTCGTCGGCAGCGAACGAACCGACATCGCGTCGGCGATTCGCCTGGGCACGGCGGCGTTTCCGGAAACCGGCCAGAAGCGATTGGTGCTGCTGTCCGATGGCAACGAGAACGTAGGCGATGCGTTTGCCGCGGTGATCGCGGCCAGACCGCTGGGTGTGAGCGTTGACATCGTTCCACTCGGCGTCGCGCGCGGCGGCGATGTCTCGGTGCAGAAGCTGTCGCTGCCGGGCAACCTCAAGAAAGGACAGACGTTTGAAGTCAAAATCTTCGCGCAAGCCGACCGGTCCCAGCGCGCGAAGGTGCGGTTGTTTCAAAACGACCATTTGCTCGGCGAACAACCAGTCCAGTTGGAAAACGGCAAGAACCTTTTCACTTTTCCCCAAACTCTGACCGAACCGGGTTTCTACAATTACGAGGTGCAAATCGAAGCGCCGGGCGATTCTGTGCCGCAGAACAACCGCGCCATCAACTTCACCACCGTCCGCGGTGATCCGCGCATCCTGTTGGTCTCCGCCGAACCGGACAAAGACTCGCCGCTGCTCGCCGCGCTGCGCTCGGCGAACCTCGAGGTGAAGGTGGCCGACATCACCAAATTTCCGGGCACACTCGCGGAGATGCAAAGTTACGACAGCATTTTTCTGAGCAACATTGCGGCCGGCGACCTGGGCGACGCATTGATGAAATTGCTCGAAAGCGCGGTGCGCGACTTCGGCCTCGGGCTGGTCTGTATTGGCGGCGATCAGACGTATGCGGCCGGCAGTTATCGCGGCACGCCGCTGGAGGAGACGTTGCCGGTCGAAATGGAATTGAGCAGCAAAAAGGTTCTGCCGCCCGGCGCGGTGGTGCTCATTATGCACGGCATGGAGTTCATGAACGGCAACCAGATCGCCCGCGATTGCGCCATCGGCGTGCTGGAGGCCCTCGGCCCGCAGGACGAGATGGGCGTGGTGCTTTGGGACGGCACCGAGCACTGGGTTTTTCCGCTGGCAAAAGTCGGCGACAAGAAGACGATGCGCCGCTCCATCGCGGGAATGAACCAGGGCGATATGCCCTCTTTTCAGGGAACGATGGAGAAAGCGCACGAGGCCTTGAAGAAATCGACCGCCAGCCTCAAGCACATCATCGTTTTCAGCGACGGCGATCCGGGAGCACCCACGCCGCAGTTGATGCAGTCCATTGTCGGTGACCGCATCACGGTTAGCACGGTGCTTATCGCGGGCCATGCCGGACCCGACACGATGATCTCGATTGCCGCGCAGGGACACGGACGCTTCTACGACGTGCGTTCGCCCGACCAGTTGCCGCAGATTTTCATCAAGGAAGCCGCGGTGATTTTAAAATCGGCGATTTACGAAGAGCCGTTCAAACCGCAGCAGGTCTCCTCCAGCGAATTGATCCGCGGCATTGGCGCGGGAGAATATCCGCAACTGCGCGGCTACGTGGCGACGAGCCAGAAACCGCGCGCAGAAACGCCGTTGCTGACCGACAAAGGCGACCCGCTGCTCGCGCATTGGCAGTTTGGTTTGGGCCGGTCGGTTGCGTTCACTTCGGACGCAAAGGCGAAGTGGGCCCAGGACTGGCTGGGATGGGAAAAGTATCGGCAGTTCTGGTCCCAGATTGCGAAGTGGAGTTTGCGGCGCCTGGACAATGCGGACTTTACGACCGACGTGACGGTTGACAAAGGCGAAGGCGTCATCAACGTTGAGGCGCTCGACGAAAAGGGAAATTACCGGAACTTCCTAAATTTGCAGGCAGCGGTTGTCAGCCCGAAAGGCGAGAAGCTGACGGCGCATTTGGAACAGACCGGCCCTGGGCACTACGAGGCGCGGTTTGCGACCCGGGAAGTGGGCGCTTATCTGCTCAATCTGATGAACATCGAAAACGGGGAGGTGCGCGGCTCGCAAGTGCTCGGTGCGAGCGTGAACTACTCCCCCGAATTCAGCGCGACTGAGCCGAACAATAATTTGTTGCGACGATTGGGCGAGGCTGGCGGAGGCAAGGTCCTGGATCCGGACATGCCTGCGGACAACCCCTTTCTCCACGACCGCATCAAGACTTTTCAGCCGCGCGATCTATGGGAGTGGCTGCTGAAACTGGCCATTATTCTGTTCCCGCTTGATGTCGGCGTGCGGCGCATTCAACTCGACCGCGTGGAATGGTTGAAGGCGACGGCCACGCTGCGTCGCTGGCTCTTCTTCTGGCGCGGCGTGCCGCGAGCGCCGGAGGCGGACGAATCACTCGCTGCGTTGTTGGCGCGCCGCGATCAAGTCCGCGCGAAGCAAACCGCGCCGGCGGCTCCACCCAGTCCGGAGTTATTCAAGCCGCAGAAACCGGTTGTCATCATTCCGGAGAGAAAAGAAACCGCGCCGCCGCAGGCCGCTGCCGGTCCGGTCGTTGGAGCGTCCCCGTCGGCCCAACCGGACGAGCAGCCGGCCAGCACGACCAGCCGGTTGCTGGAGGCCAAACGCCGCGCGCAGCAGCGCAAGGACGGGTGAGCCCGGAAGAGGTAGCGGCAATGCCTCAAGAGTTTCAAGCTTTCCTTCGGCGCAGTCTCGTCAACCATTTGCACGCGAGTCAATAATCGAGCCACCAAGAACAATATCGTTGCGCTTCAGGTTCTGATTGTGGCTTGATTCCGCAAGCAAACGGCGAGGTGTAAGGCCGGAATTTAGAGCAAATTGAATAAAACTGTAGCCGCAAAAGAACGCAAAGAACACAAGGGAAACAGACATCTTTGCGATCTCTGCGTTCTTTTGCGGCCAAAAGCGGCTACACAATTTGTGAAAACGCTCTAGCGCGTAAGCTCGCAAGACGTTTGTTTGCCTCCTGTCGGAATGCCATGAATCGGTCTCGGCTGCGCATTTTTTATTCGGGACGGGTGCAGGGCGTCGGGTTCCGCTTCGCGGTCAAAATGTTGGCGACCGGATTTGAAGTCACCGGAACCGTCCGCAATTTGATTGATGGACGGGTGGAACTTGTGGCCGAGGGAACGAAGGAAGAATTGGAATCGTTCCGGCGCGCGATCCAGGACTCCGAAGTGGGACGTTTCATTCGCAACGAAGACGTGGGCTGGAGCGAAGCCAGGGGTGAGTTGCGCGGATTTGAAATAGTCAGATGAAGTCATTTTGAAATGAAATACGCGGTCATCGCCGATATCCACGCCAATCTCGAGGCGTTGCGGGTGGTTTTGGAAGACGCTAAAAAGCAAAACTGCACGCATTACGTCTGCCTGGGAGACGTGGTCGGTTATAACGCCAATCCGAAGGAATGCCTCGACATCATCCGCGATACAGGGATGCCCTCTGTGAAAGGAAACCACGACGAATATTGTTCGAGTGAAACGAACCTGGAGGGCTTCAACCCGCATGCGGCCGAGGCCATCCAGTGGACCCGCCAGCAATTGACGGAGGAGGACCGGCAATGGCTCAAGGAGTTAAAGTACATCCGCGTGGTGGCGAGTTTCCAAATTGTACACGCGACGTTGGACGGGCCACAGCGCTGGGGTTACGTGTTTGACAGGCTCGCAGCAGCCGCCAGTTTCACTTATCAGAACACGGCGGTTTGTTTTTTCGGTCACACGCACGTGCCCGTCGCGTTCATCCGCGACAGCGTCGTGCGCGGCGGCACTTACTCCAAATTCAAAATCGAACCGGGCCGAAAATATTTCGTCAACGTCGGCAGTGTCGGCCAGCCGCGCGACGGTAATCCGAAGGCGGCGTATGCGATTTACGACATGGATGAAGGCTCGGTCGAACTGCGCCGTCTGGACTACGACATTTCGGCCGCGCAGGCCAAAATTATGGCGGCTGGTTTGCCGCCGCGACTGGCGGAACGGCTGGCCTTGGGCAAATGAATTGTTTTGCAGGCGCCGGCGCCAGGCGGCCTGAATCGCTCGGATTTCAAACACGTGGCTGGATTTAGTCGTGGCTGACAGAGACGCTCTACAATTGCTTTGCCCGCGCTTTGAAAATCCTCATTCTCAAACCGAGTTCGCTGGGCGACGTTGTGCAGGCGCTGCCGGTTTTGCGCCTTCTCAAGCGGCATTTGCCGCAAAGCGAGATCTATTGGTGGATCGACTCGACGCTGCGGTCGTTGCTGGAGGGCGATTCGGATCTGAGCGGCCTCTTTCTATTCGAACGCTGTCGCTGGGCTTCGCCACGCCACTGGCATGAAATGCTGGCCAGCATCCGGCAAATGCGAGCCATGAAGTTCGATTGGGCAATTGATTTGCAGAGCCTCGCGCGCAGCGGGCTGTTCGCCTGGCTGGCCAACGGCGACCTGACGATCGGTCTGGACGATACTCGCGAAGGCGCTCGCGGATTTTACGATCTGATTGTGCCCCGTCCTGCCTTTCACACCCACGCAGTGGACTGGTATTTGGAGACGCTTCGATTACTGGGCGTGCCAATTCATTGGAATTTCACGTGGCTGCCGCCGCGCGAGGAGGTAGCGACCGCGGTGAAGGTAAAATGGCGAACCGACTCGGCCCGGTGGCTGGCGCTGCAGCCAGGCGCGCGTTGGAGCAACAAACGCTGGCCCGCGGAGTATTTCGCGGAACTGGTCCGACGCCTGGCCGGTGATTACGACCAGCTGAGCTTTGCCATTCTGGGCAGCAACGAAGACGCCGTTTTGGGCGAAAGCATCGCGCGCGCGGAACCGAAGCGTTGCCTGGATTTGACCGGACGAACTTCGCTGCCGGAGATGATCGAATGGATCCGGCTCAGTGAATTGATCGTGACGAACGACACCGGGCCGATGCACGTCGCGGCGGCGCTCGGCAAACCGGTCGTGGCGCTGTTCGGTCCAACCGAGCCGCGGCGGACCGGGCCGTACGGCCAGATCGACCGGTCCATTCAGTTGACTGCGCTTCCGTGCGTGCCGTGCCTGAAAGACAACTGCGCTTACGAGAAACCATTCGAATGTTTGCGCGGCGTTTCTCCGTCGCGCGTGCACGCTGAAGTCCGCCGCCGCCTGGCAGAGTT
>QHNT01000382.1 GCA_003218515.1 Verrucomicrobiota bacterium | reverse complement strand
ACTGCGCGAGCGAAAGATTCTTGTGCGTTGGTTCAATTACCCTGAGACGAAGGATTTTCTGCGCATTACCATCGGCAGCGACGACGAGATGAATGCGTTGTTGAAGGCGGCGCGTGAGATTTTGTTCAGGTAGCGCATGGGGACCATGAACGGCGGGGCGAGTCTCCGTCGAGCCCGGATCTCCAAGGGATAGGAATTAGGGCGACGGGAGTCTCGCCCTACCTGGTTCATGAAAGCCTCCTTTCGCTTTTGCGCATGCATCAGGACCATGAACCGCCCCCTCACCCGCCCTTCGGGCACCCTCTCCCCCTCGGAGGGGGAGAGGGCGGGGTGAGGGGGGTAGGTTCATGGAGAGCCTCCACGACCTCACGATCGCGCATCGGGACCATGAACCAAATCGTCCTCGTGCTCGTCCTCGTCCTCGAAACCAAGAGGGCGGATCGAGGACGAGGACGAGAACGAGGAGGAGGACGAAGGGTCTGGTTCATGGAGAGGGTGTAGAACCGGAGTTGCTGCCAAGTCCGGCAACCGTTGCCGGGCTGAAAAGATTCCGGCGTGACGCCGGAATCAACCCGGGAGACGCGGGTGCTACCAACGTTTTCCTTTTCTCATTTCGCGTTCTTCGTTAAACAACCTGCGTGTATCTGGAATATTACGGCCTGAAGGAACCGCCGTTCGAGATGACGCCCAATCCGCGGTTTCTTTTTTTCAGCGCGAAACATCGCGAGGCCTTCAACCATCTGCTCTACGGCATTCGCGAGCGGAAGGGCTTCGTGCAGTTGACCGGCGAGGTTGGCGCGGGCAAAACGACAGTCTGCCGGGCGATGCTCGGAGCGCTCGGTGATTCCTGGGCCAGCGCGCTCATCTTCAATCCGCCGCCTGACCCGGACCTGCTGGTGAAGGCCGTCGCCATCGAATTTGGCCTCGCAGCGGCGGGACTCGGCGTGCTGGAGACGCGCGCGATGTTGAACGAGTTTCTCATCGAACAAGCCGCGGCGGGCCGCGACGCGGTGTTGATCATCGACGAGGCGCAAAATCTGACCAACCACCAGCTTGAGCACATCCGGCTTTTGTCGAATCTTGAAACCGACGACCGCAAACTGTTGCAGATCGTCCTGATGGGGCAGCCCGAATTACGCGCGCGTTTGGACGATCCCATTCTCCGCCAATTGCGACAGCGGATCACCGTTCGATTTCACCTCGCGCCGCTGACGCGGGCCGAACTATGGCCGTACATCGAGCATCGCCTGGTGGTGTCCGGCGCGACCGGCACGTTTTATTTTACTGCCGGCGCCTTGTGGCGAATCTACAATTACAGCCGCGGCATTCCGCGCCTGGTCAATGCCGTGTGTGACAAATGTCTCCTCGCTGGATACGTGGAGGAGAGCCACGGCATCGATTTTCGCCTGGTCGGTCGCGCCGTTCGCGAGCTGGAAGGCCGGATTAACGTATGAGCCTGATTAACGACGCTTTGAAACGGGCCAAGCAGGGCCAACAACAAAATCCATTCGGCGGACAGCCAATCAGGCCGTTGCAGCCGGCGGATTACGCGGCGCGGTCGAACTACCCCTTGCGCTTCGCGCTGGCGGTTCTATTGGTTGCGGCCCTGGCGTTGTCAGGATGGTTTTTCTGGAAGTGGTGGCGGAGCAGCGGAGAATCTCATCAAACGGCCGGCGGGGAGTCAACGACTGCGTCAGCGGAAAAATCAAAAACGTCCGCGAAACCGGCACCGCGGAAGCAGCTCATCAAAGTCAGCACCAACATCGTCGTACGAACGAATTTAATCGGGTCTCCGCAATCGGAAGCGCTGGCGCAAGCGGTGTCAAGCAACTCGCTGATCTCGGCGCCGCAGACGAATGCCGCGGCCCTTGCGCCACCGACGAACGTTGCCGCTCCCGCGCCGCCGTCTCCCTTTGCCGATTTGAAGTTGCAGAGCATCATCTTTAGCGAGGACAAACGGGCCGCCGGCATCAACGGCGAGTTGCTGTACGTCGGCGACGATATTCGGGGGGCGCGCGTGATGAGGATTGACCGCCAGTCAGTCACGGTCGAACGGAACGGAGAGACGAATGTGTTGCGGTTGCCGCGATTGTGAGCGTCAGAATTTCACCGCTACTCATGAACACTTTTGCCTCGCGTCCGGCGTTCTCCTTGGCGCCTGGCATTCCCATTTGACTCGCTGCCATCGATATCTGCGCGACTTTGGCCACCTGGAACCGGCGCGAGGCCCACTTTTCCCATGAATTCGATTTTCAAGAAACTTGAAGCCTCACCGCTGCTGGCGCGTTTTGTGCCGTTCGCCATTTTCGTTGCGTTGACGTTTTGCCAGGGAAAGTTCGGTGAAGCATCGCGCTACTGGTTTTATTTCGCGAAGACAATCGTGGGCGCGTGGTTGATCTGGTTCATGCGACCGCTCGTCGCGGAGATGAAGTGGAAGTTCAGTTGGGAATCTGTTGTTGTGGGCGTAGTGGTGTTCGTCATCTGGGTTGGTGTGGATGATTTTTATCCGAAGTTTGGCAAGAGCGGCGGTGAATGGAACCCGAACAAGACTTTCGGGCAAAGCTCGGCCTGGGCCTGGATGTTCATCGTCGTTCGCACCCTCGGCTCCTCGATTGTGGTTCCGCCGCTCGAAGAAGTGTTCTATCGTTCATTGGTGTACCGATACATCGCGAAGCCGGACTTCCAATCCGTGCCGCTGGGGTGGTTCAGTTGGACGCCATTTCTCGTTACGTCTGTTGTCTTCGGCTTCGCGCATTATGAATGGCTCGCCGGGATGCTCTGCGCCTTGGCCTATCAAGGCCTGGTTTGCTGGAGGAAGCGTTTGGGCGACGCGATCACCGCTCACGCCATTACCAATCTGCTGCTCGGATTGTGGGTCGTCTGGCAAGGAGCGTGGAAATTCTGGTGAGCGTGCCCTGCGTCATTTTTGAAGACGACCATCTGCTCGCGGTGAACAAACCGGCCGGCCTGAACACGCACGCGCCGGCTCCTCACGCCGGCGAGGGGATTTACGACTGGCTGCGACACCGTGAGCCGCGCTGGGCGCGATTGAGCATAATTCACCGGCTCGACAAGGAGACGTCAGGCGTCATTGTTTTCTCTAAAACTGAACTGGCCAACCGTTCGCTAACCGAGCAATTCAGCAGAGGCAGCGTCCGGAAAAAATATCTGCTGCTGACGGACCGGCCGGTGCGACGAAAGGAATTGGCAGTGAAATGCGCCGTGATTCGCGCCGGCCAAAAATATGTGGCGCGGCCGACCCATGTGGGAGGCGTACAGGCGGAGACATGTTTTCATGTGGTGCGTTCATCGTCCGACGGGACATTGATCGAAGCCGAACCCCTGACCGGCAAGACGCATCAAATCCGCGTTCATGCCGCGGCGAGCGGTTTTCCCATCCTCGGCGACACGCTTTACGGGGGCGCACCCGCGGCGCGCGTCCATCTGCACGCGCAGGAGCTGACTTTGAGGCATCCGGCGACAGGCGGGGAAATGACGTTGACCGCGTCGGTGGATTTTTCCGCCGACACTCGTCTCACTTTGCGGTCGGCCTTGATAGATTCGCGGGAGACAAACGCGCATCGGCTTATACACGGCGCGTCGGACGGGTGGCCGGGCTGGTATGTGGACCGGCTCGGAGATTTTCTGCTGTCGCAGTCCGATCAGCCATTAACACCGGCGCAGCGCGAAACCCTGGCGCACTGGTTGGACGTGTTCTCGTTGCACGGCTCATATCACAAACTCCTCACCAGGCAGGTTGGCAAAACCAACGTCGCACAAGCTCACAAGGTGCTCGGGGACGACGCGCCCGCCGAATTTGTCGTTCGCGAGAATGGCGTTGAGTTCGCCCTTGGCTTTAACGAAGGTTGTTCGGTCGGCCTGTTTCTCGATCAGCGCGACAACCGCCGGCGGTTTCTCACCGGACATGTCGCGGCCGGTTTTGCGCTCTTTAACGCGGAGCGCGGAACGCGGAAGGCGGAATTGGAAATACTCAACACGTTCACCTACACGTGCGGTTTCTCTGTTTGCGCGGCGAAGGCCGGCGCGCGCACGACCAGTCTTGATCTTTCCAAAAAATATCTCGAATGGGGCAAACGGAATTTCGCGCTCAACCAGCTCGATCCGGCCGGGCACGATTTCATTTATGGCGACGTCTTCGCGTGGTTGCGCCGCCTGGCAAAAAAGCAGCGGCGGTTCGACTGCGTCGTGCTCGATCCGCCGACGTTTTCCCGGTCGAAACAGCACCGAGCTTTTCAGGCGGAGAAAGATTACGGCGAACTCGTCGTCGCGGCGTTGTCCGTCCTGAAGGGCAACGGAGTTCTGCTGGCTTCGACGAATGCCGCCAAACTCAGTCCGCAAGAGTTCCTGGAGCAGGTGACCGGCGCTGTCCGCGCGGCCCAACGCAGCATCATCCAGCAACATTATGCGCCGCAGCCGCCGGATTTTCCGATCACGCGCGCAGAGCCGGCCTATTTGAAGACCGTTTGGCTGCGCGTCGGGTAACGAAAAGTCCACGGCCCGTCTCCGGTGTCTTCAGGGCGTGCTTGCTCATCGTCGCCGCCTCCTCCTTTGCCTGAGGCAGGCCGAAAATCCGGTCCTACCTGGAAATCTTCACCCGATAAAACTTGTTCGGCTCCGTCGCGTTGGGGTCCAGGACGACGCGCGTTGCATCGAAGTCGAGTTGCGAAGCGTTCGTCAGCGGCTTGAAGCCCGCGCCGAGGTCCAGACTGTATTCCACCGTGTAACTGCGGTCATGCAAGCGCGGGCTGAACAACAGGTATTTCTGCGACGGCTCGCCGGGCAGCGTTGCCAACTCAATGCTGAAATGCGACTCGGCGTTCGTCGGCGAAGTGCCGGCGATGAATTCGGCGAAGTTGCTCTGGTCGTCGCCGTCGGCATCGGCGCTGGAGACGCCTCGCGGATTGTTCTCGCCGAAGTTCTGAACCTGCCACAGATCAGGCAGGCCGTCGTGGGCGTAGATCCCAAAGTCGTCATCGCCCACGTTCAGAACGCCGATGTCGATGAAGGAATTCTTTCCGGGGTACCTTCCTTCGATGCGCGCGGAAGACCGCTGGTAAACGTTCGCAGCGGTCAACAATCCTTGGGCGCCGATCGACACAACCGGTCCGGAACTCACGCGCCAGAAAAGGTCGCGCCCGGCGAGGTGAGAAACCGTCCCATCGTCGAGCGTGGCGATGGCGGCAAGCTGGCTCGTTCCACCTTCGTTAATGACGAGCGGCGAAGCGTTGAGTGTCAGGTTCGCGGTTTCAAAAAGCTGCCCGAGATAGCCGTTCTTTGCCACGGCGTTCGGGCCAACGGTGAACATGCCGCCGACACCGCCGATGCTGGCAGTATTCGAATAGCGGCCACCGGCGGCTTTGCCGCCGGCAGCATCGAACGTTTCGGTTTGCTGCGCATAACTGCGGCTGCCCCGAGGCGCAGCCGTGAGCGCCGGCGCGGCAGCCAGGCTCAAAAAAATCAGGAGCGCCGAGGTCTTGTTCATTGTCATGGGAAACCTCCGGCTTTACCGGAGGTCGTTGACTCCTTCTGCTCGCACAACCATTGCTCGAAGCTGCGTTTGGGAATCGAAAGCGCGGCGGCGCTCAAGGTTTTTTCAGTCCTGTCCCTGGCCACAAAAAGCAGAAAGTCGTTCGGTGTCTCAACGACCGCGCTCATGTCGCCCGGCTCTTGCAGTTGAGCGCGCAGGACCTTCCGCAGTTCGGGCGACAGGTCTTCAAGGTAGTCTTTGTCCGGCGGCTCGGTGGGTTGTTCGACCGGAGAAAGCGGCTGCGCGAATCGCGCGGTGGCTTCGAGCGAATATTTGAGGCTGCGGGCTGTGACAGGCATCGGCGACGCGACCGGAGCGGAGACGTTGCGAGCAGGTGTTGCCTCCGGCCGCGCGCCGAGTTGCCAGGTGACTTCAGCGACGGTTCCCACTTTGGTTTCCTTGAGCGTCTGCAAGAGGTTTGCTGACGAATCGCTCGCTTGTCGGCCCGCCAGAAGCTTTCGGCGAACCGTTTCCGCTTGCTCACGCTGGAGGGCGTGGAGGGGGTCGTCGTTTTGGAAACGGTTGCGCAGCTCGCGGTCGACGGCGATCGGTTTTGCGACGGCGCGGGCGAAGCGCCTGGGATCATTGCCCAGCGCGGCTTTGATTTCCGCGAGCATCTCCGGCGCGCGGGTTTCCGTGTCGATACGGCGAATTTCGGATTCGATCTGCGGATTTGTGATTTCAAGGTGATAAAGCCTGGCCAGCAGCGCTTCTTTGTGGAGATCGGCCTTCACCAGTTTTTCAATTTCGGCAGCGGGCAACGCCTGGTCGAATGGCCGTTTCGTGCCGAGGCGATGATTGTAATAAACGCGCTCCACCGCCAGGCGATCCGCCACAAGAGCATTCAGGTCAGTCGCAGTCGCCGCGCCGCAGGAAATCGCACTGACCCAGAGCGACAAAAGAAGGCGGCTCGTGCGATGCGACCTCGCTTTCCGAAAACGTAACCGAATTGCGCGGCCGGTGTTGCCTGGCCAAACAGCGCTGGCGGGTGTGATCCGGATGGCTTCGGCAGGCGGTGAGTTCCAACCCGAGACTGGCAGATGCTTCGGCCGAAATGCGCTCCTGCGCGTCCGGAAAAGTCCCTGGTGACTCGGTCCCGCCGAAAATCATCATGCCACTTCCGGTCCACACGGCCGTGTGTCCGGAACGGTTGCCATTGGGCATGCCCTCCGTGCTTGTGAGGGTCCACGCGTCGGCAGCTGGATTATACCTTCCGCCAGCCTTATGCTTTGAGTCCGACGTCACGGCTCCCCATACAATCATCTCGGTGCCGGTCCAGACAGCGGTGTAGCCCGGATTTGCGATCGGGGCTCCGATGGCTTTCATCGGAAGCCAGGAATCAGTGGCCGGAAAGTACCGCGCTCCAGCTTTGGAGTACCAAGCGATCATTTCATTGCCGGTCCAGACGGCGGTGTGAGCGGCTAACGGTTGTAGCGCACCATTCGTTGAGGTAGCAATCCACGTGTTGAGATTCGGGAAATAGCGCGCACCGGTGTTAAGGTACCTGGGTTGGGTTAACACGTTCGTTGTGGCGAGGCCCAAACCGCCCCAAACAATCATTTCATCCCCGGTCCAGAGGGCTGAGTGCTGGGTGCGGGCCGTCGGAGCGCCGCTGGAGGTCGTGCTGGCCCAAGCGTTCAGATCGGGCTCGTATCGACCACCTGAATTGAGCAAAGAGCCTCCGGAAAGCTGCAGGGACGAGTTGGTCGCTCCGCCCCAAACGATCATTTCATTGCCCGTCCAGACCGCCGTGTGGCCGGTTCGAGCCACAGGTGCTTCGTTGGTTTCGATCGATGTCCACTGGTCGCGAGCCGGATTGTAACGGCCACCGTTGTTCTTGGTTTCGAGCGGGCCGGGTTCATTGCTGAACCGAAAATTCGGGCCGACTCCACCCCAGACGATCATTTCGTTGCCGGTCCAAACCGCGGTGTGGCCGGAGCGCGGCGACGGCGCGTTGATGAGCGAAGTGGGTGTCCATCGACCGGTCGCGAGATTGAAACGCCCGCCGGTGTTAAGTCGGCCAAACTGGTCAGAGGCATTTGTTTGGCCGCCCCAAATGATCATCTCCGCTCCGGTCCAGATCGCGGTGTGGTTGGCGCGGCCAACGGGGTTGGCAGACGTGGCCAGCCACGCGCCGGTCAGAGGATTGTAGCGTCCACCGGAATTGAACAATTGTCCCTGACTTCGTCCGACACCGGACCCGCCCCAGACTATCATTTCATTACCGGACCAAACGGCGGAGAACGACGATCGCGCTGATGGTGCGTTGTTGGTGCGGACCTGCGTCCAGCCGTTGGTCACAGGATTGTAGCGCGCGCCCGAAGCGAGGTTTCCGTTCCAGACGATCATTTCGTTCCCCGACCAGACCGCCGAAGAGCTGGCGTCTAGCGACGGCGCATTGAGCAAGGAGGTGCTAATCCAAGAGTCCGTTGCTGGATTGTAGCGGCCGCCAGTGTTGACGAAGCCATTGTTATTGAGTCCACCCCACACAATCATTTCATTTCCCGTCCACACCGCTGCGTGGGAACTGCGTCCTGTCGGGGCATTGACTCTCGTCATTGGCCGCCAGGTGTCCGCGGCCGGGTTATAGCGAGCGCCCGTGTTGAGATACCCGAAGTTTGCGGTGCTGGTCAGTCCGCCCCAGACGATCATTTCGTTGCCGCTCCAAACCGCAGTATGGTCAAGTCGCCCCGTCGGAGCGCCATTGGTGGATGTGGGTGTCCAGGTATCCTGAAGCGGGTTATATCGAGCGCCGGTGTTAATCCCAGTGGAACCGTTGTTCCCTCCCCAGATAATGAATTCACTGCCGGTCCATACTGCGGAAATCCCTCCGAAAACAAAAGGCGGCGCGTTGGACATGGAGACAGGTCGCCAGAAATCCCCTACCGGATTGTAACGGGAACCACTGCCATCCGCTTTCCAGACGATCATCTCCCATCCCGTCCAGGCTGCAACCTTGGGTCGAGTTATTGCCAGCGGAGCGCCGTTGGTTGAGATGGCCGTCCAAGTGTCGGTCGCAGGATTGTAACGGGCGCCAGTGTTCACGGGCAGGTAGTAACCGTCCATTGCCTTTTGCGGGCCGTTCCCTCCCCAAATGATCATCTCACTTCCAGTCCAAACCGCGGTGTGACCATACCGTGCCGCCGGCGTGAAAACTCCGACCTGCCGCCAGTAATCCACATCCGTCGTGACCTGGCCGATGCGGATGTAGCCGGCGTTTAACAAGTTGGCGGCGTTGGACTGATCAGACAGAACCAGCCCCCCGCTGTCGTGCAGGCTGTCTGCGGCCGCGTTGGTGGCCAATTGCGCCGAACCGATGGAATGTGGAGCAATGCTCGTCGCGGTGACCGCGCCGGCCGCCAGTTTGCCGCTGGTGACGGCGCCGTCAGCCAGTTTTGCTGAAGTCACGACGCCATCCGCGACGTTCGCCGCCATCATCGCATAACCGACCGCTGCGATGCGCTGATCGGGCGAGAGTTGTTGAAAGCCGTTTGTGCCGTCGTTGAACCAGATGCGCAGCCGCACGTCGCTGTTGGTGAAGATCGCCGCGGAGATCGGCGTCATGTTCGTGAGCGTCGCGTCGCCGAGCAGGACAGCGTAAAGCCCCTGCGACACCGTGATGGGCACGGCATTCGACGGTTCATTGCCGTTGGCGCTGGAGCCGTCATTACTCCAAAAACTTGACGAGCCGTCGCCGTTGACAAGCGCGAACTTGAATTCGCCGGCGCCGTTGAAGTTGACGCCGTCCACGGCCACGCGGCCCTGGAAGTTGATCAGTTGCGGAACCTGGGCGCAAAGCTGGTTCAGTGTGGAGAGGCAAACTGTAAAGAGCAGCAAGCGAGCGATCCTCATCATCTGTTCCTCGTCATTCCTGGTTGATTGAGTTGACGTCTCGAACTAATCAAAACGCCGGAAGGTCGAGAACTGTGCTTCTGGCCGCACACCCTGTGCGTTTGTCGGCACATGCAACCTCCCGACAAATGCGGTAGGCATAAGTGATGCCAGGGCTCTCCCTGCTCAAGAAAGCATTGGAATTCGCCTCGTGCGCGTGAGGCTCACGCAAAATGCGTGAACTTCATCAAATTATCGGAAAATCAACGGCGCTCGACGACGGAGGAAGTTGCGGCGCTTACTTGGTTTCCTTGTCCAACGATTGCGAGATGAGGCTCGGCCGGGGAACGTAGCGCACGCTGCGGATGTAAAGCCAGGCCAGCGTCAACGCCACCAGCAACAGCCCTCCGGCGGCCGCCAGATACTTCCATGCATTCGACGCCGCCTCAGGTTGAAAAATGACGGCGATTTCCGGCGGCGTTGAAGAGGCCGCGGGGTTCTGGTCCGTTTTATCCGTCGTTGTCTCCGCCGCAGCGATGGCGTCTCCCTCTTTTGTCGGCGCCGACGGGACGATCGTTTTGGCCGGGGTAGAAATGTTCTTTTCCGTCGGCGCGTTCGACTCGTTCCTGGCCAGTGCGGCGGGCGTGATCGCAGGCGGAGAAGAGTTTGAAACTGCAACGGACCGGTTTTGAACAGCGGCGATGTCCTGCGCGGGCGAGGACGGGCCGGGAGCCGGCGCCGGAGTTCCCGCGTTGGGGTTGCTGACTTCGCCCACAGCGACCGGATTGGTGGAGCTTTCTCCGCGAAAGACCGGCGACGCCGGCGCGGTTGCGTTCGTTTGTTTTTTCGGAGATTGACGCAGCGCTGCGGAGATTTCCTCTACGGTCAGCGGTTTTTTCCGCGTTTGCGCGGTTGCGGTGTTCTCTGTCGCTGTGGGTTCGGGCTTCGTTGCCGGCGCGGCTTGAGCCAACGGCGCGTTGCTTTCTTGCTCGGACATTTCGGCCGGGGCAGTGATGTTGGCCAGGCGCGGGATGTAAATAGGCTCCCCGCCCGGAGTGACAGCATTGGTGGCGAATTGCCCGTCCTGCGCGACAAACACGGTGACGAACGGTTTCTTGGCTTTCCTCATCCCGGCTGCGTGCTTGGTGAAAATGGAGTTAATCGCCTCATCGAACGGAGTGCCTTTCACCGGTTCGCTTCCGTCGGTGAACAAAAACGCGGTTAACGCGCCGGAGATTTTCGCTTCTTGCGTCATCGCATCCAGCGCCTGGTTCAACGACAAATCCTTTTTGTTCAAACGTTGGCCGAGCAGAAACCGGTAGGCACGATTGGGCCGCTCAAGATCAGCCTGGACACGCTGTCGAGCGTCACGTCTTTCTGGCGTGACATTGCGGAGGAGGTGTCGATCAGAAAAAGAAAACGATGGCTCGCACGCGGGAGGGCGGCCGCGTTGGTGGAGGAGACGCCCTGCCCGCGCAGAGGCTGGCAGACCAGGCATAGGCAGCCCAGGATGAGAAATCGGTTCATGTTCGGCCGGTGCGTTGAAAGCGTTGTCGTTCTTTTTGATTGTGGCGTTTCAAATCGCGCTGCAAATCAGCCAGCGTGGATTCGATGGTTTGAATAAAACTCACGCAGCTTGAAGCCATGCTGCCGAGCGAAAGCACGGTGTCGCGCTCCGCGTAATCGTCGGTGACCACCAGCACCTCGCCGAGAGCGCTGAACCGGTGCGCCGCGCGCTCAATCACGTCGTCGGCCGTTTGACCGGCCTTCGAGTAGAGGATTTCCAGTTCCGGGTCGGATCGGGTTTTTGGCGTGCCCGCAGGCGCGCCCGCGCCGTCGAAAATGACGGTGACAGGCGTGCCGACGGCATCGCGGTATTGCGTGAGGACGTGGATCAATTCTTCGCGCGCAGCCGCGGAATGCCGCGGTTGGCCGGGGGCGAGCGCCGGCCAATTGTGCAGCAGACTGTAGCCATCCACGAGTATGCGCATCAAAGCCATTGCTGCAACGCTACTGGGGCAGCCGCGAAATGGGCAATGCAAATTTCACCTGGCCGCGGCAGGGCGCATGGGCGGCTAGTGGCACGGG
>QHNT01000155.1 GCA_003218515.1 Verrucomicrobiota bacterium | reverse complement strand
CCTGCTCAAACGCCTGAGCGGCCTGGATCAACTCGCCTTTCTCGCTCCCCCGATCGCCTTCCAGCAACAAGCCGATGCCGTAATCGTTCCACCGCTGCCATTCGGGGATGGTTGAGGGTTGTTGGTTGATGGTTGAGAGTTGTTCCGCGTTCGCGCTCGTGCCTTCGATCGGGAATGTGATTCGGTCGGAGGCGATGGTCGTGATGGGAAGGTCGTTGGTCGCGGTCAAGCGCGCGCCCGCGGTGTAGTTCGTGCCGAGCACGTAGTTCATGTAGATCGCGTCGAATTTGCGGTATTGGAGTTTAACCTCCAGCGTCAGCGGTTCGTTCTGATATTCGGGAACGGTGAAACTGTAGTGCACCACCTGGCCGGCGCCGGGCGGAATCTGATGATTGTAGAGCGGCGTGAAAATGTCCTGCGGATTGCGGCGGTCAACACGATTGCCGTTGCGATCCAGCATGTAAACGTTCACGAAGTGCGACCAGGGATCGACTTCATTGTGCGATCCGAGTCCGCCGCTGCGACCGATCACTCCGGTTCCGCTGGTCGCTTGGGCGTCCACCCACACTTCATTTGAATCCACAGTGCCCTGGGTGAAAGGATGGCCGACCTTGAGCGTGCGCAAGACCACTTCAACCAGATAGCGTTGGCCGCGTTTGAGCGTCGGAATCCGGGGACGCAACGGCGCCGTCAGAGGACTGTCGATCATGCCGCCTGCTTTGAGCCCGAAGATGTCCACCCGGAGAGCGCCTTTCAAGAACTCCTGGTGACGTTTCACAATGTCCGGTTGGCCGCGGAGGTAAGCGATCCCGGTGTTCGCCGCCGGAAAGAGATGGTCGTGAATAAACCGCGCGTTTTGATTGGTCGGGTTGAAAAAATTCGCCCCGAAGTCCTGGGATTCCTTCAACGGCATGTGACAGCCAGCGCAGTTCTGCACCGCCTTCTCCGGGTAATAGAAACTGCGCGCGCCGTGGCCGGACACGCCGCTCAGTAGATACGTGTCGTAGTGATTCTGGCCGCGCAGGAATTCCTTGTACTTGTTCAGGTCCTGCGGAATGCTGACCTTGTGGCAGGTCGAGCAAAAATCCGCCGTGCGCATGAACGGCTTCAGGAAGGTTTTCTTGTGGAATTGCGGCTTCGCCTTGACCAACTGCTGGTTGAGGTATTGCAGGACGTGATTTGTGCTGTAAGCAAACGGATAATGGATCGGCTCGTCAATCGTGTAGTCCGCGTTGCCGCGCGTGCTGTTGATGTGGGTGATGGCA
Organism: Verrucomicrobiota bacterium; assembly: GCA_003218515.1. Lineage (GTDB taxonomy): Bacteria > Verrucomicrobiota > Verrucomicrobiia > Limisphaerales > AV2 > AV2. Next base: position 27,345 of record QHNT01000155.1, on the reverse strand, counting down.
TGGCATGAGGTGCAGGTGATGCCGGCCTGCGCGGTGGGATGATGCACATCGTCGAAGTTCGGATCGTCGAACGCCCCGCCGAAGAACGGCACTACGTCGTGGCAGCCGGCGCACCAGCGGGCAGCTTTCACGTTTCCGTCCCGTTTGAGCGCCACCTGCCGCGTCTCCCGCACGCTGAACAGATACGGCTTGTTGTTGAAGGAACTGAAGTGGTGCGCGCTGTGGAACCAACCTTTATAAGCGTCTTCGTGGCACTTCCGGCAATAGTCGTCCATCATCAACGTCCGCGCGGGAATGAAATTGCCCGTGGCGGTGCGGGCCAGCGACGGCTCGAAATATTTTTCCCCTTCCACCGAGCCGATCTGATTCCTTTTCGGATGCGCCGAGTGGAGCAATACCATTCCAACAACGATGACGCCCACCGCTGCCGCCCAGCGGAGTCCAACCTGCCATTTGATGCGCGGCCCCGCGAGCCGGTGCAGGATGTAAAGCCACACGGCGAGAATCGGCGTGATGACATGGGCCCAATACGCGATCGACCGCGCCTGCGGGTTTTTCAGTCCGACATTCTTGAACTGGAAGATGTCGATGCGGGTGAGCAACAGGCCTGTGACCAATACGACGAGGCTGGTGGCAAAGAGCAGGTAACCGACCTTCACGGCGCGGCGGTTTGGGCGGTCGTGCGCGTTCTTCATGTGGATGAGGCCAAAGACGACGACCGGCAGGACCAGCAGCAAGCCCAGCCCCAGGTGCGCGCCGAACATCACCATGTAAAACCAGTTCTGATAGGTCTGGTTCGGATCGCTTTTGAGCCATTCCAGGAAAGTGATGGCACTGAGATAGACCGAATTCGCGGCCAGCACAGCGACCAGCCCGAAGATAAACAAGAGGAGGATGCGCAGCTTCGGACCGACGGCTCGGACGTACTTTTTCTTCGGCGGCGTGGCGCTGGGCGTGATGTTGTCAGGTGTCTCGGGCATGGTATGCTGCCGTGCGCGCAGGAGATTTTAATGAACTTTAATACCGCCGGCTACAAGTGAAATGCGTTTGGGGTGAAATGACTGAAATCGGTGGCGAGTCGACAGGCCGAGCAGGCACCTCGCTGCGGCGCCGGACGCCCCTCAACAGATTGCCAAAGGCGCCGGACTGTTCTATCATCTCCGCAACGTTAATCAGCCAGATTTTATGGACCATGACATTGAACGGGTCGTTGACCTCCTCGATACTTCCCGTAACCGCATCCACAACATGACAGCCGATGAAGCGCGTCAGCGCGTGCTCTCTGGTAAGCCCGAACTCGTCCGCGAGATTGACGGCTCCTTCGCGCTGCTGGCGCGCGACGGCAAGACTGTTCGCATGGCCCGGTCGCTCGATCGCCCGATGCGCTACTTCCTCGCCAAACGCGCCGAAGGCCCCGCGCTCTTTGTCGCCGACCGCATCGACGCGATTTACCAACAACTCAAAGCCGAGGGTCTCCACGGCCAGTTTCATCCCAGCTACACGCGCATGGTGCCGGCGCATTACATCGTGGAAATCCAGCTCGTCGGCTGCCCTGATCCCGATCCGACCTACACGCGCTTCTTCACCCCCCAACGCAACGCGCTGCCAACCGATCTGGATGAACTCGGCCGCCGCTATATCGGGGCGCTTGCGGATGAAATTGCGAAATGGTTGAAGCAAATCTCCAACGACACTTCCAGGAACACCCCTCACCCGTCCTTCGGCCACCCTCTCCCCTCATCGGATGAGGGGAGAGGGAAGGGAGAGGGGAGGAGAGTCCTCAGCTCGGGCGCCAGGGCCACCGGCGGTGAAAATGTCGAAGAGCGTCCGTCGCGTCTCCCTCTCCTGGGGGAGAGGGACGGGGTGAGGGCGAGACAATCCTCTAAATCCATTATCCCAACAAAGGGGCTTCATGAGGGAAGGAGCGCACCGCCCGTCGGCGTATGTTTTTCCGGCGGCATCGACAGCGGTTCTGTTTTCCTCATCACGTATCACGTCATGCGAAAACTCGGCATGAGTCCGAGCCGGCTCAAAGCGTTCACGCTGAACTTTGGCGACGGCCCGGACTTCCAGCAGGCCCGTGAATTCCTCGACCGGCTTGGACTCGGCCTGTTCCTCGAACCGATCGAAGCTGACCTCGCTTCAATCGACGTTGCCGAAGCGATTCGCGTCCTCGAAGACTACAAGTCGCTCGATGTCGAATGCGCTTCGATGGGCCTGACGCTCTGCCGCGGCATCCGCGCGCGCTATCCGGATTGGAAATTCCTCATTGATGGCGATGGAGGCGACGAGAACCTCAAGGACTACCCCATCGAGGAAAACCCGGACCTGACCATCCGCAGCGTAGTGAACAACCTGATGCTGTACCAGGAAGGCTGGGGCGTGGGCCGCATCAAACACTCGCTCACGTACAGCGGCGGCTTGAGCCGCAGCTACACGCGCACCTACGCGCCGGCAAAACAGTTCGGGTTCGACGGCTTCAGTCCTTACACACGTCCGAGCGTCATCGAAGTGGCCGAAGGCATTCCGTTCGCGACGCTCACCGACATGTCGGTCGAAAAACTCTACGGCCTGAAAGGCGAAATTGTCTCACGCGGCGTCAAAGCGATCACCGGCCTCGATATGCCCGTTTTTCCGAAACGGCGCTTCCAGCACGGCGCATTACCGCAGGAGAAGTTGCGCCAGCGATTGCCGGAGCAGGAGAGCGCATATCGGAAGAAGTATTTGTCGCTGTATCAGTGAAACACACGCAGACGGCGCGCAGGCATCAAAGGTTCTGATCTCTTCTCCCGTGATTCGTGGGCTGCACAGCACACACTCTGCGCTGACGTAGTTTGAGAAAATTTCTTCCAACTGACGGCTGCTCAATCCGGCTTCGCTCAACGCTGCGGTCAGACTCGTGTAGAGCGCAGGCAGACTGTCCACCCTTAATTGCGCTACCGTTGTCGCCGTCTGTGTCATAGCGACGACAGTTAGGCTATCGATTGATTTGCGAATCGTCAGCTGGCTTGTACCAGATCCAATCCTTGGTTGGCTCATACGGATAGTAGGGGTCGATCGAAAGCGACTTGGAGAAATTACCCAGCAGTTCGATCAACGTGAACCCGTTATCTTGATGTTTGTTCGTTCGCATAATGCCTCCAAGGTTGTGCATGATAAACACCTGTCAAAACGCTGCGCACATCCCATGCCGACTGGCAACTGGCCAGCCGACTTAAGGAGGCTTAGAATTTTCCAGCACCGAAATCAGAGTCTTCCTACTTCGTCTCGAGCAGCGATCCGTGTCCGGCCAGAATGCTTGAACCAGAGCGTGGAATTACGGGCGATGCGTGAATTTCACGCTTTTTGCGTGAAAATTTACCGGCGAGTCGAAATCAAGCGGAAGGTTTCCTACCGTTCGGCTGCGACGCACCAAGAGAATTATTTCCTGGTAATGCCGACGAAGCCACCAGGCATCCATGTGCCGTCATCGTTTAACCGCTTCCACGTGGGTCCTGGCGTTTTCACCAGACGTAGATTGTTGGTGCTCAGAATAGCCTCCAGCGCCGCTTCGGCGGTGAGGTTCTCCAGTCGGATACTCAAGGAGCTGCCCAAGCGCGGCCTAACTTCGGGATCGAACATAACGTTGAGGTCCGCCGCTTGCCTGGCCAGTGTCACGATAGCATCGGACAGCGGCACGTCGTCGAACCACACGAGAGGCAAAACTTCTTGATTGGGAGTCTGGACGTCCGGTTTCTTCTCGGCGACGGCGGTGAGTTTCGCCAAGGCCTCCCTTAGTTGGGCGTTCTGGGCTGCCAATGGGGTGGCGTCCTCCTTCTCGCGCCGCAGTTGTGCCACCTCCGCGCGGAGTCGATGCAGCTCAGCGACCTCTTTGCGCAGCCGCTCCAGCTCGTCTGCGTCAGCTTGGAGGACCCCGAGTTGCTGGTTGCCCTCGCGGAACGGTTCAAGCCGCTGCCATTGTTCTCGAAGTTCCTGGTTCTCCGCGCGCAGCCGTCCCGGCCAACGCCGCCGGGGCTGCCTGCACCGCACTCGCGGTCAGGGCGGTGGCCAGGGACGCCGCGGACAACGTCACCCCGCGACCTGTGAGATAGCGCCGCAGCTTTTCCAAAGCGCGGCCGACCCGCTTGCGCGCGCCCTCTTCGCTCGTGCCCAGCGCATCACCGACCGCGCGCAGTTCTTTCCGCTCAAAGTAACGAAGCAAAACGGCGTCGCGGTCCTTGGCGCCGAGGCGTGCCACGGCCTCGTCGAGGACCGGACTGAGTTGCTCACAATTCGCTTCGGCTCCAGTCGAGGGTTCTTGCATAGCGACAGCCTCCAGTTCCCGGTTCAGCCGACGAGGCTCAGCGCGCACCGCCTTGGCCGCGGCATAGCGTGTGGCTTGGAATAGCCAGCCGGTCAGCACGGCACGGCCGGACAGCGCGCGGGCTTTCCGAGCGAGATCGGCGAACACCGTTTGCGTTACGTCCTGTGCGAGGTGCGCGTCGCCGGCCACCTGCCGCAACGCTACGGTGTAAACCAGGTCGATGTGCCGTGCCACGAGTTCACTGAAGGCAGGCTCGGAACCTTCCTCGGCGTAGCGGCGTAACAATTGAAGGTCGTCGTTCACGTCTGTCCACCTTATAGCACCCGTGAAAGTGAAAACCGGACAGGAAATTCGGGCTGTTTCGCCGGGTCGAGCAATGCTCGGCATCGGTCTCGCCAGTCGGAACAAGGAATTCGCCGCCCGTTGCCCCGGCAGGAAACCGGTCTTTATCCTCCGGATTTAGGAGGTGCAATTCGCCTGGATGCGGACCTTGCGCAAGCGGCGACGATTGCCGGACCTGGAGGCAGTGCATCGAAGAGATGGTGTATTTGTGAGGCTTCTGCACAAAGGGGACATACCCATAATACCTGATGTGCCAAAACAGCAGGAGGATCAGCACAACCGCAATACCCAAACCCAGCCGAATCAAGAAACGCTTTCGGTTCGTGGGCAACCCTTCCGAGGTTACCTCCTCCGCCGCGATTTGCCCAACGGTTGACCCGCTGTCGGCGCTCTCATGGATTTGCGACCAGTCCACGTTTGGGTAGTCGTCGAAATGGATGCGATAGTGGTAGGAATCGCAACCCTTGCGAGCGCAATAGCCTTGGCGCAAGCGGGTGAGTCGCCAATCAGGCAGTTCCGTTTTTTCTCCGGCCAGCGTGATGCGCTCCAGGTCTTCGCCTGTGATCCTGATTCCACATTGGACGCATTCGCCGCGGACGTGCTTGGAAATGATCTCATTGAGCTGGCGACCGATGAATCCCGCTTTGCTCAAAGCGGCAGCGAGACCGGAGTAGAATGTCGCCAGCGACTCCACGCGGATTTGTTTGGTGTTTGTCGCGGGTTGGCTCATGCTGGTGGCGGAGATCAGCCTCGGTTGTGCCTTAGTCCGCAGGCTTGTACCAGATCCAATAAAGCGGTCGAACCTGGGCTGTCGGATAGTACTGCAACCATTGGGGGTGAGGAGGCTTAGACTTCTCCAGCAACAGAATCAGAGTCTCCCCCCGTTCGCCTACTGCACCGGAAATCCGTTGGTGTCCTCCGGGTTCAGAAAGAGCAGCTCTGCCTGATGCGGGCCTTGTCGCACCAGGGCCGCCGGATGGCCCGCCGCCAGCGCCAGCAGTTGCTCGTCGTCGATCTCCTTGAACGGGTCCATGATCGAACCGGTTTCGACCAGCACAAACGTCTTCGGCGACGAGGCGACGACAGCTACGCTGCCCGGTCTCGTTGTGATGATCATGGATGGCGGCAACGGTCGCGAACTCACCATGCCCAGCGCAGGCCGAATCACCTTGACCGGCGTTCCCGGCAACAGCGCTTTCCAGACAACCAGCGCAATCGCCGCAAAAACTCCGACAACGGCGAGTCCGCGGTTCCAATGGTGCATCCGGCGGCGACGCCGCACGGCGCGCAGCGTGCAGTCCAGCAACGCGCGCTCGAAATCCGCCGGCGCGGCTTCGGCCAGCACGTCGTCGAGCAGAGGGCGATGTTTTGACTCAGTTTTCATTGACAACAAGAAAGTTAACCACGGATGGACACGGATAAACACAGATAAAAGCGATGCGGACGGCGCCGTGCGCTTCTGTGAAGACCGCTGTTCCCTCAACTCTCTGGAAATCCGTGTTCATCAGTGTTCATCCGTGGTTTATTTTTTTTCATAGTCTTGCTGGGAATCCATCGGCTTTGCCGGAGGTCGTGACTTCGTGACTCAAGTTTCATCCTTCAACTGGGCGAGAATACATTGTTTCAGTTTTCGCCGGACGCGGACCAGTTGTGACTCGATGGCCTTCTCGGTCGCGCCCGTGTCCGCGGCGATTTCCTTTACCGACTCCCGCGCGAAATATTTTCGATTAACCAGCTCGCGTTCGTCCCATGACAGCGTGTCCAGGTTTTGCTCCAGCAACTCATTCAGCCGCTCGTCCGCGTCGGAGTCCGCCACGGCCTCGACTTCCTCCCGCTGGAAAAACCGATCGAGGAAGGCGAGGTAACGATGCCGCTTGCGTTCTTCGTCCACGACCGCGCTGCGCGCCAGGACCGTGAGCCAGCTCCAGAACGCTTCCTCCGAGTCGAACTTGCGGATGTGCCGGACCACGCGCAGCAGCGCGAGTTGCAGCGCCTCGCGCGCGGCTTCCTCGCGACCGCCCGTCACGACCAGCAGGTAGCGGAGCAACCGTTGAAAGTAGAGTTCGTGGAACATGCGATAGGCGTCTTCGTCGCCCTTGGCCATGCCCGCCGTGAGCGCCGCGAGGTCAAGCGACGGCTGGGGCTCCGCTGACATCGTGGGTTTGCTGATCGGACATGGCGTGACGATGGCAAAGGCAGAATCCACAACGGTCGTGCTGCGCGACGGGCCGTCACTTCTTCGCGGGCTCGGCGCTTTTTGTGCCGGACGACTCGCGCTGAGGTTGCGGCTTTCCCTGGGCCAATTGTTGGAGGACGGAATCAATCATTCGCAATTTGCTCTCTTCGCCAACGGCGATCAACAGCTTTGTGTCCTTGTGAAAACTGATCGTGGGCGGATTCGTTTCTCCGAGCATATTCCAGCCGGTTTGAATCGCGGTCGTGATGTCTTCGACTTTGTAGGTTTCAAGGTAAGGAGTCAGTTGCCAAAAACGGCACGCCCTGGCCTCGACGATGGGCGGAGGCTTCAGCGCGAAAAAGAACCACACTGAATCGTCTTTGGGTTTCCCGATGGTTTTGAAGCCGTATTGAAGCTGATAACTGACGATTTCGGGGCGGATGCCACCACCAGGAACGCTTTGGTAGCTACCTGCAGCATGCATTTCCATCCTGAGGCTGGCTGGTGCCAATGCTTCGAATAACTCTGGCACGGTCACAGCCTTCATTTTCAACGGCGGCAATTTCACGTTCGCATCTTCGTCCAGAATAACCGCGTTGAGCGGGTGGCTCGACGACTTTTCAATCGCCGCAACGAGCTGCCTGGGCGTTCCACCTGGGAAATCCAAATCGAATTGGACCAGGTGGTTCTGGTCGTCAGGAAACGGAGCCCCGAAGGCGACCTGTGCCGGCTGCCCTAGCATTGAGGGAGGCCCTAAAACCGCCGCGCCCAAGAGTGCAATTATGATTTTTTTCATAGCTGATTTGTCATTAATTGACGGATTCCTATCAGGAACACGTCCGTCGCCGCCAAATCCTGCAAAAATTCTCTGATTGATCGCTCCTTGTGAAATGAACAGCGAAACGGACCGCCTCCACGGCGAGCATTGCAAATCCAGCGCCCTGGCGTAGAACTTTACGTCGAATGTCGCCGGCTGCCAGCATGAGTATTTATCCGGAACACGCCACTGAACGCGACCGTTGGATTCTCGCGCGGCGCGGCGCGCGGAACAAACTCGATCCGTTCAAACCCCATGCCTTCCTCGTCGAAGAAGAGCGCGCCGAGTCGGGTGAGATTGTTTCCGTAGCGACGATTTTTCTGACCAACCGCGAATGCCCGTGGCGCTGCGTGATGTGTGATTTGTGGAAGAACACCTTGATGGAAACAGTGCCGTCTGGCGCGATACCGGCGCAAATTGATTATGCTCTGGCGGAACTGACGAAGCAGCGTAGCGCAGGCTTCCAGCCTGCAAGCTCCCGCGACATCCGTGTCGCCGGTTCCAACCGCGAGCAACGACTCTCGCCAGACGCGCAGGCAAGGATGCCTGCGCTACGCCGAATCAAACTGTACAACAGCGGCAGCTTCTTCGACCTGCGCGCCGTCTCGCCGGAAGAACACGAAGCGATTGCTCAACGCGTTGCTGTGTTTGATCGCGTGATTGTCGAGTGTCATCCGGCGCTGATTGGTGAATCGGCGTTGAAATTTCGCGATTTGCTCAACGCAACCGAGGCCTGCGCAGCGAATCCGCCGCCGGCTCCGAAAATGAGCTTGAGGAAACGCTCGCCCTCACCCCGGCCCTCTCCCCCGGGAGAGGGAGAGCCAGACCCAGCCGATTCCCCGGTGTCATCGTGTCGAGGGCCGCTCCGCCGCATGGATGCCAGCGACGGCGGTCACAGCCACGCCGCTACAATAAAACTGGAAGTGGCGATGGGCCTGGAGACGGCGCATCCACAAGTTCTGGCGAAATTGAACAAACGGATGACGCTCGATCAGTTCCGTCGCGCCGCGGAATTTCTTCGCGAAAATGGCATCGCGCTGCGCGTGTTCATTTTGGTCAAGCCGCCGTTCCTGGATGAAGCCGAAGCATTGCTCTGGGCCAGGCGCTCGATTGATTTTGCGTTCGATTGCGGTGCGACAGTTGCCTCGCTCATTCCAACTCGCTTCGGCAATGGCGCGCTCGAAACGCTGGGTGAGCACGGAGAATTCTCACCACCGGAACTGGCGACGCTCGAAGCCGCGCTGGATTACGGCGTTAGGTTGCAGCGCGGGCGCGTTTTTGCTGATCTCTGGGATTTAGAGAAGTTTTCAGGTTGCGCGGAGTGTTTTGAGCGGCGACGGGCGCGGCTCCGCGAGATGAACCTGGAGCAAGTCATCTTGCCCGAAGTTGATTGCGGCCGTTGCCGGGAGGGTTAGGTTGGATATCTCTCAGAGCGGCTGACGAGTGCCGCTCACTGAAAATCGTAGCAAGGTTGGAACCTGCGCTACACGGAGCGCTGCCCTCAAGCTCTTTATTCGTGTTCATTCGTGTTCATTCGTGGTTAAACTGGTTTTGGTTGCGTCTTCGCCGCGCTGCTAAATATCCAGGTCCAGGGGCGGCAGGCGAGACGCCTGCGCTACGCTGAATGAACGCGGATTTTGACATCGCGGTCGTTGGCTCCGGTTTCGGCGGCTCGCTCATGGCGATGATTGCCAGACGACTTGGACGCTCCGTCATTTTGTTGGAGCGCGGCAAGCATCCACGCTTTGTTATTGGCGAATCCTCCACACCGCTGGCGAACCTTTTGCTGGAAGAATTGGCGCGACGCTACGAGTTGCCGCGGTTGCTGCCACTGACAAAGTGGGGAACCTGGCAGAAAGCGTATCCGCACCTTGGCTGCGGTTTGAAACGCGGGTTTACGTTTTATCATCATCAATTTGGCCAACCGTTCCTAGCGGATCCCGAACGTCGCGATCAACTGCTCGTGGCGGCCAGTCCGCGCGATGAAATTGCCGACACGCACTGGTATCGCCCGGACTTCGATCATTTTCTCGTTCGCGAGGCGCAAAGTCTCGGCGTCGAGTATCTTGATCAGGCAAAGCTCGGAGGCGCTTCCATTGGCAGCGATAGCGTTCAGGTCGAAGGCGAGCATGCGGGAGGACGTTTTGCCATTCGAGCGCGATTCGTCGTGGATGCCAGCGGGCCGCGCGGGTTCTTGCCTCGGGCGTTGCGCCTGCCGGAAGCATCGTTCGAAAACTTCCCGCGCACGCAGGCGCTCTATGCGCATTTCACAGGCGTGAACCGGTGGGAGGGCCTGGGCGGCGTTTCACAGAAACGCCCGGGAGACGAGCCGCCGTATCCGGTGGACGACGCGGCAGTGCACCATGTTTTCGACGGCGGCTGGATCTGGGTGTTGCGGTTCAACAACGGCGTCACCAGCGCCGGCGTCGCAGCTACGGAGGAGGCCGCCAACCGACTGTGTTTGGCAGAGGGCGCGGCGGCCTGGGACCGGGTTCTGGAACGTCTGCCCACTCTGCGCGAGCAGTTCGCAGACGCAAAAGCACAATTTTCGTTCGTTCACACGCCACGACTTTCCTTCCGCAGCGGAGCGGTCGTTGGCCCGCGCTGGGCGTTGTTGCCGTCGGCGGCCGGTTTTATTGACCCGCTGCTTTCGACCGGATTTCCGCTGACGCTGTTGGGCGTGGGGCGACTGGCGGAGATATTGGCAACCGACTGGAACTCGGCTGAGGTTGAAGCACGCTTGAGTCAATACGCGCAATGCACGCTTCAGGAACTCGATGCAGCGGCCCGACTGGTGGGCGCGCTTTATGCCAACATGAACGATTTTCCGCTCTTCGCGGCCCTGTCGTTGCTCTACTTTGCAGCGGCAAGTTTTTCGGAGGCGGCGCGTCGGTTGGATCGGCCGGATTTGGCCAGCGGGTTCCTACTGCACGATCATCCGTGTTTCGGTCCGCTGCTTCGCTCCTGTTGCGAACGCGCATCGTGCGTCCGGGAAAATGACGGTTTAACCGCCGCGGTGCGGAATGAATTGATTGACGATATCTTTGGTGCGATCGAGCCGGTTGATGTGGCCGGCTTGAGCGACCGCAGCCGGCGCAACTGGTATCCCGTTGAGGCGCGCGACCTGTTGAACGCGGCTGGAAAGCTCGGAGTGAGAGAGTTGGACATCCAGCGATTGCTGGCCCGAGGCGGGTTTTTCCCTGCGCAGGATTTCGCCGCGGAGGGCGCGGCGGGCGCATCCTTGCGCTGCTGCCATCGGAATGAATAGTGGGCAGTGCTTCCAGCCTGCCGCGGCCAAGGCACGCAAATTCCCGCCGCCTTTCCCAGCCGGCCGAACATCGACAGGCAGGATGCCTGTCCCACTACTGTCGCAGTGCGCGCATGCGCCCGGACGCGGCCTTCGGTTGTCTTGCAGGACAGGAGGACATGCGATAGTCTTGGAGCATGAGCGTCAGATCGGCGGCGTTCCTTTTGGCAACCATTTCCTCGCTATGCGGATTCGACTTGCGCGGCAGTGAATCGGCCGGCTCCGGTCAAAAGAAGGTTTACGTCCTGCCCATTCGTGACAAAATCGCGTCGCCGATGGTTTACCTGGTCCGCCGCGGCGTCAAAGAAGCGATGGAGGCGAAAGCGGATTTGCTCCTGCTCGACATGGACACCAATGGCGGTTACGTGGATGTCACCGAGGAAATCATCGCAATCCTGAACAATTTCAAAGGACAGACCGCGACGTTCGTGAACAAAAAGGCCTTTTCCGCCGGCGCGTTCATTTCTGTCGCGACTCAAAAAATCTTCATGGCGCCGCTAAGCGTCATCGGCGCCGCCGCGCCCATCATGATGGTGCCGGGAGGAACTCCGCAGGACATGCCCGAAACGATGCAGGCTAAAATGAATTCCGCGCTTCGGGCACTGGTGCGAACTTCAGCCGAGAAAAACGGCTACAACATCGAAGTCGTCGAGGCGATGATCGATAAAAGCAAAGAGCTGAAAATCGACGGCAAGGTACTGAACGAGAAGGGCCAGATTCTTACCCTCACCAACACTGAAGCGGAGCGCGAATATGGCGAGCCACCGAAGCCGCTGCTTTCATCCGGAACAGTAGAGACCATCGAAGAGCTGTTGCAGAAGCTCGGTTATGTTGACGGGGCGCGGGTGGACATCAAACCAACCGGCGTGGAACGATTGGCGACCTGGATTAACATCATCAGTCCCTTGTTGTTGATCATCGGGATCGCCGGGATTTACATCGAGTTCAAGACGCCGGGATTCGGGTTGCCGGGGATCATCGGGATCGTCGCGTTCGCGCTCTACTTTTTCGGGGGTTACATCGCGGGGTTGTCCGGGCTGGAATGGATCGCGGTGTTCTTATTGGGACTGGCGCTGGTGGGACTGGAACTGTTCGTCTTTCCGGGAACGGTTGCGTTGGGACTGATCGGGGCGGTGTTGATGCTCGTCGCGCTGGTGATGGCGATGGTGGATGTCTATCCTGGAATGCCGGCGATTCCAACTTTCGAAAAGCTGGAGCTGCCACTGCGTGACCTGTTCGTCGCGTTTGTCGGTGGAGGTGCAGCGGTATTGTTGTTGAGCCGCTGGCTGCCGAAAACTTCGATTTACGGAAAACTCGTTTCGCAAACCGCCAGCGGCGTGAGCACGGTGGCGGAGCTTGAGCAGAAGCAAAAGTCACGCATTGGCCAGGTGGGCGTGGCCATCTCGTCGCTGCGCCCCGGTGGCAAGGCCCAGTTTGGCGACGAAATCCTGGATGTCATTTCGCAGGGAGATATGATCGACAAGGGCCAGCGCGTGAAAATCATCGGCCACAGCAGCACCGAGGCGGTGGTGGAAGCGACGAGTTGATTGTGGCAGCGAAACTTTGCGGGCCGCTGCGGTCATTCCGTTTTTTCGGCGGGAGGTGGTGACGGACGAGCAGAGCGCTCGTCGCGTTTCTTTCGCTCGTCATACCGCTGCATGAGTTCCGCGAATTTTTTGCGTTGTTCTGGTGTCAGTTCGCTACGGATTTTTTGCCGCATCTCCCTGAATTCCTTCTGGCCGATTTCATCACGGAGCGTTTTCACTCGCTCCTGACTGTCGTGGATAATGGCTTCGATGCGTTCCCGCTGTTCGGGGGTCAAATCAAGCTCGGCCTGCATCCGGCGTGAAAGCTCGCGCAATTCTCTTGGCATGGCCACGGGCTTTTTCGCTACAACAGTCCCTTTGGGACGCGCAGGCTGCTTCCGCAAGTTCACCGTCAGGCCGCCGGTCACGACGCCGGCGGCGAAGATCACCAGCGCGGCGAGGATGGGTTTCCAGGTGTTCACCAGGTTTCGGTCTGGTTGTCGAGCGGCGCGTAGAGGCTGTTTTCCAGGTCGGCGGCGAGAGTCTCGCGTGAATTGTCGTTGCGCTGGGCAAGGAAAGTCCAGACGCCCAGGAACAGAGTGACGGCGAGGCACGGGGCGACGGCCTGCCAGAGGGTCCGGTTCCAGATCGCGAAGAGATCCAGCGCCGGCTTTTCGGCGAGGCGCGCCATGACGCGCTTTTCAAAGGCGTAAGGCACGTCCCAGCCGGGGGGCTGCGCGCGCGCAGCGGCCAGCAGTTTCTTCCGAAGCTCGGCGAGGTTCATAGCAGGTCAATTCAACCAGACGGCATCATCAGGGCGTGGGTTACAAATACTTTTCTCGCGCCAGTTTTTCCAGGCATTTTCGCATCTCGGCGCGGGCACGAAAGGCGCGAATCTTGACGACCGACAGTGACCAGCCGGTCAAGCCGGCGATTTCCTTCACGGAGCGATCCTCGATCTCCAGCAGGGTGAGGACGAGCCGCGCCGCCGGCGAGAGTTGGGCCAGCAGGCGCTCGACCAGTTCACGCGCGGCCGCCGCATGCTCGCTGGCGTCGGATGGATCGGCGCCGAAGCGTTCGAGCCAATCGCTTTCTTCATCGGAAATATCAGCAAACGACATTTCCCGGTTGCGCCGGTGCGCGCGCAAAAAATCGTAGCAGGTGCGCACAGCCAGCCGCATGAGCCAATGCTCGAACGGCGCGTCACCGCGAAAGCTGCGCAGTTTTTGAAACGCTTTGAGGAAGACCTCCTGGACGATGTCCTCGACTTCGCTTTCACGGCGCGCGTAACGACGCGCCGTGGCGAAGACGCGCGGCTGATATTTTTTCACGAGCGGCTCAAAGCTGGCGGTCTCGCCGTTCAACACCGCCGCAATCAGCTCCGCATCGGTCCATTCCACAGCCGCGGAATCTGCCATAATTGCCGGGGGCGTCAAAGCGGAAAGCCACCGCGCGAACGCAGAATGGGTTACACTGCGCAACAACGGATTTGGCGGACTAGTCGTGCGTGATTTTCAACGATCGCTCGAGCTCTTCGGAAAACTTCTTGATTTCCTCAAGGATTTTTTGCGGCTGCTCGGTGAGATTACTGACCATGCGATCGACCATTTCCGGCTTGCGGCGGATCAGTTCCAAGGCTGCCACAATCAGGGCGAGATGATTATTGACGTTGTGTCGTAAGTCCGAGAGTTTCCGATGTAATTGAGCCACCTGCTCCGGACTGAGCGGAACAGTTTGACTGGGCAGACCCATAGCGCCTACCATGGGCTGGTTGGCCCTTGAAAGCAAGCTGGTTTAGGGGTTTTCCGGCGGCAAAACAGCTCGACGCAGCGAGCGGGACAGGACCGTTTAAAACCGTCAACTGCAAGCGACTCTTTGCACGTTGACACATTGGCCGAGCAAAACTACCCTCCTTGCCCCAGACTTGAAGGCCAAAGCGGTCAATGGTTGTCCGCCGGTGCCCGGGGGTCCCGGAGAGGAAGTGAATCTGCGTTGACAGAGATCAAACTCAAAAAGGGCGAATCGGTGGAAAAAGCGCTGCGGCGATTGAAGAAAAAGATCGACCGCGAGGGCATCCTGAAGGAAGTGCGCAACCACCGGCATTATGAAAAGCCGAGCGAACGGCGCCGTCGCAAAATGAAGATGGCCCGGTTTTCGGCCATGCTGAGCGCCCGCTATGCCGATTTGTAAATAATCGAATCCCCGGGGCCGAGTGCTGTCCAACTCGCAAACACACTCGGCCTTTTTTATGCATTCGCTTTCCACCTGCTGGAATTCACACCGCCACACGGACGGCCGCGCCATGCTTCGAGAGATTCGTGACCTCGGCTTCGATTACGCCGAGCTGAGCCACGGCATTCGCATCAGCCTGCTGCCGGGAATCATCGAGGCCGTGGACGCCGGCGAGATCAGGATTTCCACGCTGCACAATTTCTGTCCGCTGCCGATCGGCGTCAACCAGGCCAATCCGAACCTCTTCAAATTTTCCTCACTGGACAGCCGCGAGCGGGAAAACGCGTGGCGTTATTCACTCAAAACCATTGAGGCCGCGCGGCGGTTGAAGGCGAAGCTCGTCGTGCTCCACATGGGCTGCATCGACATGAAGGACTACACTGAAAGGCTGATCGAGATGGTCGGGGCGGGCCAGCAGCACACGCCCAAATACGAAAAACTCTGCGCCGAAGTCATCGATAAGCGGGAGCAAAAAAAGGAGCGGCACATCCAGCTTGCCAACGAAATGCTCGCGCGACTGGCTGCGGAAGCCGAGGCGCGCGGAATCAAACTCGGCGTCGAAAACCGCGAAGCCCTGGAAGAAATCCCGTTGGAAAGCGACTTCACTTTGTTCTTGAAGGAATTCAACGCCCCCACCATCTGTTACTGGCACGACACCGGCCACGCCCAGATCAAGGAGAATCTCGGCTTCATTCATCACGCGATGCATCTGGGTTCGATGGCTGATCGGCTGGCGGGCTTTCATGTTCACGATGTGCAGTTCCCGGCGCGCGACCACTGCCCACCCGGTTCCGGCATGGTTGACTTTGCCGCACTGAAACCGATGGTCAAACCGGAGCACATCAAAGTATTTGAATTCGGCCCGGACGTGGCGGAGGAAGACTTGAAAAAGGGCGTCGCGCATATGAAGAGCATCTGGGGCGACGAGTGAATGCGGCGCGAAAAATCCGGAGGGCGGCCTGGCGCCTGGGAGTATGCGGGCTGCTGTTATTGTGGATTCTCCAGTCGATTTTCCTCAACGAAGGACGGCTGGCCTGGGAGCGGCAAGGACAATCGTGGCCCGGGCTGTCCCGCTGGCAACAATGGCAGGCCGCCTGGTCCAGTGGTCCGCGGGAGCTTTGGCACACGCTGACGCTGGTTGACGGGACCGCGCTGCTGCTTTCTCTGGTGTTGATGGGAGTCACGATTGTGCTGGGCGTTTTCCGCTGGCGCATGGTGTTGCGCGTTCACGGGCTTGAACTATCTCTGGGACGCGCCGCTGAAATTTCGTTCATCGCGCATTTTTTCAATTCGTTCCTGCTGGGATCGACCGGCGGAGACCTGTTGAAAGCTTACTACGCGGCCCGCGAGACGCATCACAAAAAAACGCAGGCGGTAGTGACCGTGGTGGTTGATCGGTTGCTCGGTTTGTTCGCGATGCTGGTGTTCGCTTGTCTGATGATGGTGCCGAACCTGTCCCTGCTTCACCGGCACAAGCGACTCGCCGCGCTGGCGGGTGTTATCCTTCTGATGACGGCCGGCTGCGGCCTGGTAATCGGTCTCTCATTTTGGCGCGGCTTTTCCCGGTTGTGGCCCCGGTCACGCGCGCGGCTCCGGAAACTGCCGAAGGGCGAGCTGCTCGAACAATGCCTGGACGCCTGCCGTGAATTTGGCCGCGACCGCGCCTTTCTTTGGAAAGCGATGGGGGTGTCGATGCTGTTGAACCTGGTCTGCGTCCTGCAGCTCCTGGCACTTGCCAACGGCTTAAAGCTGAATATATCGCCACTGGCGCTCGGTGTGATTGTACCGATGATAATTTGCGTATCCGCCCTTCCTGTCACTCCGAGCGGTCTGGGCGTGCGCGAAAATTTATACGTGCTGATGCTGGCCGTGCCGGAACTCAACGTCGCCGCGACTCAGGCCTTGTCGCTTTCGCTCCTGGCTTACGCGGGAACGCTGTTCTGGAGCCTGCTTGGCGGGATGGTTTACGCCAGTTTGAAGGAACGTCATCATTTGGCCGAAGTCGCGCAGCCGGACTCGGTCAGTGCGAATTAACAGCTTCAATGTTGTCGGTTGGTGGTAACTTTTCTTCGATGCGCGCAAAAGCCGTGGAAATCGTGCGCCGATTGAAGGCGGCGGGACACAAAGCCTATTTCGTCGGCGGCTGCGTGCGCGACCAATTGTTGGGCAAAGAACCGCAGGACTACGACATCGCTACCTCGGCACGGCCGGAGCAGATCGAGGCTCTCTTTCCACACACCATCCCGGTCGGGCGCAAATTCGGCGTCGTGCTCGTGATTGAACAGGGAAAACAATTTCAAACGGCCACTTTCCGGGCCGAAGCGGATTACCGCGACGGTCGTCATCCGGGCCGGGTCACGTTTTGTGACGCGATGGCCGACGCGCGCCGGCGCGATTTCACGGTCAACGGACTGTTCTTTGATCCGATTGAAAACCGGCTCCACGATTGGGTGGGGGGCGAACTCGATTTGCGTTCAAGGATCATCCGGACCATCGGGAATCCGCACCGGCGGTTTGCCGAGGACCATCTGCGGTTGCTGCGCGCGGTCCGGTTCGCCGCGCAACTGAATTTTCGGATTGAGCCAAAAACGTTTGCTGGAGTACGGGCCACGGCACGGGAAATTTTGAATGTGAGCGCCGAACGCATTCGAGAGGAACTGCTCAAACTGTTTCGTCCGCCGCACGCGGCGCGCGGACTGCACTTGCTTCGGGAAAGCGGCCTGTTGTTCCCAATCCTGCCGGAGATTGCGGCCACCGTTGAATGCGAGCAGTCGCCGGAGTTTCACCCCGAAGGTTCGGTCTTTAACCATTTGATCCGGATTCTGGAACATTTGCCTGCGGAGGCGTCGCCATCGTTGATCTGGGCTGCCTTGCTGCACGACATTGGCAAGCCGGCGACCGCGTCGCGTGATCCGCATACCGGCCAGATTCATTTTTACGGCCATGAAAATGTGGGCGCTGAAATAGCGAGAAGGTTGCTGGAACGGCTGCGCTTTCCCCGGAAGCTGATTGAAGAGATCGTGGTTTGCGTGCAGTCGCACATGCAATTCAAAGATGTTTTGCGGATGCGCAAGTCCACCTTGAGGCGGATGCTGTTGCGACCGACCTTTGCGCTGGAGTTGGAACTGCACCGGCTCGATTGCCTCGGATCCCATGGTCGCCTGGATCATTATGAGTTCCTGGTCGAACAGGCGGTGCAGTTGGAGCGGCAGCCGGCCATTCGTCCGCCTTTGCTGTCGGGAAAGGATTTGTTGGCGCTGGGCATGAAACCCGGGCCGGCGATGGGCAGGTTGCTGTCGGAGGTTCGCGAAAAACAGTTGCAGGACGAGTTGAAGACGCGGCTCCAAGCGCGCGCGTGGGCGAGGCAACACCTTCAGCGCGAATGGGCGACGCCGGGTCGCGGACCGTCCGCGAACAAAAGCGGCAGGCGGAAGAAAAAGACTTAGTGGCGGTGCCGTCCTGAAGAATTTCAATGCAATTGCCGCAAAGACGCTTATCCTGTCGCCGTCTTTGAATGTTATGGAAAGGCTGCTGCTGATTGATGACGAAGCGGACGTGCAATATTCTTTCCGCCGGATTTTTAATTTGCCGGAGATTGAACTGAGCGCCGCCTCCAGCGGCGAAGAAGGGTTGAAGCTGATCGCGAGGATCAGGCCCGACCTGGTCATCATGGATGTGCGTCTGGGAGGAATGAACGGCCTGGAGACATTGCGCCGGATTCGTCAGGCGGACGCCAAACTTCCCGTGATCATGATGACCGCTTACGGCACGACACAGACGGCCATCGAAGCGATGAAACTGGGCGCTTACGATTATCTGCTCAAGCCGTTTGATGTGCCGAAACTGAAACAACTTGTTGCCGCCGGGCTCAAAGCCGCGCGTGACATGAAACAGGTCGTTTCCTATCAGCCGCTGCTGGAATCGGAGGATTACGATCTGGGCATCGTTGGCCGCAGCGAGCCGATGCAGAATGTATTCAAGCTCATCGGCCAACTCGCGGCCTCCGACGCCACCGCCCTCATCACCGGCGAAAGCGGAACCGGCAAGGAGCTGGTGGCGCGCGCGATTTACCATCACAGCCGCCTCAGCCAGCGGCCGTTCCTGGCCATCAACTGCGCGGCGATTCCTGAAAATCTGCTGGAAAGCGAGTTGTTCGGTCACGAAAAGGGAGCGTTCACCGGCGCCACCGCCCAGCGCATCGGCAAGTTTGAACAGTGCGACAAAGGGACGATTTTTCTGGACGAAATCGGCGATATGTCGCTGGCGACGCAAACGAAGATCCTGCGTGTGCTGCAATCCGGCACGTTCGAGCGCGTCGGCGGGAACCAGCCGATCAAAGTGGCTGTCCGCGTTATCGCCGCGACGAACAAGCCGCTCGAGCAGGCGCTGGCTGCGAAGCAGTTTCGCGAAGACCTGTTTTATCGCCTCAACGTCGTGCGCATTCAGGTCCCGTCGTTACGCGAGCGCCGGGAAGACATTCGACTCCTGGTGAATTATTTTTTGAGAAAGTATGCCGCAGGCCAGGGTCAACGACCCAAATCCATCTCGCCCGAAGTCGTCGGCGCCCTGGAGCAATATCCCTGGCCGGGCAACGTCCGCGAATTGGAGAACGTGATCCAGCGGGCCATCGTCGTGGCCAAAGGCGACGCCATTCTGCTGGGCGATTTGCCGTCGGAGATTGCCGGCCATCGCGGCCGGGACGGTCGGGAGATGGAGCAAACCAAAGCGGCCGGTGCCGCGGGCGCAAGCGCGGCTGATGACGTGACGGACATGGCGGTTGTGGCGCGGACTTTGTTTCGTTGGGCACGGCAGGACGACAAATTGAAAGTGATCCCGGCCGTGGAGCGGCATTTGATTATCGAGGCCCTGGCGGAAACGAAGGGTAACCAGGTGCAGGCGGCGAAGCTGTTGGGCATCACGCGCGCCACGCTCCGAAAACGCGTCGAAAAGTTCGGCATCAAGCAGGAACTTTCGATCAAATAGACGAATTGCCAAAAAGAAATTTCCGAAATGAAACCGCTTGTCGAATGTCCAACGCCTCCCCTCACCCTTCCCTCTCCCCTCATCGGATGAGGGGGGAGGGGTGGCTTTAGCCGGGTGAGGGGAGTGTCCGCACACGACATTGATTGGAAATTGGCAACCACTATAACAAAAAAGCGCCCGTCAAAGACGGGCGCTTTGCTCGAAATTTCGGTCAGTGCCTATCAATAGACCGGCTTGCTCCAGTCGTGCGGTATTGCGCTGTCCAGGAGAGGGTTGGTGAACGGACCCTCGTCACTGTCCGGTTTGTCAGGAGTCGGCTTTCTCTTCAGGTAGTCGGTTGGCGTGACCTGAAAGTCATCCTCCGTGACGATGGTCGGTGTCACAAAGAGAATCAGATTGCGCTTGTCCCGGGTCTTGTTGCTGCTGCGGAAGACAGCACCCAAGCCGGGCAGGTCACCCAGGATCGGCACTTTCGTCCGACCGTGAGTAATGTTATCGCTCATCAACCCGCCCATCACCAGCGTGTTCCCACTGGGGATGAGCACTTGAGTTTCAATCTTCCGGACCGAGTATCTGTTGGCCGAAACCGAAGCCGTGCCGCCTCCGCCGCTGGTGGGGACAGACTGAGTGTCCACCCCGTCGAGCGCGGACACTTCGGGAACGACTCTGAGCTGGACTCGGTCGCTGGCGGAGATGCGCGGGGTTACCGTCAGGATGGTTCCAATGTTTGTATAACTGATATCAACCGTTGGGCCGGTTTGAGTGCCGCCGGAGGTCACCTTGAAGATGGGAAATGCCTCGCTGACGTTCAGAACAGCCGGCTGATTGTCCAGGGTCACGGTCCTTGGGGTGGAAAGCAATTCAGTCTGGTCATCTTTGTTAAACCAGGAAAGAACGCCCCTGACTCCCGTGGCATCCAAGAACGCCGTCTTCGGATTGAATCCTCTTGCGGTATCAACCAACACTTGAGGTCCGGAACTGGACAGCAGGGCTGGCAGCGCGCTATTGGTGTCTCCTCTTATATAACCAACGGCCCCGCCACCCGCCTGCGGTACCAGATTGTTACCGAACGTAAAGGTCTGATTGCCAAAAGTCCCTTCCCAATTGATGCCCTTCACGCTGCTCGGTTTTCGGGTCGTTTCGTAGATGCGGGCTTCAATGAGCACCTGTTTGGTGACCGTATCCAGCTTGTCGATTAAGGGATCGAGTTCGAGCAGTTCTTTTTCCGTTGCAAACACGATGAGTTGGCTCGTGCGACCATCGGGAATGGCCTTGCTGCGGCCGCTGCTGAAACTCGGCGTAAGAATGGCAACGAGGTTCGATGGGCTGGTGTATTTGAGCTGATAAACCTTGGTCACCAGTGGTTCGGCCTCCGTGCCTTTCATGGTGATGCGGGAAATTTTGGTCTTGGGATCCTTCTCCAGCCGGAGGCTGTTGTTGTTCAGCACGGCTTCGAGAACGTTCTGCGCGGTCACATTCTCCAGGCGGATGGTCACCGGCGGCAGTTTCGGTTTGCCATCCGGGCCGAGTTCTGTCACGCGCGGATCAAAGACAATATTCAGGTTGGCCTGGCGTGCGAGGGTTTTGATGACGTCCACCAAAGGGGCGTCCTCGAACGAAACAATCGGCAGAACGTCGCCGGTTGATTCTGCGGGAGTCGCCTCGGTTGGAGCTCCTGGCTTGGCTTCGGCCGCCGACTGGTTATACAGCTTTTGGACTTTTTCGTCCGATGCAGGTTTGTTTTGGGCCAGGCCGACCGAAAGACCGGCATTCAGCCCAACGAGTAGCAGGGTGACGAGTTTGGTTTTCATTTAGTGGTTAGGTTGACTGACTGACATTTCATCGTTGTTCTTACCGTGTTGTTGACCGCAACTTCCTCCCCCCGTTGCGGGCTGCGTCTCCATAAACCTGTTGCGACCTGCCGGGTCATTTGTTGATCGGAAGGAGTGTTTCCTGCAGCAGCAACTCTTTGGGCACCGCCGAGCCGGCAACGCTGACGGTGACTGACTTCTCACCAATTTCCAGCACGCGAATCTTTACTTTGCCATTTCCCGCTTTTACTTCTCCTTCCTCGTCTTTGGCAAAGGGGAGGTTGTTGATCAACGCGATTCGTTTTTCAGGTGGGCCGGTAATCCCCTTGAGCACCAAAAGCTGTGAAAGATCCTGCTGCACTGGTTTCTTGACCGGATCCTCCGGCGCTCTTCTTTTAGTTCGCGTTGAGTTCGGGAAAAACGGGTCCTTGCCAATATCGCCCTCCGAAACAAAAACGGACTTGGGGATCACTACTTCGGCTGGAGGACGGTTGGTTTCGGCGCCTTCAGCCAACGTCACTAAACCGAGCCAACCGGCCAAAGCCAGCCCGCCCGCTCTGAACCGGGTCGAGCGGCATCGTCTGGCGGATAAACGGATCACAAACATAAGCTTTAATGGTTTGGTTTGACCAGGGCTACAATGTCCATCTTAAAGGACAACTTTTCTTCTCCCGCCCGGGAGCCTGAGCTATCCGCTCCCGCAGTACCTTCAGAACCAGCCGTTAAGGAAAGGTTCTGAACGCGAAAGTAAGGGAATCTGTTTTCGAAGTCAGCTAAAAATTTCCCAAAGTCGTGGTAGTAAGCACTGCCGCGCACGGTGAAATTCGCTGCCGCATAAGGGAACTGGGCCAGCAGGCCGACCTCTCCCTTTCCAGGTCGGTTCACGTCGATGATCTTGACCTCCTGGCCGACACAGGCCCTTTCCATCAAAAGACGGGCCCACGAATACAGGTCTCCGGACGCCATGATATCCTCGATTGCGCTGAGCTTCGTGCTCGCGGCTTCCATATCAGCTTCTGCTTGCGCAGACCGACTGACCATCTTCCTGGCGTTTTCCAATTTTTCCATCGCTTTCTCGAGTTTGGTTTGGCTCAGGCCAATCTGTTCGCGTCTCGTTTTGACGACCCCCAACCACAGGCCGGCGACAATCGCGACGGCCCCAATCGCCACCAGGATCAGCTTGTCGCGTTTTTCTTTGGAAATCCTGATCATCTTAACGTGTTTTTTCCTTATACCCGCATTCCAGCGTGAACGTGACGAAACGTCTTGCCGGATTGTGCGGATCGGCCTGTTCCGCCGAAACGACCATCAGCTCTGCCTTTTGCAGATTGGTCTTGAATTGGGGGTAATCGTTGATCACTCCCTGCAACTTGAAAATCTGGTCGCCCGGATGTTTGGACGAGTCTTTGGCGTCGATCGTAAACACCACTTTTTCCCGCGAGGTGGGCGGTCTCCCGCGGCTGACAACGCCAGAGGAATTGGTGGAGGGCTTGACGCCTTCAGTGATTGCATAAGTCTGTTCCGTGTTCAGTCGCAACACCTGGACGTCATCAACCTTGGTAATGACATACTGCAAGGCGTTGAGCGGCCCAGCCCAAAGGAAACGGTTGGTAGCAAGGGCCTGCAAAGCCGCCCACTTGGTCTCGGCATCCGCGGCCTTCTCGAAGTTCGCAGTGACCTTGTTGTAGTCCGACTCCAGTTTTTTCCATTCGGATTCGTACCGGTTGACCTCGCTCATCGCGCCCATCAATTTGATTTGCAGGCGACCGCTCCAGATCACCATCACGCCGACAATCAATCCAGCGACCCAAATGGCGCGCTTGACGGGGTCACGCCGACGCAAATCCTCCGCGGCCTGTTGCTCAGCCAGAAGGTTAAGGCGGATCGGCATAAGTCTTACAATACGGACAGCGCTGCTCCGATGGCCACAGCAAGCTGCGGGGCGATTTGTTCCACTTCAGCCATTTGCTGCGGAGGCAACGCCATGTTCAAAAAACTCGTCGGGTTCCAGCGTACGCACGGGAGCATTAACTCGGTCTGCAGGATTTGAATGATGTAGTCCGAGCGGGCTGATCCGCCCGAAACAAACACCTGAGCGACTGGCTTGTCCTGCTGGTGCTCGAAGAAATCAATAGACGCGCGCAGTTCCCGATCCAACGGCGCCAGCAACGTTACCATGGTGGATTGAACCTCGTCGGGCAGGCCAACTTTGATGCCCTCGGCTTCCGCGTAGCTGACACCCAACGCCTCGGCAACACCGTTGGTCAATCGGTCGCCGCCGATTCCGACCACGCGGCTGAGCATCAATTCCCCATTCAACAAAATGCTGATCGACGAATGGTTGAAGCCGACGTCGACAAGAGCAATCACTTCCTTGTTGAAAACATCCTGGTTGGCCATCTCGAAGGCATTCGGCGGACCAATCAGGCTGGGGACGATTTGTTCGGGAACCAAGCCGCTGTTTTTCGCGGCCGCCTGCAAGTCGTCAATGAGTTGTTTTTTTGCGCCGCCGACGAGAACCCGGCACTTTTGCCCGGCTTTGGGAGCATCCGGCTTCACCCCGGACCGGGGCGGAATGACATAACAATCGAACGCATGATCCGGGAGGTCCTGCTGGAGATAATTCTTGGAATTGAACTTCAGCATGGTGCGCATGTCGGCTACCGGCACCGCCGGCAATTCTGCGTGCCGCACCATCGAGTCGCCCACGCCGACAGCCAGCACCACCTGTTTGGCGCGGCCGCCAAGGGCTTGATTGATGGCTCCCAGATGTTCGCCCAGCAACTGCGGGGACAAACCTTTCTCGTATGCCGGCGCATCGTGTAGTGCATAGCCTAGAAAGTTTAAACCCTCGCCTTTGCGTTGAAGCTGGACTGCTTTGGTAGTACGCGCGCCTAAGTCGATGGCTGTTATCTGGTCCAATCGTCTGGCCTGGCTGCTGAGAAATGGCAACGCCATGAATCGCTTTTATATTTTCCAATTTTCAATTGCAAGTACTACTCAACGAAACCTCGGAAGCCCGGTCAAGTGAGCAACTGCTGTGCTCGCCGACCAAACTCCACAAGAAAGGCTTCAGTCAAGGCTGTTCGTCTGCCGCGCCACAAACACGCCGACTATTACTGGGGCAAAGTCGTCCAACTTCAAGACAGAGATGCGGGGCGGATTTTGGCTTTCGGAACCGGGACGGCCCGTCCAATTCCGAAGCCATGGGATGCAAAAGGGTTCGTTGACGATTTGCGGGATAGCGGATTTACTCTCTTCGCAGCGCCAGCGTAGCTCAGTGGTAGAGCAACGGTTTTGTAATTTAGAAAAGGAGTTTGGCCCGGTGATGCTCGTTTTGCTTCGCCTTGTGGTTCCAACATTTGCCGCGATTCGACGTTTGCCGCGCTTGGCCTCTTTTTGCCCCAAAAAACGCAAACCGTATACAAAAGCGATATACAATCTGAATTTCTGATCTGTGCGCGTGGCACGTTGCGAGGTCGCGAACGTAACTGCCGCCGCGAACCCAATTACGTTGCTCAAGTTGGCTCAATGACATTCAACCCATTCACCAGATCGAAGTGTTTTCGGTTGAATGTCGCCACGTCGCTGCCGCGCTCCAATGCCGTCGCCGCCACGATGATGTCGTAATAGCCGATCATCTTCCCCGCCGCTTCCAGTTCCGCCCATATCCGCGCGTGTTCGCGAGCAGTCTGCTCCGTATAGGGAATAATTGGAAGCGGAGCCAGGACGGCCTCGAGGTATTGCTGGCGTCTGGCTCTGTACGGCGCCGTCGCCCGTTCCACGCCGTGCCAAAGTTCGGCCACCGTGATGGCCGCAACTTCAAATTGGTCGTCGGAGCGAGTCGCCAACCAGTTCTTCAGATCGAAGGAACCCTTTTCGCCGCGGATGAGAACGTCGGCGTCGAGAACTATCGCCATTTGTCAGCCGGGGCTTTGAAGGTCTTGCGCGCGCGGCTTGAAGGTCACGGCGCCACGCCTTGGTATCCTCGGCTGTCAGTTCGGTTCTCTCCAAAGCTTCAGCCAGTTCGCGCCCTGTGCAGACCTTCTCGTTATCGGGCACAAGCCGGGCGACGGGCACGCCGTTCTTGATAAGCACAAAAGTCACGTTTTGGTAGTGAGCGCGGTTGACGCAATCGGCGAAGTTCCGCGCCGCTTCGGTGACGCTGATGGTGGTCTTTTTCACAAAATCAGATTATCAGATTCCAAGGTGCTGGTCAACCCCACGCTTTAAGCCTGCCCGCTGTCGCGGCACGGCAGAATTCGGAGCTGTCTGCGCCGTGTCACCACCGTTGCTAACGGTCGTCCGAGTTTGGCTGCAACCGCCCGGTCCGATTGCGTGCCGAGGATCTGATCTTCGTCGAGCCGCCACGGGCTTGGTTCGGTGCCGTCATTCGGCAGCCCCAGACCGGCGCGACGGGCCTTCACCGCCGCCAAAGTCCGTCCCATCCGCCTGGCGGCTTCTTCCGGTGCGAGCGTTCGCACCCATTGGTCTTCTTCCGCAGTCCAAGGTCGTCGGTGCGGGCCGTACATGGAGATGCTCAACTTGCATCTGGTGTTTTTGACAGATAGCAACGGGTGGCCGGTTCGCGCCGCAACTTCAACGTCGGGCATCTGGCCGAGCAAAGCCTTTTCCTCGTCGGTCCAGGGTTTCCAGACGCTATTGCGCGGTGGCCGGCCGAGTTTCGTTCGCTTCGCGCGCACCGCGGGCAGGCCACGACCGAGCAGACCCGCCGTCTCTATGTCGGGCCGAGTCCCGACAACCGCCAATTCTTGGGCGGTCCAAGGGCGCGACGGCTCGCGGCGGAACAGGCGGCGGCCCCTGCGCCGCCTTTTAACGGAGTAGATGGACCGATCGAGCACCTTAGCCACGAGGCGATCGGATAAGGTTGCCAATAATTTGTCTTCCTCTTCGGTCCATGGACGTTCCCTTTGATCTTCCTCGCGGCGGATACCAAGTTCTTTGCGCCGCGCTTTGACGGCTGCCACGGAGCGGCCCAGCAGAAGCGCTATCTGCTCATCCGGCCGCGTGCCGAGTACCTTGTCGTCTTCGGCAAGCCAGCGCTTTTGTTTCGTGCTCATCGGTGGAATGCCTTTGTTCAACCGGCGCTGCGCAACGGCTTGGTAAGTGCGCTTCAATCGGCGCGCGAGTTTCCTGTCGGACATGGCGCCGAGCAACGCGTCTTCCTCAGCAGTCCACGGGCGCAATTTTGGGTTTGGCAGCCGAATGCCCAGGTCATGCCGCCGGCTCCGCACTCCGAGGAACGGGCGGCCAAGCTTTGCCGCCGCTTCCTTGTCCGGCATTGTGCCCAACAGCTTGTCTTCCTCGGCAGTCCAAGGTCTGGCCTGCCGGTTAAACTTCGGGATGTGCAAATCTATCCTGCGCACCCGCACAGCGAGTTCAGTGCGCTGAAGCCGGCGCGCAATTTCTTCGTCCGGCGCGGTGCCCAGAAGTTTGTCTTCCTCCGGGCCCCAGCGATTTGGCACCTCACGGGCAGCAGTGGGAACGCCCAGCTTGATGTGGCGCACGCGCACGGTGGCGGGTTTGCGTCCGATGATTCTTGCCACCTCCGAATCCGGTTTCGTTCCGAGTAAGGCATCTTCTTGGCGCGTCCACGGTTTGTATTTGGGTGCCGGCGTGGGCAGGCCGAGTTTGCCGCGCTTCACCTTGATCGCTTCCAAAGTCCGACCGAGCTGGACCGCCAGCTCTTCGTCTGGAACCTTGCCGACCAGGGCCTCTTCTTCCGCACTCCATGGACGCCGCTCGCCGTTGAATTTCGATATCCCAAGCTGCGCCCGGCGCGTCGCGACCGCTCCGACCGTTCGCCCAAAACGCCGCGCCAGGTCTT
>QHNT01000381.1 GCA_003218515.1 Verrucomicrobiota bacterium | reverse complement strand
TACACCATCCAGTGGAGATGTGCGCGGCGACTTCGGCAGGTCATTGTGGATGCCGTCAAGAGGCTTGCGCCTTGCGGCTTGAAGCGTGCAGTTTGAGCAGGTTGCCCGGTGCGTTTTGACGACTCGGCATCGGCATCAGCATGACCCATTAACAGTGGGTTGCTCGTTCGCAGCGAGCTAACGCCTTGCGGCGTGTAACAGCGTCCACTTCCGACCTTCCTCCACCACCGCGCACGAAAATGGCGAAGGCTGACGGTGTTGCCACCACCAGCCTGCGTTGGTGCTTCTCAGCCCGTGACGATCATTCGTTCACTGAGCGGGTGAAGTTGAACTCGTCGAGCGCGTCTTGCAGCGTCTGGATTTCGTTCTGCAACTCGGCGACGAGCTTGTCCACCTCCACCTTGCCGAGTTGGGCGACGTATTCGACTTCGTAGTTTGCTTCGCCGAATCCGCGCCCCTCGTGGAACACGCCGCTCTTGGTTTCGAGCGCGGTCAACGTGGCGACGAGGCCCTTGAACTCCGCCAGCCGGAAAATCTTTGCGTAGATTTCCGCGTTGGCGACGGCGAGGGCTGCCTTCACGCGCACGAGTTCGTCGAGCTTGGCGCGCAGACGCGTCAAGACCTCGCGGTTGTCGTAGTCGAACTTCTGTTTGCTGGGGCGGACGTTCTGCTTGCCGAGCAGTTCCTTGAGCTGGGCGACTTCGCCTGCGAGCTGGTTCTTGAGTTTGAGTGCCTTGGCGAGCTTCATAGTGGTTCCTTTCGTTAAGGTTGAATGGGAAAGTGGTCGTCCCGCGCGGTAACGCTCCGCGGTCTTCCGCTTATCAGGCGGGCGCTCTGCTCTTGAGCTACGAGACGAATTCCAATTGCGGCTTTGAACCAACCCGTCGCATCGGACGAAAAATGAAGTTCGGCTTCGCCGCTGGTCGGATTCGAATAATTCGGTTTGGTTTGTAGCTCTTTCTATAGAGCAACTGGCTTTGGTAACGGATGACGGGTCGCATAGGATTTCCTTTCTTTCGGGTTTGCGGTTAAGTGTTGGCACACGGCCAAAATGGCGGAAGGCGTCGGTAATGCTCCGACCTCGGGTTTGAGCCGATCCTGTTTTCAAGACAGGTGCAGCCAGCTTGTATCTGCCTGCCTTCCAGAAATGCGGAATTCGGAATGCGGAGTGCGAAATGAAATTAAGTCGGACGCCCGCTTGTTTAATTCCGCGTTTCGCGTTCCACACTCCGCGTTCAAAATGGCTGCCAGACTTGGACTCGCACCAAGACAAACGGTTTAACAGACCGCCGTGCTACTTTGACACCACCTGGCAATGGCGCTGCCGGCAGGAATTCCACCTGCATCGTTCCGCTTAGAAGGCGGATGCCTCATGTGTTCGGCCACGGCAGCGATTTGAAATTGGTCAGCGCGGCAGGATTTGCACCTGCGGTCACCCGGTCCCAAGCCGGGCATGTTGCTGCTACACCACGCGCTGTTCGCCCCGGTGTGCTGGGAGCACACCGGGGACTTTGTTTCATGGGGATTGCGGGACCCACACACCTTGAACCTGTGTCCCGCGGTAAGATTTGGAAAATGGCGGACCCGAAGGGAGTTGCACCCTCGGCCTTCCCGCAGACAACGGGTTGCTCCGCTAATTGAGCTACGGGTCCAAAATGGTGGGAAGTGCTGGTAACGCTCCAGTTCGTCGCTTCCGATTTTGTTTTGTGACACCTGATTTACAGGCAGGCAATCGGATCACTTCCTTGGGGATTGGTAGCGGGGGTGGGAGTTGCACCCACAGAGGCAAAGCTTATGAGGCTCACCTGAATCTCATTCTCCCCGCAGTGAAATTGGTGGAGTCGGTGGGTAACGCTCCCACATCAACCTGCTTGCAGGGCAGGTGCATTCCTTGTCTGCCACGACCCCATTGGCAAGTCGCCCTGGTGCTGCCCCAGGCGAGCTGAGTTTTGGAGACTCTGCCGCACAGGCTGGTGCGCGACTTATTGGAAATTAAAGGGCCGGGAGCTTGCGTCGGTTTGTGGCCGTCCGCAAGGACCTCCCGGCCCGTGCCATTTCAACAAAGAACAAACACCTCCTGGCGATCTACTCGATCCCAGCCCGCGGTTTCACGGCGGCTGTTTCGGTGTTTAGGGGCACACCTCCTCCGAAGCCCTTCAATTGTAAAATCTGGTCTAAACGTCCTGGCGCTCGTTTCGGCGACCAATGGGCACACCCTATCGGCTGAGCGTGATCGCTCTGTCTCGCCAAATTCAGTTTCGCGCCCGCTGACATCATTCCGATGTCCGTTTTTCTCTACTCACAGCGTCGATCCTTTCGTTTCGTTGATTTAATCGCTCATAGACAACAAAAAACCCTGCTCACACGCGGTAAGCAGGGTTTGGAAATTCTATGGACTTCGATTACCTGCTTACCTCCGGTCTATCCAATGTGGGTTCTTGACCCTGATACGCCCTGGATAGGCTAAGGCCGAACACACAATTCGACCGGCTATGACGTGTCGCTAACGCGACTGGCGTCTTCGGCCAAATCGTGACTGATATGTTCATGCAAGTTTTCATCGAATGCAGGAGACGTTTACACCATGAAGAAAGTTACGTCAAATATTTTCACGAAAATTCTTCAATTGATGGTGTGATCGCAGATCTAGTAAAGCTTCAGAAACTTCTCGTTACACTTCTCGCGCTCGGCATCGGTTAGTTCGTTGCAATGCTTCCGATACTTCGCGGCGATTGCAATCCCGACCGTCGGTTTCTCCTCCTGCGCCTTCTTGCGTTTCACGGCTGAATGTTTCGCATGAGTAGCATCAGCCCGGTCAACTGCCGACCCGGTTCCGCCAGGGAACTGAAGTCGACAGATGGCTTCCTCATTACGAGTCGCGCTCGCGAAGACATCAAGACCCAGCTGCGCGGTGCGGAAACGAAACGTCTAGGAGCAGGTCGCCTGCTTCCTCAACAACCCGCCAACTTGCACAGCTTTTCCGTTGCTTTCCCTGGCGTTTCCGCTACCACTCGCTACGTCGCCCGGGTGCTTCACGAACCCTAGAGCAATCAATGAACTTCTGGTGGGTCAATCACAAGCAGACCTTCCGACAGGAGTTCTACGGTAAGTACATTTGGTCGCCCAAGCGCAAAAGAAACGACCAAATAAATCCGTTTTACGAAACCATGCGCGAGGTCACTCCGGGCGACATCGTTTTCTCTTTCGCGGATGGCGCGATTCAAGGTTTTGGATTAGCTCGGACGCATTGCTACACGTCGCCACGCCCGGATGAATTTGGACACATCGGCCAGGCATGGAACGAAGTCGGCTGGCGGGTGGATATAGGTTTTCAAAAATTCGCTGATCCAATTCGCCCGACACAACACATTCAGGCGATAGGGCCAACGTTGCCCGAGCGTTATTCACCCATCCGGCCCGACGGCCACGGCAACCAGGGCGTCTATCTCGCGGAAGTTCCCCGTCCAATGGCGCTCGTCGTCGCTCAACTCGCCTCGCCTGAGCTGCTGGGAATCATCCAAGGCATCCAGTTTTCCGAAACTGCAGAGGTGCCGCTGCCGGAGCTTCGCGGAATCGTTGAATGGGAAGAACGCGAGTGCAGACGGATTTCCGAAGACGATCAACTGCGCGACACCGAAAAGCAGGCTCTCATAAAAGCCCGGCGCGGCCAGGGCTTATTCCGCCAAAACGTCGCGCACGTGGAACAGTTCTGCCGCGTCACCCGCGTGGACCGGCCTGAACATTTGATCGCAAGCCATATCAAGCCCTGGCGGGAATCCGACAACCGCGAGCGGTTGTTCGAGGGTAATGGCTTACTGCTCACGCCCACCATTGACCACCTGTTCGACCGTGGTTTTATTTCCTTTGAGAACAATGGCCAATTACTTATAAGTCCAGTCGCGCACGAGGACTCGATGAAGAAAATGGGAATCATGACGGACCGAGTGATCAACGTTGGCGGGTTTGCTGAACCGCAGAGAGACTCCTCGCCACACGCCGCTCCACTTCCGCCTCGCCGTAGGACAATAGTTCCACTGCATTTGAACAAGTTGTTGGGGCTGCGTCATTGTCTAAAGGGCGCCCTGGCAGTCTCTGAGAAGCTCTTGCTCAAATGTATCTAAGCCGAACCGGTCGACTCGTAATCCGCGTATTCTCGCTAACGCTTCATCAATGGATTCCACCCCTTGTAACGACGCTGCGATTTTGTCCGTGACCTGGATGGGCACCCCGAATTCTTCAAGGGCCACCTGAAATGGTTGTCGGAATAGATTCTCCAATTGTGCAGCGAAGAATGAATAGTCTCCAGAGCCGCCGTGGACGTGACGGCGCACATCTGAAAAAGCGCGAAGGATGCGTGGTAACTCGAAGCTTGCCCAAGTTCGATCGAACTCAAGAACTCGTTCGATGGCTTCATCAACCGTACTGGCTGCGTAGTCGCCCGGTTCGAGTTCGTCAGCAATCCGCTGTCGAATATCGGGAGTGCTGCGCAATTTGGAGACCTTGAGAGCTAGTTGTGGACCGGAAAACACACCCGCACGCCGGCGTTGGCCAATCAGATGTTGCCAAGCAAGCTCACAAACGAACCGCAGATTGTCCCACCGCGGATACCCAACCCAAGAGAGCAACGCTCTCTCGTTCGTCGATGCCTCTCGAAGCCGCTTGGTGAGAGACAGAAGGTCACTCGGCTCAATGCTCGAGTGCTTCTTAATGAGTTCAAGAGGAATGTCGCTCTGCTGCTTGAAAGGCTGTAGCCTTGCGCGGGCTTCATCCGAAAGATCATCATCGTCGATTTGAACTAGAATGCTGTCTGGTGCGTCGCTGTTCTGACTGAAGACTGGAAAATCTACGAAAGGCAAGTCTTGTGTCGGAGGATCGTGGAACAAAAAGACACGTCCAACGAAGTGATGGAACATTCGTCCCGACCGACCTTTGATGTTGTTGAACGTGAAGAAATCGAACTTTTGTGTGGCGATCGCATTGTCAAAAATGATCACGTTCTTAGCCTTGGTATTCACGCCTTCAATAAGCGTTGAAGTGCATGCGAGGACGCTCAGACGGTCGTCGTTGAAGGCGCGTACAACAAACTGGGCCAACGAACGCGGCAGCCTCCCGTGATGCAAACCAATACCGTGCGTCAGAGCCTTCGGCAGTATCCACTCAGGATGGAAATTGGACTGCATCCACTTCGTTGCTGATTCAAGCTCGTTCGTAACGGCAGTAACTCTCGCGCTTAGGAGGGCATTGGCAACTTCGTTGACGCGTTTTGGAGACTTACAGAAAATAAGCGTGGGTTCACTTTGGAGTGAGGCAACCAACTCGCAGAGAGTCGCAACGCCGTCGCCGGACACCTGAACTCTTATCTGCTCGCATGCGACTGTAGCAAACGTCGTCGGGAAAAACCGACAACGGAAACGCTGCTCAAAGCCCTCCGGAATCTGTTTCACGCACGGTCCCAGCAAATAGAATTGCGCTCCACCTTTTGAAAGCTTGTAAAAGGCTTGGTTGAGAGCCACGGTCCGTTTCTGGTCCTCACTGAGAGCGCCGATCTTGTAGAACTCGTCGATGACAAAGAAGTCGATGTATGGGAAATGCTCATAAGCGTTCGCCCTCTCGGCAGTGAATACAAATACGTTCTGGTCTCCCGGGTGTTGGGACACCTGTGTGATTACCTTGAACCGCGGGGAAAACCGCGCGAGGCGGCGACGAGTTTCATCAATCAACGCAATGGTCGGGACAATGACAACGACATTCTTATAGCGCCCACTGGCGATGATGGCATCAATGACCTTACTCTTTCCAAAACTCGTTGGCGCGCTGAGGATAATGTTGTCGCCGCCCAAAAGACGCCGATAAACCTCTGCTTGCTCTCGGTGGAACACGATTGGCTCATCGAAATTCAGGGGACGGTGATACTCGTAAGCGATTGAGTCGGTCAGGGACAACGTTTCGTAGTCAATGTAAGGGAACAGGCCAAGCTCACGAACCAGTCCTTCCAGAATTTGCTCGAATCCACCAAACGCCGCGCGATGCTCCAGAGCGTGCAAGACCAGGTCGCGGCAGGTGTTTTCCTCACCGGTGTTGAAAGTTCGTGCTAGTTCCTTCAGCAGAAAAAACGGTTGGCGCAATATCTCAGCGTCATCAGACAGGCAATTTCTCAGTTCTTCGGTGGTCATATCGTTTGCCAAGATTTTAGTTTTTCATCCAAGCACTTGAGCAGCTTTTCCTTCGTGTTCAGAGGGAGTAGAAAGAGATGAATATCCATTTCCTGCGGGAGGTTTCTCCCAGCAAAAGTGGCATGATGTCGTCGGACCTCGGATTCAAATGCAGCAGCATAAGCGGCGTCACACTTAACATGCTGGGTTAGACAAAGGCTGTCATAGGTCAAAAGAACCGCAATGCATGCTCTGGAGAAAATTTCGTCGAGTGACTTGTTCTCCGAAAGCATCGCTTCCAGGGCGGCCGCGTGAGGCCAACTGGGGTCGATCTTTCCCTTAATCAGCAGAAATTCGCCGCGCAGGTAATCGGTTTCCGTGTGCGCCTCGAGTTCAGCTACTACCGCGCTTACTGCTGCGTCAATGTCCGTATAAAACTTAGCCTCGCCAAGCCAGAGCTCAAGATTGTCGGGCGGGCCGACAACATGGACCGCATCGAAGCCTTTCACCGTCTCGTTCTGGGCCGTTTTGTAGAAAATCTTTGAGATAGCAGGAATAGAGTTAAAGACCTCGCGGATCGCGGCATGCAGAAATAGCTCTCCGAACTCACCGCGATTTTCGAATTTCTTCGATTCGTAAACTCTCCTTGCCGCATTTCGAATCAACTGGACCGCATTTCCAGAATTGATGTCCACCAACTCAGAGTGCTTTAGCGCGAACTCGGGCAGCCATTCAAGAATGTGTTGTGCAAATTGCGAAGCTCTCCACTCTTCGCGCTCGTAGCCTACACAAAGGCCACTGAGCCCCGGCCGCAAACTCAGATCGTGCACGCGGATGTTCAAAAACCGGTCAGGCTTTCGAGGCTGTGACATTGCGTTAACCGGTCTGCCGGTCGATTACCGCATTGCAACTGAAAGCCCTGTGCAAGATGGACCGGAGGAGGCGGGTGGCGCTCTGGAGGTGCAAGCTCACCGGCCACTCCATCTCCTTCACCACGCTCAATCGCCGCTCCACTTCCGCCACAATCCGCGGCGCAGGATCACAGGCCATTTTTCCCCTGTCGTACATCGCGCTACGCGACCTGTAACTTGCCGAGCTTTGCTCCAAGTTCACGCTTGACCGAGTTGTTCACGTGATAACGCTGCATCACCACTGCAGTAAGGGCCTCCTCTGAGAGCGCCGCCTTAATGTTGTCGATAGACCATTCGCGTCCACCCCTCATCGCCTGCACTCCAATCACGGTTTCGACAAGGGCTTGTTCGAACCAACTGTGGACGACATCTTCTACAGTCTTCCTAACAGCGTCCGGTCCTCCACACTCCTTATGCCACCGGTCAATCATGTCGCTGAATACGCGGAAGTCCGCGTTGATGAGTAGTACGTTTTGATCGTCGATAAATCTGGCAGCACGGTCTTCAAGTTCATTTGGTTCGCGGGTGCCGTCGTGAACACTGATCCACTTAACTGCCGGGAAAGGATCAGGATGCACACGCTCGCCCGGTTTCCCATCTTTCTTCTCGAACAAGGCGTAGATATTCCCAAGCAGGCCTCCTCGCTTGCCCGAGCCGCCGCTCACTCCGTCGTTTGTCCCTTGGCTGGCTGCACCGCTCGCCGGGCGGCCACCTCTAATGGTTTGCGCGTCATCCAACTGTAACTCGCCGAGCCGTGTCGGCCGGTATCGACTCACCTTGAATAGATCCAACAGAGGTTTCAGTCGATCTCGGATTGATTTCGAATGGTCCGGTATCTCGGACTGTGCGGCTTTTTCTTGGACCAATTCCTCGATTTCCTTGGGCATCTTGTCCCTGAAGGAGGCAGCCCAGTACGCCCATGGCAGTGGCTCGTTACCAATCAGAAGATTCGTACGAGCAGTGTTAGTCGTCAGTCGATTGTCAGCGTTAGTTAGCGGCTCGACGTAGATTACCACCTGTCGCATTCCAAATATGATCCCGAATTGCTGCAGTCTGGCTGTACCAGCGCGCCCCGTCGCCATTTCGTACAACTCATTTTGGTATAGCGCGGCCATGTGTCCGGAGGACTCTATGAACCCCGAATTGTTAGACAGTGCCGGCTCATCTTTCAGAATCCACCAGTGGGCTACAGCGTCCGGCTCGAGGTTAACCACCCCCTTGGCAACAGCATGGTCGTTGAGATAACGCTCCTGCCCAACCAACGTCCGCATCAAGTTCCGGTCCTTGTCACTACGAGGGAATTGCCAACCCTCTCGGGCCTTCAGGGCAATGTTCTTCGGCAAGTTGTAATAACGGGTGTTTAGGTACTTCGCGATCCAGCGAGATGCCGCAGCTGCGCCCCCGGGCGCTTCCATCGTATTCTGATCCTCGGAGTTGCCAAGCAGGACAATCATTGTGCCGTGGCGCTTGATGATTTCGGGCTTCACCGAATCATCAATCTCCAGGTAATCGCAATACGTACCGTCCGCACGTTGCTGCTGCTTCAGACCGTAAGTGCCATCAACCGGGTTGCGCCACAGATGGATCATCGAACCTTGGCCATCCTTCCAAGACAAGTACACCAAGCCAGCGTGGTTCTTCGTCGCCGCGGCAATCTTCGCTCCAACACCGTAGTTTCCACTAAGAGACTGCTCGGCTCCGGAAGAGGACAACTTGTTGATGTGTTCGACCATTTCCGATCCGGTCATGCCATCACCTATGTCCATAATGCATAGCTTCATCACTCCGGTGAGGTCATACTGATTCCAATCAACATCCCAAACGATTTCTCCTGGTTTGTCGGTGCGTTGGATAGCTTGGATCGAGTTTTGGGTTAACTCGCGTAAGAATTGAAGTGGGTGACAGTCTTGGCCTAAACGGTCCAGAAGGAATCCGGTGTTTTTGACTGTCATGGGCAGGGTTTTATACCCGCCCGGGAAGAGGCGTATTGCCATGGCTAGTCCTTTCATCGAGTGGTAGGTATAGCGACCACTCTCTAAAGGCTGTTCCTATCCCCTTCGGACTGGTAGGTGGCTCAGTGCCAACGACCATTCCTCCGATCGAGGAATTGTGCGCAGTCTAACAGCCGCCCGCCTGAGAATCAAGTGGCGAAAAGACGACGAAACGGCACTTGCGTTTAACGCCGGCATTTACCCGCTCCACCTTGGATTCGGCGACCATGCTGAACGCCACAGCCTTTCATCTGCTCGAAAAAGGTACGCGACTTGACGGAGTACGTGCCTCGTGCGCACATCAAGACGATTTGCAGCGGTTTGATGTTCCCCGGTCGCGGCCTGCCTCTGGACAATTCGAGTGCAAGGTCAATGCTCGGTCACGGATGGAAGAGGAGCTTTTCCTGTCCGCGACCGTGGACAGTCCTCGGATGGACTGCGGACGCGGTCCGAACAAAGCCGCGGATTGTCAGCGGACACGACTAATGCGGCGACTGCGGCGCGACCAATGGGCTGGATGTTTGACGGCCATTGCAGGGCTGCTGCGCGGGACGCCTTCAGGGAATTGCTCGGACACGGCCCCGGCAATTCCCGGCCACGACTCGGACATGGCTCGGACATGGCTCGGACACTTAGCAGACTGGCACTGGACAACCGCCGGCCAGTGCTCCGGACACGACGCGGACTGTGTACGGACACGTTCCTGGCGCGGACAGAGCGTGGACAGGGATTGTTTGCGACCCCGGACAGATCGCGACCGTGTCC
The DNA here is from genome assembly GCA_003218515.1 of Verrucomicrobiota bacterium. Lineage (GTDB taxonomy): Bacteria > Verrucomicrobiota > Verrucomicrobiia > Limisphaerales > AV2 > AV2. The sequence continues at coordinate 579 of QHNT01000381.1, read as the reverse complement.
TGGCGATTGCCGAATCGAGGACGCGGACATGCCACGGTCGCGGACATACGCGGGTCGTTTCACGTGGACATTCCAAGTCCTACCGCGACTAATTCGCGGACACAAGTGCCTTATTCGATAAGGGGATGGTGTCTAACCAAAATGAACGGCTTTCCCATTCCAGAAAGCCGCCAGAGATTTCGTTCAGTTGGACGTCGAGAACCGCCCCACTGATGTGCGAATGACGATGCACTGAACGGGTGTTCTGGAACCGGGAGCGGAACGGAGCAGGTCGGCAGTGGCATGAACGGACGACGGCGCAGTGGAGCGTGGTTTCAGAAACGCCCGTTGAGTGCGACACCGTATAGGTTGCTGAAAGCGGCGCTTTGTCTGGTTCGTTTCCGAGGCACGCAGGAAAGCGGCCAGTCAAAGCGGCGCCATCCGTTTCATTCTCCTCATGGTTTATCAACGGTCGGAAATACGATACGAACAATTGGCAATGGCCCGGGCCACCTGCTTGTAATTGGTGATGCGCCATTACGCGGCATCGCCTACCAGTGATGCCTGTCGTTGTTGTGCTGCTGCTGCCTGTGGACTGCG
>QHNT01000380.1 GCA_003218515.1 Verrucomicrobiota bacterium | reverse complement strand
ACGAGCTGTTTCATCCGCAGAACTGGAACGGATGAAACAGCTCGTTCGCCAGGCAATGGGGGAGGGCGCGCTGGGCGTCGGTTCGTCATTGATTTACGCGCCGGCCTTCTACGCGAAGACCGACGAATTGGTTGCGCTGGCCAAAGTCGCTTCCGAATACGGCGGCGTGTACATCTCGCACATTCGCAGCGAAGGAACGCGGTTGCTGGAGGCCGCCGACGAGTTGATCACTATTTCGCGCGAAGCAAAAATTCCGGCCGAGTTTTATCACTTGAAGGCCGCCGGCCAGTCGAACTGGAACAAACTCGACGCCTTGATCCAAAAAATTGAAGCCGCACGCGCTGCGGGTCTGCGCATCACCGCCGACATGTACACTTACACCGCCGGCCAGACCGGCCTCGACGCCGCCATGCCGCCGTGGGTGCAGGAAGGCGGATACAAGGCGTGGGCTGAGCGACTCAAGGACCCGGCCATCCGCGAGCGCGTCAAACGCGAGATGGGCACACCCACGGACCAATGGGAAAACTTTTTCATCGCATCCGGCTCACCCGACAAAATCCTGCTCATCGGCTTCAAAAACGACAAACTCAAACCGCTGACCGGCAAAACGCTCGCCGAGATCGCCAAAACGCGCGGCACGTCGCCCGAAGAGACGGCGATGGACCTGGTCATCGAAGACGGCAGCCGGGTCAGCACAGTCTATTTTCTGATGTCGGAGTATAATGTGCGCAAAGAAGTCGCGTTGCCGTGGGTCAGCTTTGGTTCCGACGCCGAATCGCTCGCGCCGGAGGGTGTTTTCCTGAAATCCAATCCGCATCCGCGCGCCTACGGCAACTTCGCGCACCTGCTCGGCAACTATGTGCGTGACGAAAAGATTGTTCCGCTCGAGGAGGCCATTCGGCGTTTGAGCGCGCTGCCGGCCGGGAATCTGAAGCTGGACCGACGCGGTGCGCTCAGACCCGGTTACTTCGCCGACGTTGTTGTTCTCGACCCGGCCAAAATCCAGGACCACGCGACTTACGAAAAACCACATCGGTATTCGACCGGTGTGCTGCACGTTTTCGTCAACGGCGCGCAAGTGCTCAAGAACGGCGAACACACCGGCGCGAAGTCCGGACGAGCCGTGCGCGGACCGGGATGGAAGAAAGCAAAGTAGCGCCAGACACTTTTTGTTTGCTCATCCGCGGCGTTCCGTCGGCTGTTCCCAGAGTTCGACCCGGCGGCCTTCGGGATCCAATATCCAGCCAAACCGACCATACTGTGATTCCTGCCGTTCATCGAAGACCTGGACGCCTTCCTTGCGCAGTTGAGCCAGCAACGCCTCAAGGTCCTCCACGATGTAATTGATCAGGTAAGGTTCCTTGCACGGCTCGAAATAATCCGTGTCCGCGGGGAAAGGCGACCAGATCGTTTGGCCTTCGCGACCGGGCCGCTGGGCGTCCCTCCAATGGAACGTGACGCCCCCTTCCCAACTCGGCTCCATGCCGAGATGCTCCCGATACCAGGCAACCAACTTTTCCGGGTCTTGCGATTTGAAAAAAATTCCGCCGATGCCAATGACTCGTTTCATTTTTCTCTCAAATGGATGATGGTTCGTTCCGCGCCGGAATAATCAGACACACATTTCCCGAATTTGCACGAACGAAAATCAGCGCATACAACCGGCGCTGCTCGAAGCCCTATAATTAGTGGTGGCCAAAAGTAATTTCCAATCAATGTCGTGTGCGGGCACTCCCCTCACCGGGCTAAAGTCACCCTCTCCCCTCATCCGATGAGGGGAGAGGGAAGGGTGAGGGGAGCCGTTGGACACTCGACAATCGGTTTCATTTCGGAAATTTCCTTTGGCAATTGGTCTAGCCAATCGTGAAACATGTCTCATCCGTGTCCTGATCCTGTTGGCGCAGCTACCGGGAAGGCTCAATTCGCTTGCGCGGCCCGGTGCCATTGTTGAGCCACACGTCCACACGCGGTGCGTCCCAGTTGTAGGGCTTGTCCAGAATGTCCATGTCCCCGTCGCCGTCGAGGTCGGCAACCCGCGCCTCGTGAAAACCGACGCCGGAGGAAAATTCCGTTTCCCTAAAATTTCCCTGGCCGTCACCGTAGAAAATCCACGCCTTCGCATTGGGATTGTCGGGATCGGAACGCTTCTCAGTCCACTTGGCCATTTCAGCGGCGAAAATGTCGAGGTTGCCGTCGCCGTCGATGTCGGCGACCTGCAGGCTGTGGCCGTGGACCATTTTTTCGACCAGCTCGTGCCCCACCCAATCGAGCGCATTGGTCGGATTGCCGTTGCATTCATACCACGTCAACGGCCCGACGCCGTCCCCCGGCGCGATGACGATCTGCAAATATTTTCCGGGTTTGAATTTCCCGGCCGCAATGCGCCCGCCGATCGTGCCGACTTGAATCGGCAAAAAATGGGTTCCGCCAGCATGTTTGAACCAGTAATTGCCGGCGAGCAAATCGATTTTGCCGTCGGCATCGATGTCCGCCGCCGCCATTCCTTCGGCGTAGAGGAACTTGCCCTGATCGCCGCGTTCGCCCGCCCTGCCGGAGAACATGGCAACGCAGGGCCATGGCTCTGTGTGGCGCGGGTCAGCCGGAATGTCCGCGAGGAAAATTGTTTTTGCGCCCTGGTTCCAGAAAGCGAGCTGGGGTCGGCCGGTGCCTTTGAAATCACCGAATGTCTGATCGTGGTGCTGCGTCGCGCCGCTCTTTTTGATCAAATGCCGTTTCCAGGAGACCATCGGCGCGAAATTCGGATAGGGGTTTTCCCACCACCAGACTTCCGTGCTTTGCCAGTCGCCGCCGAACACAAGGTCCGGATCGCCATCGCCGTCGATGTCGTAAACCGCTCCTCCAGCCTCGACGGTGAGAAAATCCTTGTCGATGACGTAGCGGTCCCAGCCTTTGTCCGCGCGCCGGTACCAGACGAGCGCGGGCGCGACCTGGCGGAAACTGAGCACGAAATCATTCACGCCGTCCCGGTCCAGATCGGCGACGAGCGCGCCGGTCTGCTGGGTGGACTCGCCGGGTGTGGGGAGCTCTCCGTTCTTGCTCGAGAGATGGCTCCATTTCGGCTCCACGGCGGCAAGAGAAGTCAGCAAACTCAGGAACGACAATAAGCAGCGGTTCATGGAACACCTCCAAAATTGGACGCGAATCGAAAGCCATGAAACCCCCTCAACCGCCCTCCGGGCACCTTCTCCCCCCACTGGGGGAGAAGGACAGGATGAGGGGATACGGTTCATGGGAAGGGAACACCTCCAAAATTCGGACGTGAATCGAAGCCATGAACCAGATCGGCACCCCTCTCCCTGCCCTCTCCCGCCTTGCGGGGAGAGGGTGGCCGCAGGCCGGGAGAGGGGCGGTTCATGGGAAGGACTGGCCGATCAACTGATCGCGAACGCTTTCAGGCTTGGTTCGTGGACGCGGGGGTGATCTGCCTTCAGAAAATGCCGCACTTCCTCAAACGAAACCGGCGTCGTGGCTCCTCGTTGCATCGCGACCACCGCGCCGAACGCATTGCCAAGCCGGCAGCAGTCGGCCAGCGATTTGCCCCGCAGATATTCGTGGATGAATCCGGCGGAAAAGGCGTCGCCGGATCCGCAGGTATCGACAACCTTGATTTCGTAGCCGGGCACGTAAACTTTCTTCCCGTCCGCCGACGCCGTGAACGCTCCGTGTCCACCGAGCGTCACGAGGCAGCACGACAACGACCAGTCCTCCATCATCTCCGCACAGAAATCCGGCAGTGACGAAAGCGAAATTTCAAACAGCTCGGCCAGGTAATGCGCCTCATGCAAATTCATCTTCAAAATGTTCGCCTGCTTGAGCGACTCGGTAATGGTCTCCCTGAAAAAGCAGTCCTTGCGCAGGTTGATATCCAGAAACTTCATGCCCTTGCCGGTCACCTCGAGCAGGCGCTGCAACGACCGCCGCGAAGTCGGCGCCCGCTGAGCCAGCGTGCCGAAACAAAGGCAGTCGGCTGCCCGCGCCAGGCCCAGCAGTTCGTCCGTGACATCAATGAAATCATAAGCGACCTCGGAGACGATGAGATCGTCTCGCCCGATCCGGCTGATGATGATCCCACGGTCGCCGAGTGAGTTGACGCGACAGGCGAAATTGAACGGCGCGCCGCCGAGCGCCGGTCCGGAGGGAAACAAATCCCAAAGCGTTTCTCCAAATGACAGAACGGTTTTCTGCATGACTACTCCGACACGACCAGTTTTTCACCGCGGATTCAATTACGCAATCCCCTTTCCGAAAGTGGAGTGAAGTGGAGTGACGCGTGGCTCGTTGCAAACGGGAGTTTTTACGACCTTTTTACGTCTTTCTGACGTGCAGCAACGCGAGCGGCGATAATGAGGACGCCGAATCAGCGGTTCTGGCAGGCGTAGTTGGCAAATCAATAGCGCGGTAAATTTTATCAATTAACCGTCGAACAACCCGCACGAGTAGTCTTGCCGTCATGAACACAAGCTTCGCTACAAATTTGGCCGGGCAAGCGGTTTTTCCGCCCTTGTTCGGCGGGATTTCCTGTTCTTTTTTTGAATGGATTATTGCCCTGAATTGTCATAGGCTTTGTGTCAACCTGGTTGTTTCGTCTCGCGGTATTCGCCGCGGTCGAACCAACCGGCCAACAAAACGAAAGGTCAGCGATGAACAGCCAAGGAGGGGACCATGCCACAACTAGCGATCAAATCCGGGTCCCGCGCCGCCCAGACGATTGAATTGCCGTCAGGCACCATCCGGCTCGGACGCGATTCAACAAACGATTTCTGCTTCGACGACGCGACCGTTTCCAGCCGACACTGCGAAGTCATCATGCAGGACGGCACGGTGCGGATTCACGACCTGGGCTCTACCAACGGCACGTTCATTGACGGTCAGCAGATCAAGGAAGCCGTGCTGTTACCGGGCCAAACGCTGAACCTTGGCTCGGTGGAAATCGCCTTTGAAGACGCGCTCGCGCACATCGCAATTCCGGCGCTGACGCCTCAGCAACCGAATCCGTTTTTGGCGGACGGCGCGCCTGCGTGCTACAACCACTCTGGCTCCCATGCGACGATGGAATGCGCGCAGTGCAGCAAGACATTCTGTGAACTGTGCGTTCACCAGATCCGCCGCATGGGCGGCGCGTCTTTGAAATTGTGCCCTGTCTGCGGCGGACATTGCCAGTCCCTCGGCCAGCCCAAGGTCGAGAAGAAGCGTAAGTCGCGCATCAGCTCGTGGCTGGGGAAACTAACGGCGAAAATGACCGGGCGTTTAACGCGAACGATCCTGTCTTAGCCGTCTCTGCCCTCACTCGTATCTAAGGGCCTGAATCGGATCGAGCCGCGCGGCTTTGAAGGCGGGAAACAGGCCGGCGACGATTCCCACACAGGCGCTGAAAATCACGGCGATCACCATGGCCTTCGGTGTGACAACCGGTGAATTTTGGGACGGCGAAACCACGGCCAGCAGGCGCACGAGGCCAAACGACGCGGCCAGTCCGGCGATCGCCCCGACGAGGGCGACGACGATGCTTTCCACCAGAATTTGCAGAAAGATCGCCAGCCCGGTCGCGCCAATCGCCTTGCAGATGCCGATCTCACGGATGCGTTCGTTGATGCTCGCCAGCATGATGTTCATGATGCCGATGCCGCCGACGATCAGACTGATCGCGGCGATGATGCCGCCGCTCAGGCGCGCGTTGCGAATCTGCGCGTTGATGCTTTGAATCTGGTTTTCCTGCGTGCGGAAGCTGAAGTCTTCGATGCCCCGATGGGTCATCAGCAGCACGTTGCGCGCTTGTTGCAGCGCGGGTTCAAGCCGATCCAGACTCGTCACCTTCACGTCAATGTCCGTCAGGCGCGGATCGGGGATATTATTTGCTCCGGCGGCGGAGCGGAACCGGACCCACATCGTGTTCATCGGCATATAAACCGTGTAGTTCTTGCGCCAGAACGCCCAGCTACCGCCGCCGCGGCCCCAGCCGCGCCGGCGCGCCGGACCGGCCTGTTTCTCCTTCGGTTTCGTTTTGGCAAGTTCGCGTTCTTTGCGTTCCTGTTCGCCCTCGTAACGAGTGAACATGCCGACGATGGTGAAGGGTTGCCCGTTGATGAGAACCTGTTGACCAATCGGAACGATGTCCTGGCCGGTCTTCTCCGGTGAGCCGAACAGTTCGTCCCGAATACCGGTGCCGATGACGCAAACACTGTTGGCCTTTTCCTCGTCAAGGTCGGCAAAGAACCGGCCGTATTGCAGCGTGTGCAGGTTCATGTCGAGCACGGCCGGCCAGACGCCGACGCACTCGGATGGATTGACCATTTTGTCGCCGCGCGTGACGGTGCAGTTGTTCAACGCCATCTCAGGCGAGACCAGCCGGATCAACGGCGCGCTTTGGCGCAGCGCCATGACATCCACCATGGTCCGTCCCGGCGCTTCTTCCGCGAGATGCTCCTGGTAAGCCGGCACGTCCTCATCTTCCAGCAACACTTTGTCCGCGCCACCCATCGCAATCATCGTTTCCTTCAACCCGTTTTCCATTCCCTTCACGATGGCCGCCATGCCGACCAGGCTCGCCACGCCGAGAATGATGCCCAGCATCGTGAGCAGCGACCGGAACTTGTGTGCCCAGATTTCCTTCAGACCCACGACGATAGTGTTGAGCAGGTTCATCACTCGTAACGCAGCGCCTGAATCGGATCGAGCCGGGCGGCCTTGAAGGCCGGAAATAAACCGGCCACGATCCCGACACACGCGCTGAAAAAAAACGCGATGGCCATCGCGGTGATGGTGATGATCGGCGCGTTGTCCGTGGGCGAAAAACTGACGATCAATCGCACGAGTCCATACGACGCGATCAAACCGACCAGTCCACCGAGAACGGAGATCACGATGCTTTCGACCAGGATCTGAACAAATACATCTTCCGTCGCGGCGCCGACGGCTTTGCGGATGCCGATTTCCCGCACACGCTCGGAAATGCTGGCGAGCATTATGTTCATGATACCGATGCCGCCCACCAGCAGGCTGATGCCGGCGATGATACCGCCGCTCATGCGGGCGTTGTGAATAAAGGTGTTGATGTTCTCCGCCCATTCCTCCTGAGTGCGGAACGAAAAGTCCTCGATCCCCTTGTGAGTGGCCATCAGCACATTCCGGATTTGTTGCAACGCAATGTTTATGTGGTCAACGTCTGCGATCTTCACTTCGAGGACAGAAAGGCGCGGGTCGGGCACATTCACCGTATTGGCGGCCGTGCTCGAGGATTTGCTTGCGCCGGCGCCCGCTGCGCGGAATTTCATCCAGACGGTGTTGAGCGGCATGAGCAGCGTATTGTTTTTCATGCGGAACGCGAAGCTGCCGCCGCGACCGTTCCAGCCCCGGCTGCGTTTGGGACCCGTCGCGGCCTGTTTGGGCTGCAGTTTCGCCAGCTCGCGCTCTTTGCGTTCCTGCTCGCTCTCGTAATGATCGAACATGCCGATAACGGTAAACAATTGGCCGTTGATGTTGATGGTCTCGCCCACCGGATTGATTTCCTCACCGATGTCCTCCGGCGATCCAAAAAGTTCATCGCGCACTCCGGTGCCGATCACACAAACGTTGCGCGCCATTTCATCGTCGATCTCGTTGAACATGCGGCCGTAGTGGATGACGTGCTCGTACATCTCGAGTGCCACGGGCCAGACGCCGGTGCAATTCCACGGACGAAATGATTTTCCTTTCTTTGAGGCCGTCGCCCCGAACAGTCGCATTTCGGGAGAAATTTTCGTGACCAGCGGAGCGCTGGCCTCCAGTGCGTAAACGTCGTTGATCGTCACGCCCACCGCCTGGTCCTTCAATTGCCACTGCTGGATCGGCACGTCTTGCGGTTCAATGCGAACTTTCTGCAGGCCGCCGATGGCAATCAACGCTTCTTTGGCGCCCACTTCCATGCCCTTTACGAGCGCCGACATCGCCACCAGACTTGAGACCCCCAGAATGATGCCGAGCATTGTGAGCAGTGAACGGAACTTGTGCGCCCAGATTTCTTTGAACCCGATCAGGATGGCGTTCCAAAGATTCACAACAAACTGATGGAGCGTTGGAGTGGCGCAGTAATGGAGTGATGCAGGTCCGATACTCCATCACTCCAATACTCCAACACTCCGTCTGTCATTCCGCGCGTCATGTTCGATTCGCCGCCGGCGTCTGTCCCGGTTCCGCGGTCCGCGCTCCCCGTTCCGCGTTTGCCCGATCCAGGCCGGCCAGTTTCAGGTCAACGTGTCTGGCAATTTTACCGTCGCGGATTTCGATCCGGCGCGGTGTCACGGCGGCAATTTCCGGATCGTGCGTCACGAGCGCGATGGTGCGGCCCTCCTGGCTGAGTTTGCGGAACAACTCAAGAATCACCTCGCCGGTGTGCGAATCGAGGTTGCCCGTGGGTTCGTCCGCGAAGACGATTTTCGGATTGTTGACCAGCGCGCGGGCGATGGCAGTGCGCTGTTGCTGGCCGCCGGAAAGCTGCATCGGACGGTGTTTGGCGCGGTTATCCATTTCGACCATCCTCAACGCTTGCACGGCGCGTTCGCGCCGTTCGCGGCCGGCCAGACCGCTGTAAATCATCGGCAGCTCGACGTTTTGCAGGACGTTGAGCTTGGGCAAGAGGTTGAAGAACTGAAACACGAATCCGATCTTTTGGTTCCGGATGCGGGCCAACTCGCGCGCCGAGGCGTCATGAATCAGAGTGCCGTCGAGCTTGATCGTGCCGCGAGTCGGCGAGTCCAGGCAGCCGAGGATGTGCATCAACGTGGACTTGCCACTGCCCGACGGGCCGATGATCGAGATGAATTCGCCTGGCTGGATGTCGAGCGATACGTCGTCCAGCGCGCGGATCTCCTCGCCACCCAAATGGTAGATTTTGCTGACGTTGCGAAGTTCAACCAGGGCCATGATACATATAGCGGCATGAGCGCCTAAGTGCCGCCCCGTCGATTGCCGCCCGCAGGCCGCTGCGCGCCGCTGGCGCCGTTGGTCCTCTCATTGCCTTTGCTGGCGCCGGGCCGGGCGGTCGTGTTGCCGCCTTCAGAGCCGCTCGGCAGCATCACCAGCGGATTCTTGATCGCCCGCGATTTTTCCGTCTCCGGCAGCTCGAGCGCGACCACTTCGCCCGGTGACAAGCCTTTCTGGACTTCGGCATAGAAATAATCCGAGACGCCGATCTGGACCGGCTTGCGCTCAAAGCCGTCCTCGTTCTTCACGTAAACATAGCGCTCCGTTTGCCCCGTTTCCGGACTGGTTTCAGTAAACACAGCGGCCAGCGGCACGGCCACGACATTGTCCGCCGAGGCGACTGGAATTTGAACGTTCGCCGTCATGCCCGGCCGAACGCGCGGGTCAACGTCCTTCAACAGGATGCGCGCGGCGAAGCCTTTAATATTGTTTTTGATGGTGGCCTGCGGCGCGATGCGTTCGACGTTGCCGGTAACTTTCAGGCCGGCCACGGCTTCGACTTGCACCTCGACCTGCTGCCCGATCTTGAGCCGGGTCACGTCCGCCTGATTGATGTGCGCGTTGATGACCATTTCGGTCTTGGTCAACTGGTATTCGACCAGGTGAAGCGCCTTATCGGCGCGGTCGAGGGCGTTGCGGGCCAGCTCATACTGCGTCTTCGTGTCCTCGAAGAGTTCCTGCGAGATAAGTTTGTCGGCATAGAGTTGTTTGGACCGTTCGTAGTCGCGCTTCGCCTTCTCCAATTGCAATTTTGCCGCTTCGATTTCGATCAATTTCGACGAGCGATCCGTCTGCAAGTCTTGGTCGTCGAGCGTGAACAACACGCTGTCCTTTTTGACCCGATCACCAATGTCCACCGGCAGCGTGAGGATTTTGCCGTTGATTTCCGGCCGGACCGAAACCTGGTCGGCCGGGCCGATTTCCCCCGCCGCGCTGACGGCGAAATGAATGTCGCGAGTTTCCACCACCGCGGTAGTGGGATGAGAGTCGGTCGCCGAGGCGCCCGTGCCCGGGAGGGAGTTGCGCCATTTTTGGAATCCCCAGGCGCCCCCGGCCAGCACCACAGCCAGAATGATCCATTTCTTCATGCGTTAAGAACTGTGCAAGCCAGGCAGCCTAAATAATAATACGTTTGCGTGCAAACCGGAAAAACGACTAAACCACCGGCTTGGTCGGCGGTTGCGGCGCGTTGGAAGGTTGCATTGGATGCCGGAAAGAAGACTCGTCAGGTGGCCGTAAAATTCACAAAATCATGAGGTGCGAACCTGGCCGAAGAGTTGGCGAGAGGTCCTGGCGAAGGTGCAGGATTTTTTCCGGCGGCACTGGCAGGAGCTGCTGCGCATCCGGGAAAAGTTGCGGCTCAGTGAGGAAACAGTCCATTTGTTGCTCGCGGCAGGCGTCGGCATCATCGGCGGCCTGGTCAACCTCGTCTTTCATCTTTGCATCGACACGCTCAAGGAGGTCGCGCTCCGGCATCAGGGCGATTTCGTGGAGATCGCCGAGGCGCTCAATTGGTGGCAGCGCCTGCTGGCGCCGACGGTCGGCGGGCTAGGCGCCGGGCTGGTTTTGTTTTGGGGACTTCACTGGGTCGGCAAACGTGGTTCGAGCAACCTGCTGGAAGTGGTCGTGGCCGGCGACGGTCGCCTGCCGTTCCGGCACGCGTTGATCAAAGCCGTCTCGTCGCTCCTGAGCATCAGCACCGGCGGGTCCATTGGCCGCGAGGGATTGATCACGCATTTGACGGCGACGGCGGCTTCCAAATGTGGGCAACTGGCCCATTGGCAGCCGTATCGCCTGCGCCTGCTGGTGGCGTGCGGCGCCGCGGCCGGCATCGCCGCCGCTTACAATGCGCCGGTGGCCGGCGCCGTGTTCGCGGCGCAGATCGTCCTCGGCAACTTTTCCATGAACCTGTTCGCGCCGCTGGTCCTGGCCTCGGTGGTGGCCACGATGGTTTCGCGGAGTTTTTTCGGCATCGAGCCGCAATATCAAGTGCCGTCTGACGTTGAATTCACGCATGTCACTCAGTTGCCCTGGTTCGTGTTGTTGGGACTTTTCGCCGGCATGTTGGGCGCGGCGTTCCTGAAACTGCTTCGCCACAGCGAACTCCTGTTCAGTCGCGTTACGCAGCCGCTTTACGTGCGGATGGCGCTCGGCGGCCTGGTGGTCGGCGCGATTGCCACCGGCTACCCGCAGGTCTGGGGCAACGGTTACGGCGCGACGAATCAAATCTTGCACGACCAATACGAGTTGGGCTTCCTGTTCGGGTTGTTCGTGGCCAAGTTGCTCGCCACGTTGATGACGGTCGGTTCGGGCGCGGTCGGCGGTGTGTTCACGCCCACGTTGTTTCTGGGCGCCGGGTTGGGCGGCTTGTTTGGCATGACGCTGCACGCGGGCCACGTCGCCGAAACCTTACCCACCGCCGCCTTTGCGCTGGTGGGCATGGGCAGCGTACTGGCGGCCACGACGCATTCGCCGCTGCTGGCGATGATCATGGTGTTTGAAATCTCGCGGGATTATACGCTCATGCCCCCGCTGATGGTCGCCTGCGCCGTGTCCACGCTGGTGGCCCGGCGGCTGGATCCGGAAACCATCTACACGGAACCGCTCCGGCAAAAGGGATTGGAGACCGAACGGGAGAGCGCGCTACCCGGCGCGGCCACGCAGCAAACGGTCGGCGACCTCATGCGCGATCCGGTTCCGCCGTTGAAACAGACTGCGACCTTCCACGAAATCGCCGATCGGTTCCTGACCAGCCCGAACAATTTTCTGCCGGTAGTGGACGACAAGCACTCGCTCGTGGGGCTCGTCGCCTTGCACGATTTAAAAGAATATCTCAATGCCGGCCAGGAACTGAACGGCGTGATTGCGTTCGACGTGATGCGTCCGCCGCCCTCGTGCCTGACGCCAAACCAAAAGCTGCTCGACGCGCTGCCGGTCCTGCTCACGAGCGAACAACGCAACGTGCCGGTGATCAACTCGCGCAAAGAACGCAAGTTGGTGGGCGCCATCGCCCGCGCCGAGGCGCTCGGCGTGCTCTCGGAAGCCATCGCCCCCCGCAGCACGCCAAGCGGATGACAGGTAACAAAAGCGCCAGAGCCGGCCGATTCATCACAAACTCATGGCGCAATCCGTAATGAGTTAGTTTGACTTGGTTTTTGGCCAACCTTACAGTGGCCGGGATGTTGGCCGTCGAAACCAAAGCGGTTGCAACCGCCGCGCCCGCCACCGAACCACCGCATTCCTGGAAACAGATTGTGGAGCCGGTCGAGCCGTTTTTGAAAGCGGTGGCCGAACGGCTGGCCGAGCAAGTTCACACTTTCGACCCGGAAATCGCCTCGTACGCCCAATACGCATTGACGAATCAAGGCAAGCAGTTGCGCCCGGCGCTCGTGGCCTTGAGCGCCGCGGCCATTGGCGAGCCGAACGACAGCCTCGTCACCGTCGCGGTCATCATCGAGATGGTTCATCTGGCCACGCTCGCGCACGACGACGTGATGGATGAAGCGGTATTGCGCCGGCAGCAGCCGACGCTTGCGGCGAACTGGGGCAATCAAATTTCCGTGCTGCTCGGCGACTGTCTGTTCGCGCATGCGCTGAAGCTGGCTGCCAGTTTTCCCACCCCTGAAATATGCCGGGCCGTTTCCGCTGCGACCAAAACGGTTTGTTCCGGCGAAATTCTGCAGACCCACCGCCAGCGGCGGCTCCAGTTGTCTCGCGAGGAGTATTTCAAGGTCCTTGAGATGAAGACCGCCGAACTGTTCGCGCTGTCGTGCGACTTGGGTGCCTGGCTGTGCGGCGCCGCCCCGAGGGAGCGCGCGGCGTTACGCCGTTTCGGTCTGGCGCTGGGGACGGCTTACCAGATTTATGACGATTGCCTTGACTTGTTCGGGGCGGAGGCGTTGGTCGGCAAGTCACTGGGCACGGACCTGGCCAACGGAAAGTTGACGTTGCCGGTGCTCCTGGCACTGGAACGGTCTGTCGCCCTGGACCGGGCGGAGTTGCAAAAGCTGATCGAGCAGTGGGAAGGCGGAAATCTGGCGCGCGTGGTCGGGTTGCTGGACAAATACGACGCTCTCGACGGCTCGCGCGGCGTGATTCATCAGTTTCTCGAAAGGGCGCGGCTATGTCTGGCATCCCTGCCCGAAACGGAAAGCCGACTGGCTTTGATCGCGCTGACCGGATTTTTGGAGCAACAAACGAGCGCGTTGGGGGTTTGATTACTGTGCCATGAACGCCAACTTGCTGGAGAAAGCTCGCGTCGCCCCGCCGTCGGACAGTGATCCGCAGGTGGAGCAACGGCTGGTCAAGCGCGCCAAATGCGGGGACCTGGAGGCATATGACGGGCTGGTGCGCCGTTATCAGGAGCGCATCTACGCCACCATTTACCATATGACCGCCAATCACGAAGACGCCAACGACCTCGCGCAGGAGACATTCATCAAGGCTTATCAGGCGCTCAAATCGTTCAAAGGTGACTCCAGCTTTTTCACCTGGGTTTACCGGATCGCCGTCAACAAGACCATTAACTTCCTCAAACAGCGGAAGAACAAGACGCACATGAGCCTGAACGATCTGGACTTCAACACCGAACATGACGCCGACCTGCTCGCGTTGATCTCCGAGAAGACGCCGCGACGGGAGGTCAACCTGATCGAGCTGCAGGAGAAATTGAACATCGCCATGCAGAAACTGTCTCAAGTCCATAGATTGGTAGTGACGTTGCATGATGTGCAAGGTCTGTCGCACGAAGAGATTAGCAGGATTATGAACTGCAATACGGGGACCGTTCGTTCGCGCCTGTTTTACGCTCGACAACAGTTGCAGGCTTATTTGTCCGATTATTTGAAGTGACCATGAACCCCTCCCCGCAGGATTTTGATCAGCTAAGAAAGTTGCTCGCGCTCAAACGCCACGAACCGCCGCCGCCTGGTTACTTCAATCACTTTTCAGACAAGGTCATCGCCCGCATCGAGGCCCAAGGGCTGGTGATGCGGCCCTCGTGGCGGCAACGACTGTTTCCAGAACTCGACGCCAGGCCCGTTCTGGCGTGCGCCTACGGGTTGATCATCACCGGTTTGCTCGTGGTCGGGCTGGGAGTCTCGCAATCGCTCGAGTCCGAGGAAAGTCCCGCCCCCACATTGGGCAGTCCGTGGTTTGCGCAGACGCCCGCGCCCGCCTCGCTGCCGTCTGGCGCTGCGGTTGCCCGCCCGCTGACCGGACAAACCGACCCGGCTTCCAGCGTAGACCCGGTCTTCACCAGCAGCCCGCCACGATTTCTGTTTGACGTGAATCAGTTGCGATTCGAGCGGGCGAGTTACGATCTCCACTGAGGCTGAACGATGCGCCTTCAGAACTTTTCCATCACCATCGTTTCATTCTCTTCGGTCAGATAGAGCCGCCCGTCTCTGATGGTCGCTTCAACCGTGGCCGATTTCTTCCCGTTGCCGAATTGGAAGCCGCCGGCCTGCGACTGCATCGTCAACTCGTATCTGTCCTCCTCGCCTTTCCAGTTTCCTTGGGCCAGAACGACGATCGGCAATTTCGCAATTTCTGCTGCAATCGCCGCGGGCGTAGGGGGGGCCGCCGCCGGAGCAGCGGGGCTCACCACCACGGGTGGAGGCGTCGGGGCCCGGGCGGGCGCGGCGCGACCATAGCGTTGCGCCATTTGGGGCGAAACGTTCGGCGCGGTCGGCTGCACAGGAGCGGGAGCAGTTGCGCGCACCGTCGGCACCGGCTTCCTTGCTGTGCCTTCAGCGAACACTTTCAAGTCGCCGAGGTATTTCTGCATGAGGGCCACCACGTCCGGCCCTTTCAGTTTCACGTTGTTGTCCGGTGTAACGACGAGAGTGTAGCCTTTCACGAACTCCAACTGTTGCTTCAACAGCTTCATTTCGACGGTCGTCAACCGGGACCGCTTCTTCTTCTCCTGGAGCAAAGTGGCGTAGGGATCCAGTTGCCAGCGGCCCAATATCTTCATGTCCGCGAATTTGGGCGACTCGCCCGTCTTCAGATACTCCAACAAATCCTTGAGGTCGGTCTGTTGCAGTTGCTGGATGATTTCCTGGTTGCTGAGGATGGCCTGCGTCTTGGGATGGTTGATGACTTGGTTGACCGGGGCCTGCGTCGCCAGCATGTTTTGGTATTCGGTATCGTTGGCGATGTCCTGAAATTCCTGGCGCTCGGCCAGCGAGAGAAACGGCGGGTAGGCGGAAAGCCGGCTTTCCAGAAGCCGATTGTGGTAAATCAAACCCATGATGTCGGACGCGAGATAATATTTATCCGGTGTAGGGTCGAACGTCGCCACGGTTTTTTCCAGTCCGCTCGAACGCAGATCGGCCCGCGCCTGGTTGAGATACTTCACCAGCCCCGTCTCGTTTTCGCCCGCCGAAACCTGCGTCGTGAGATAACCGAGAATGTAAATCACCAGCCCCACCAGAATCGCGTAGGCCGCGCCGGCGACCAATCCCATGCTCACTCCCAACCGTTTGTTCAGCCGTTCCCAGCTCAGCCGGTGATAATCGTCGGTCTGGTATTTGTAGTATAGACTGACCTTCCAGTGGACGATGAACCCCACGATGATGAAAATCATCCCGATGAAGAAGAAGACGATAACCGGCGGCAGGAGAATGCTCCATATCGGGTTCTTCAACCCCACCAGCGGCACCAACGATTTGACGAGTGGGCTCAGCGGCACAGCCAGGAAAACGCCCAGCATCAAACCCATCAGTGGGAAAATCATACGAACCGCCCCTTTCGCATAACCGAGCGCGCCAAAGAGGGCGAACAGCAGCAGGGCCATAATCCAGATGGTCATGCCCGCAGCATAATTTCGGCCCGCCCGAAAAGCACGGAAAAAATTTGCCCGACCAAACGATTCCCGGCGCCGGGGCACAAGCCGATTTCTGGCCTCAGACCGGATGTTTCCGACGATTCGAGTTTACTTTTGAAACAATTCTTCTACTTATCCGTCGTACTCAACGCCGGCCCCGCCGGTCAATATTCACTCACGGACATGGAAACACATGACGTTCCGCAGCAACCTGCGCGGCGCAATTTCATCAAAAAGACCTGCGCCGTTTTCGTCGGCGCTGTAACCGGTCTGATTCCGGCAATTTCGGGGTTGATCGTTTTCCTCGACCCGCTCCGGCGCAAATCCCAGGAGAGCGACGCTGTCCTGGTGGCTTCGCTCAGTTCGCTGCCCGCGGATGGCGTGCCGCGCAAGTTTTCCGTCATCGCCAGTCACACCGACGCGTGGAACCGCATGCCGCGCGTACCGGTGGGCGCCGTTTATCTGCGGCGCATCGGCGACGAGCAAGTGCAGGCTTTCAATGTCATTTGCCCGCACGCCGGCTGTTTTGTGGACTACGACTTGTCGAAGAAAAGTTATCATTGTCCCTGCCACAACAGCAGTTTCGCGCTCGACGGCCGGATCGCCGATCCGAAAAGCCCCAGCCCGCGCGGTCTGGATGAACTGGACGTTGACATCCGCAACGGCAACGAAATCTGGGTGAAATTTCAAAACTTCCGCGCCGGCGATAAAGAAAAGATTCCCGCGTGATGGACCGGCTGCTCAACTGGGTCGATCGCCGCACTGGTTATCGGCGCATCATCGAGTATGCGCTTTACGAAAACATCCCGGGCGGCGCGCGCTGGCGTTACATCTGGGGCAGCACCTTGGTCTTTTGCCTCTCCGTTCAGTTCATCACCGGACTTTTTCTCTGGATGTCCTACAGCCCGAGTTCGCAGACGGCATGGGAAAGCGTTTATTACATCCAGAACGAGATGACTTGCGGCTGGCTGCTGCGCGGCATTCACCACTTCACTGCCTCGGTGATGAACGTCCTGCTCGTCTTGCACCTGATGCAAGTGGTCATCGACGGTGCCTACAAAGCCCCGCGCGAAATCAACTTCTGGTTCGGCCTCGGCCTCCTGTTGCTCGTGCTGGCGCTCTCGCTCACCGGCTACCTGCTGCCCTGGGACCAGAAAGGTTACTGGGCCACGAAAGTCGCCACGAACATCATGGCCATTGCTCCGGTCGTCGGCCCCGCGTTGCAACGCCTCGTCATCGGCGGGGCCGATACCCGAAACGCAAGCCGGACGAATATTTCTGGCCCGACCAGGTGCTCAACGATGCCGTCGCCTGTCTCGCGGTGCTGGTGGCCGTTCTGTTCCTGGTCTTGCGCCCTTGGCTCTTCCACACTGGCGAAGACCTCGGCGCTGAACTGGCGGCTCCCGCTGATCCGTCCGAAACTTACTCCGCGGCGCGGCCGGAATGGTATTTCCTGTTCCTGTATGAGTTTCTGAAGTATTTCCGCGCCAGCCACAGCCTGCTGGGTCTGAGCCATGAGGTCTGGGGCGCCATCGTCATTCCGGGTGTCATCATGGGAATTATTTTCCTCATGCCGATCATCGGGCGCTGGAAACTGGGGCACAGATTCAACGTCGGTCTTTCCTTTTCGCTGCTCGGCGGGGTGATCCTGTTGACCTACCTGCCCGTGACCGAAGACAAACGCAAGCCGGCGTTCAAAGCAGCCGTCGAAGAGGCCAGGCGCAACGCGCACCGCGTCAAAGTGCTCGCTGAATCGCCCACTGGCATCCCGCGCGAAGGCGCCGTTACGCTCCTGCGCAACGACCCCTTGACGCAAGGGCCCAAACTCTTCGCCAAAAACTGCGCGAGCTGCCATCGCTACGATGGCCGCGATGGCACCGGCCGCCAGCTCCAGGACCCGCCTGAAGCTTCCGACCTCAACGGCTTTGCCAGCCGTGAATGGCTCGCCGGCCTGCTCGACCCCGAGCGCATCGACAGTCTGCACTACTTCGGCGGGACGAAATTCAAAGAGGGCAAAATGGTGAAGTTCGTCAAAAAAGATGTCGCCGGCTTTTCACTCGAACAAAAAGAGCAGCTCAAAAAGGTCATCGCCGCGCTCTCCGCCGAAGCCGAACTCAAATCCCTGCGCAAGCTCGACCAGCGCGACGCTGCGCTCATTGCCGAAGGAAGGGCCCTGATTGCGAGCGAAGCCATGCGCTGCACCGAGTGCCACCAGTTCCAAAAGCCGGATGAAGATGCCACCGCCCCCGACCTCACCGGCTACGGCTCGCGCGATTGGCTCGTGGATTTCATCTCCAACCCGGCCCACGCGCGTTTCTACAGCAAGCGCAACGACCGCATGCCCGCCTTCGGCCAGGACAAGGTGCTCGACGGCCAGGCCATCGGCCTCCTCGCCGACTGGCTCCGCGGCGACTGGTATGAGCCGTCGCAACCGTGAGCGCGAACCTGCGTCGTCTTGGATGTTCGATGTTCGACGTTGGAAGTTGAATGTTGAATGTTTTTCCCCTGCTCATGGTGGCGCGAGACTCCGTCGCGCCATCCGGGCAGAACGTCCGACATTCAACATTGAACCTCGAATACTGAACGCTCCTCGGCTGGCCGTGCGAATGCTGGTCGAAAAAATCCGAATCAACTCCTCGGGTCTCCAGTTCACATACGTATCTTCGGTGCGACGCGCATAGCGCCTCAGCCGCAATTGTTGCCGGAACACATCCGTCAAGATGCGCGGATGCGCGGCGGCTTCGAAGTCCCTTCGGGGTGCTGGGAGCGTTCAGGGAGCGAGGCTTTCGTCGGTATGGCTATTGAACAGGAACTATGAGCTTGCCGCTGTCACTAAAGCAATTAACCTTAAATCACAACAATGAAATCGCAGCCAATAGCACCTCAGTCCTTAGGCACACTTTAACTGTTAGCCTGCATTCGCGCGTCATGAACCATTCGACACCTCTCGCAACGCTGTTATCGAGCGTGCTTATTCTTCTGGGCACTGGCTGCAAGCACACAGAACCGTATGATGCGGCTGTCTATACCATCTTCGGTCCAGTTGCGGTTGCGGCCATGCCAGGATACGCCTTTGCAGAGGGTACACGCATCCTCAGCGAGTCCGGCAAGAAGCGAGTTTATCTACCAGCGGGCCTCACTGAGGCACAGGTCGAGGAGCAGATTGCACAGTTGCCCGGACAAAGTCGGCGGCGGATTCACTGGAAGAAAGACGGCACGCAGCTTTGGAGAGTCACGCGGGGTGACGTTATTGTTTACGCCAAGCTGAAGGATGGTAAGACTTTGGAGTATTCAGAATGACCATGCAGGCTAACCAGAGCGTGGAGCCAACGGGAGGCAGCCTTAGCGCTGAGACTTCGTTGCTGTGTCACTGGCGGCTGCCTCCCGTGGCTCACGCTGGCCGTTAGGCGTTATGAAGGCTTCTTTGCTTTTCTTGTGTCTGTCGATCTGCGCCTTGCTTTCTGCTTGCGCGACCGTTCGTACGCCACCGGTCGTAGCCACAACAGGACCGCTCGCTCGTCGGAGACGAACAGCGGCTTCAGGGTTCATGGAAGGTTATCCACAATGAGTTGATGCGCACCGAGACGCCCCAGATGTTAGGTCGTGTCCACATTTATTTCGGACGTCGGTTCCGCCTCGACACCGATAAGGGCAGCGAGGAGTTCCATATTGATGAGCACTCTGAACCGAAGCGGATTGATTTCGATGATAGCCGCAACCCAACCATCCAGGGTATTTACAAGCTTGAGGGAGACCGGTTGACTATTTGCACAGGCGCGCCGGGCGACCCACGCCCTACGAGCTTCGCTACGTCACCGTGGAATAAATCCATTCTGACGGTTCTGGTTCGAGTTCCCTTAACTCAATGAGCAAAACGCCTAACAATGCGCTGCAGCGAACCCGGCGGGAGCGTCGCGGTTGCAAGCGGTGGGTCCCGTGCGCCGGGTCGCTGAGCTTGGGTCGTTAGGCGGTATTACGCACGTCTCGTGAGCACCAATCCCAAACACAAGAAACTCATCGCGGTTCTTCGCGAGGCGCGGGAGTTTCTCGCACGACCAGACAACGATTTCGCTTGGTCTTCTTGGGACGATGCAGCGGCGGCCCTTCGCGAGATTGACGGTTTCATTTCACGCATTGAGGTTGGCGACATGCCAGAGCGTTCGGCCATTGAGTTGCTGTTTCTCCCGACTGGCCCGATTCAGGAGGTCAGCGTGAGCAGCGGCTG